>NZ_PTSN01000035.1:0-30117 GCF_002965865.1 Escherichia sp. MOD1-EC6098
AATTAAACTTCGTAATGAATTACGTGTTCACTCTTGAGACTTGGTATTCATTTAGCGTCTTGCGACGTTAAGAATCCGTATCTTCGAGTGCCCACACAGATTGTCTGATAAATTGTTAAAGAGCAGTTGCGACGCGGCTTTCAGCTCACTGTCGCGAGGTGGCGTATATTACGCTTTCCTCTTTCAGAGTCAACCCCGAATTTCAGGATTTTTTCTCTTCAACCGAACCGGCTGTTTGTGTGAAGTGATTCACATCCGCCGTGTCGATGGAGGCGCATTATAGGGTGTTCTCCGTAGGCCGCAATAGAAAAATTGCAAAAAAATGACTGACTGCTGCATTCCCCAGCAAAACCCCGCTTTATACCTTTTTACACACAGAGTTATCCACAATCATCAGCGTTATTTCTGTATTCCTGAACCGCTAATGGCAATCAAAATCGAGATCACCATCGAAACAAAAAAATTCGCGAGCGTTGCGCAAACGTTTTCGTTACAATGCGGGCGAAAAATAAAGATGCCCCGTTAGGGGCGTTAGCTGAGTTTTTTGCGAAAAATTCAGCTAACGCTCTCTGTAATAGTCAAATCCAGGGGATTTACCATGCAACAACGTCGTCCAGTCCGCCGCGCTCTGCTCAGTGTTTCTGACAAAGCCGGTATCGTCGAATTCGCCCAGGCACTTTCTGCACGCGGTGTGGAGCTGCTGTCGACAGGGGGCACTGCCCGTCTGTTAGCAGAAAAAGGCCTGCCGGTGACCGAAGTTTCCGATTACACCGGTTTCCCGGAGATGATGGATGGACGCGTGAAGACCCTGCATCCAAAAGTGCACGGCGGTATTCTGGGCCGTCGCGGTCAGGACGATGCCATTATGGAAGAACATCAGATCCAACCTATCGATATGGTGGTCGTTAACCTGTACCCATTCGCCCAGACCGTGGCCCGTGAAGGCTGCTCACTGGAAGATGCGGTTGAGAACATCGATATCGGCGGCCCAACCATGGTGCGCTCCGCCGCCAAGAATCATAGAGATGTCGCTATCGTTGTTAAGAGCAGCGACTATGACGCTATTATTGAAGAGATGGATGCCAACGAAGGTTCTCTGACTCTCGATACCCGTTTCGACCTCGCCATCAAAGCCTTCGAACATACCGCCGCCTATGACAGCATGATCGCCAACTACTTCGGTAGCATGGTTCCGGCTTATCACGGCGAGAGTAAAGAAGCGGCTGGCCGCTTCCCGCGCACACTTAACCTGAACTTCATTAAGAAGCAGGATATGCGCTACGGTGAAAACAGCCACCAGCAAGCTGCCTTCTATATAGAAGAGAATGTGAAAGAAGCCTCCGTTGCCACCGCAATCCAGGTTCAGGGTAAAGCCCTTTCCTATAACAACATCGCTGATACCGATGCGGCGCTGGAATGCGTGAAAGAATTTGCGGAGCCAGCCTGTGTGATTGTGAAGCACGCTAACCCCTGCGGTGTCGCCATCAGCAGCACGATCCTTGATGCTTACGATCGCGCGTATAAAACCGACCCAACCTCCGCATTCGGCGGCATTATCGCTTTTAACCGTGAGCTGGATGCTGAAACCGCGCAGGCTATTATCTCCCGTCAGTTTGTTGAAGTGATCATTGCGCCGTCCGCCAGCGAAGAAGCCCTGAAAATCACCGCCGCCAAACAGAACGTGCGCGTCCTGACCTGTGGTCAGTGGGGCGAGCGTGTTCCGGGCCTCGATTTCAAACGCGTGAATGGCGGTTTGCTGGTTCAGGATCGCGATCTGGGCATGGTTGGCGCAGAAGAACTGCGCGTGGTGACTAAACGCCAGCCGACCGAGCAGGAACTACGTGATGCGCTGTTCTGCTGGAAGGTGGCGAAGTTCGTGAAATCCAACGCCATCGTCTATGCCAAAAACAATATGACCATCGGGATTGGCGCGGGCCAGATGAGCCGCGTGTACTCCGCGAAAATCGCCGGTATTAAAGCCGCCGATGAAGGTCTGGAAGTGAAAGGTTCCTCGATGGCTTCTGACGCGTTCTTCCCGTTCCGCGACGGTATTGATGCCGCCGCCGCTGCGGGCGTGACCTGCGTAATCCAGCCTGGCGGTTCTATCCGTGATGACGAAGTGATTGCTGCCGCCGACGAGCACGGTATTGCGATGCTCTTCACCGACATGCGCCACTTCCGCCATTAATGGAGCGACAGATGAAAGTATTAGTGATTGGTAACGGCGGGCGCGAACACGCGCTGGCCTGGAAAGCGGCGCAATCGCCGCTGGTTGAGACCGTATTTGTCGCACCAGGTAATGCGGGAACGGCGCTGGAACCTGCGCTGCAAAACGTCGCTATCGGCGTGACCGATATCCCGGCGCTGCTGGATTTCGCGCAAAACGAAAAGATCGACCTAACCATCGTCGGCCCGGAAGCACCGCTGGTGAAAGGCGTGGTTGATACCTTCCGCGCCGCTGGGCTGAAAATCTTCGGCCCAACCGCAGGTGCCGCACAACTGGAAGGCTCGAAAGCATTTACTAAAGATTTCCTGGCCCGCCATAAGATCCCTACGGCGGAATACCAGAACTTCACCGAAGTAGAACCTGCATTAGCGTATCTGCGTGAGAAAGGCGCACCGATCGTTATCAAAGCGGACGGTCTGGCCGCCGGGAAAGGTGTTATCGTGGCGATGACACTGGAAGAAGCTGAAGCGGCTGTTCACGATATGCTGGCGGGCAACGCTTTTGGCGACGCGGGTCATCGCATTGTGATCGAAGAGTTCCTCGACGGCGAAGAAGCGAGCTTTATCGTGATGGTGGACGGCGAACATGTGCTGCCAATGGCCACCAGCCAGGATCACAAACGCGTAGGCGATAAAGATACCGGGCCGAACACCGGCGGGATGGGTGCTTACTCTCCTGCGCCAGTTGTGACCGATGAAGTTCATCAGCGCACGATGGAACGCATCATCTGGCCAACCGTAAAAGGCATGGCGGCGGAAGGCAACACCTACACCGGTTTTCTCTACGCGGGTTTGATGATCGACAAACAGGGTAATCCGAAGGTTATCGAGTTTAACTGCCGCTTTGGCGATCCGGAAACCCAGCCGATTATGCTGCGCATGAAGTCCGATCTGGTTGAACTCTGCCTGGCGGCCTGTGAAGGCAAGCTGGACGAGAAAACGTCCGAGTGGGATGAACGTGCTTCTCTCGGCGTGGTGATGGCTGCGGGTGGATATCCAGGGGATTACCGCACCGGCGATGTGATCCACGGCCTGCCGCTGGAAGAAGTGGAAGACGGCAAAGTGTTCCATGCGGGTACGAAACTGGCAGATGACGAGCAGGTGATCACCAGCGGCGGGCGCGTACTGTGCGTCACCGCGCTGGGTCATACCGTGGCAGAAGCGCAGAAACGCGCTTATGCCTTAATGACCGATATCCACTGGGATGATTGCTTCTGCCGGAAAGATATCGGCTGGCGCGCCATCGAACGCGAGCAGAACTAACGCGACAGTTTTGCCAATAGCGTTTTGCGCGTGATCCCTAACTGGCGGGCGGCTTCGGTTTTGTTGCCGCCCGTTTTCTCCAGCGCCGCCAGAATCACCTCCTTTTCCACTTCCACCAGCGGCTGAATATCCTGACTTTGCACCAGCGGAATCGACGTACTGGCAATCGCCAGCGGCAGCTCGCGTTCGGAAATATATTCCCCGGTCAGTAGCACCACCGCCCGTTCCACTGCGTTTTCCAGTTCACGAATATTCCCCGGCCAGTCGTAGTGAATTAGCAGATCCATCGCCTGCGGCGTAAAGCCTTTTACCGCCTTGCGATTACGTTCAGCAAAGCGCTGCAGAAAATGATCTGCCAACAGAGGAATATCTTCCCGCCGTTGACGTAGCGCCGGCACTTCAATCGCCACCACGTTCAGTCGATAGTAGAGATCCTGGCGAAAACGCCCGGCATTCACCTCTGCGGCAAGATCGCGATGGGTCGCGGCAATCAGCCGGACATCGACAGAAATAGTCTGGTTGCTGCCAACACGCTGGACTTCACGCTCCTGAATGGCACGCAGCAGACGAACCTGCATCATTGGAGAAATATCGCCAATTTCATCGAGAAACAACGTGCCGCCGTCCGCCTCAACAAAGCGCCCTTCCCGCCGTTTATCGGCACCGGTAAACGCCCCTTTTTCATGACCGAACAATTCGGACTCCAGTAAGGATTCGTTGAGTGCCGCACAGTTGAGCGTTACCAGCGGTTTTTCACTACGTGCGCTACTGGCGTGAATTGCTCTGGCAACCAACTCTTTGCCGGTGCCAGAATCGCCGTGGATCAACACCGTGGCTTCCGATGGTGCGACGAGGGCTATTTCACTGAGTAAGTGTTGCATCGCCGGGCTTTTCCCAACCATCCCAAACTGGCTGGCTAGCACGGTAGGCGTTTCAGAAGCGACAATCTGCGTATGAGCAAGCGCCTTTTCCAGCGTTGCCTGCAAGTTATCGAAATCCAGCGGCTTGATGAGATAATCCAGTGCCCCGGTTTTCAGCGCTTCTACCGCCGTCTCGACGCTGGAGTAAGCGGTCATAATCAGCACCGGAATTGCCGGATTTAACGCTTTAATCTCTTTCAGCGTGGCGATGCCGTCCATCTCCGCCATTCGCACATCGCAAAGCACAAGATCAAAAACCTGTTCCCGCACCTGCTCCAGCGCCTGTCGCCCGCTGTTCGCCAGCGCGACGTTATAGCCCCAGCCACGTAGCAATGCCTGCAAGATGGTGCAGTGGCTAATGTCATCATCCACCACCAGAATATCGATGTTATCGTGCTTCATCCTTGTGGGTCCTTACGATTAATATTCACCGGAAGCCAGAGGGTGAATGTTGCACCTTTCCCCTCCTGGCTGGCGACCTGAATTGTACCACCGTGTTGTTCAACAATATTATGCACAACCGCCAGCCCCAGCCCGGTGCCTTCGGCTTTGGTGGTGAAGTACGGGGTGAAGATAGCCTCCAGTTGATCTGCCGCAATTCCCTTACCGCTGTCGGTAACGTTAATTTTCACGCCATTGCCGCTTTCACTTGCCGTCACACTAATCACGCCATGCTCACCAATAGCCTGAATAGCATTGAGATAAAGATTTAACAGTACCTGAGTCAGTCTGTCCGGGTCGGCCTGAATTTCCGGCAACCCGTTGTTAGCGTTAAAGCACAACTGTATCTCACGACTCTGAGCGTCCTGGCTCACCAGTTGTAATGAATGGTTAATCAGGGTATTGAGCTCCACCGCCTGCAAAGCAAGGTGCGTTGGCTTGACCAGTTCCAGCAGTTCGCTCACCACGCGATTCAAACGGTCGGCTTCTTTCGCCATCACCTGCGCCAGTTGATGCGCTTCGCCCCCCGCGGGCGTGCGCTCGGCAAAATATTTCGCCAGTCCTTTAATCGATGAAAGTGGGTTACGGATTTCGTGGGCGACGCCTGCCGCCAGATGCCCCAGCGCCACCAGCTTCTCTTTGCGCTTCATTTCATCCTGCAATAACTGGCGCGAGCGAAGGTAACGGCGATACCAGAAGAATGACAACACGCTCGCCAGCAATACCGTCGCCAGAGCAAAGAGAATAATCAGGGTATTGCGCTTCTCCCCAATCTGGGTTGCAACCAGATCACTGGCATCAACAGCGATAAAAATAGCCTGTTGTGCATCTGCCTGTGGCTCAGGTTTGCCGTTACAGCGCGGCATATTATGCATCCCATGCCTCCAGGAGGCTGACATGGGCTGAAACAAACGATAGACCTCAAGCGCAGGCGTTTTTTCCGCGTCCTCAAGCAGTCGCCAGCGGGAGTTTTCCTCTGGCTTTAACTGCCGCATTTCATCAGGCGAATAGAGTGCACGCCCGACCATTTCTGGGTCACTGTGAAGAATGATAATGCCCTGCGCATCGGTGACCGCAAACCACAACACCCCTGGCTGGCCTGCCATCTCTTCCAGAAGTGCCTGTTGCTGCACATGGTGCATTCGCATCCCCATCCCTACGCGACTTCCTGACTCCAGAGCGCGAATGAGCACATTACCTTTTTCCAGTAATGCCTGGCGGTCAGCCTCGCTTGCCCGCCCATAATCGCGAATCACCGTCACCGCAAACAATCCCACCAGCCCAACAATGACTACGGGGAGGATCGCGCTTAACCATTTGGCTAATGTGTCTTTAGAACGTTGCATAAAACGCATCTTCTTTGCCTGTTCATCCCTTTTTGACAGCACAAATCATGCCATCTTTTATTGCCCCCTACCCTGCGCTGTAACACAAACGCTTATCTTTCAATGAGTAAAAATGACTCGCTACCCACCACAATCGGGTCATTTTTACTCGCTAACCGCGCCAGATTGCCCGTTACATCGGTGTTTCATCGTTGGCACGAAAGATGCAATACGTAAAGTAAGACAACCACTGGAGGATTAACCATGAAACGGAACACGAAGATTGCCCTGGTGATGATGGCGTTTTCAGCAATGGCGATAGGCTCAACAACTGCATTTGCCCACGGCGGACACAGTATGTGGCAGCAAAATGCAGCGCCTTTGACCAGCGAACAACGAACTGCGTGGCAGAAAATCCATAATGACTTTTACGCCCAAAGCAGCGCGCTGCAACAACAACTGGTGACGAAGCGTTATGAATACAACGCCCTGTTAGCCGCTAATCCACCGGATAGCAGCAAAATTAACGCAGTCGCCAAAGAGATGGAGACTTTACGTCAGTCATTAGATGAATTGCGAGTTAAACGGGATATTGCGATGGCTGAAGCGGGTATTCCACGCGGTGTCGGAATGGGCATGGGTTACGGTGGCTGCGGAGGTGGTGACGGCCATATGGGTATGGGCCACTGGTAAATCAGAACGTCTTCTCGTTGGGTTGCCAGCGACAAAAATCAGAGTTTGCCACTAACAGTAATTGTGAACCCTCGGGCGCTTCCAGCCATGCCACGCTCACATCAACAGAAGAGCGGCTCTGGCGGCGCTCGATATGCGCTATCGCCTGCGAATCTAAATCAGGCTTAATGGTTTGCCCTTCGCAGGTAGTCACAGTCTGTTCCATCGCATGCCAGCGTCCCTGACGCAGTACCACTCTCCCCTGACGTAAGGCGTCGCTAATCTGGCGGATCTGGTCTGCACGATAACGGTATAAATCGATTTGATCGTTAGAAAGCTGCTGCTTTTGCCCGTCGGATTCACGTTGCATAAAGCTCAGGTCACCGCGCTCGTCAAAGCGTGCGCGGATATTCACCGGCGGTTTGCTGTAAACGTTGATATTGATAAGCGTGAGGTTATCGCCCTGCCAGCGGTATTCACGGGTAGTGGTATCGCCATTGCGCCACGGACTGAACACGGCAAGCAGATGGATATTATCGCCGCTGTCTTTTCGCCAGATGCGCACTGCACCCTGGTCTTCGGCAAACCCACTGGCGGTAAAAGGGGGAAGTGAAGAGTTGTGGCTACAGGCAGAGAGAAACAGCACGCCTGCCAGCATCAATGTGCGACGCCAGAAAGACAAAAGGGGTGAAACCACCCCTTCGTTAAAACTGTTCACTGCCACGCAATCTTACTTAACTGCGTCTTTCAGTGCCTTGCCAGAAACAAATGCCGGTACGTTAGCTGCGGCGATTTTGATTTCTTTACCGGTCTGCGGGTTGCGGCCAGTACGCTCAGCGCGGTGGTTCACTTTGAAGGTTCCGAAACCAACCAGTTGTACAGCATCGCCTTCTTTCAGAGACTCAGTAATTGCAGCCAGAGTGGACTCCAGAGCAGCTTTAGCCTGGGTTTTGGACAGTTCTGCTTTCTCTGCAATTACATCAATCAGTTGAGTCTTGTTCATAAGTTATCCTTACAATGTGTTTATCGCTTGCTAAGCATCGAGTGCGACGGAAATGCCAGAATAGCACTCTCCTGCATACACGCACCGATAGCCACTTTTTTTCGCCCCCCAAATGTAGACCAGACGGGGGGCGAAAGGGAAGACTCCAGGTACGACAAATCAGGCGTTAATTCACGTTTTCTGGTCTTATTGCTGAAAAATTATACCAATATTGCTCTCACCCGCCTCACGCAGGTCTGCCCTAAGGCCTTTTATCAGCTCAATGTCGCGTTCTTCGCACTCGGCTAAAAGTCGGAATATTTCCCACTGAATGTCCCATTCTTGCTCAACGGCCGGGTTTTCTTTCAGCTCTTCATCGCTCATTTCGCGACCAGCCTGGGTCATTTCCAGCATCGCAACGGTGGTGATGGAAGTCTTACTGACTTCCACAGCGTGTTCCAGTGTTTCGCCACTCAAACGCGAATGAACCAGTTCACTTAACGCCACGCAGGCATCGATTGCCGGATAAACACCGTACAGATCGAAATCATCTGCTGAAGGGATAGCTTCCTCAAATTTCTCCAGTTGACTGTCGAAATTCACTTTTGCGTCTTTGACAGTCAGCGTTTCCCAGATGAGATCAAGAATGCGACGGTAAATCTGCCCATCACCGAAGCCGGTTTGCTGGCAGAACATGGCGTAATTGGGGTACATGCGTTCGCATAAGCAGGCCATAAAAGTAACGTGCTGCCAGCTTTCCAGGCGCTCCAGACGCAGATGAATCGGGTTTTGTAACATGTTGAGTTCTCAAATACGGAAATTATCCGCAGTTTACCTGAATTAGGGCTGATTTGCTGTATAGCGCACGAACGCCGGACGTTCCGAGGCCACAGCATCCGCCCAGCGCGTTGGTTCTGGCAGACGATAGCCTTTCATGCAGCGTTGTACCCACGCCAGCGCGCTATCCACGCTGATCCGATGACCAGTAGCAATAAACAGCGGATTACAGCGCGCTTTGCTACGCCAGACCCAGGCCAGTTGCTCGCCTTTGTCCATCAACGGCGACAGCGCGCCCGGTTCGCTGGAGAGTGGTTCGAATTTACCGCATAGCCGTTTTTTCGCCACGCCAATGGTTGGCACATCGACTAATAAGCCAAAATGACTGGCGACGCCAAGACGACGCGGATGCGAGATCCCATGACCGTCGACAAACACTAAATCCGGTTTTTGCGACAGCATCTCCCACGCTGCCAGCAGCGCAGGATATTCGCGGAAGGAAAGAAAACCAGGAATGTAAGGCATGGTGGTGGCGATGCGAGCCACTTTATACTCCACCAGCTCAAGAGTGGGATATTTCAGCAGCACTATTGCCGCTCGCGTCACATCTCCGCCCTGCTCAAACCCAACATCGGCTCCGGCGATCAGATCCGGAGGATCTTTATCGAGTCGATCCTCGCGGATCACAGAAGAGGCCAGTTCAAGTTGTTGAGCGCGTAATGACGCGAGATCCATAATCACTCCTTAACGGTGGTACTGTTCGGACAACCGATGTACTGCCTCCACAAAGACACCGGCATGTTCTGGCGGTACATCCTGGTGAATGCCGTGACCAAGGTTGAAGACATGACCTTCACCATGACCGAAACCGGCAAGAATTGTCGCCACTTCTTCTTCAATGCGGGCTGGCGGCGCATACAGCATCGATGGGTCCATATTGCCCTGCAACGCGACTTTATTACCCACGCGGCGGCGCGCATCAGCGATATCCGTTGTCCAGTCGAGACCCAGCGCATCGCAACCAGTTTCCGCCATCGCTTCCAGCCACTGTCCACCGCCTTTGGTAAACAGTGTTACCGGCACACGGCGGCCGTCGTTTTCACGCAGCAACCCATCGACAATTTTATGCATGTAGTAGAGCGAGAACTGTTGATAGTCACGTCCGGTGAGCACGCCGCCCCAGGTGTCGAAAATCATCACCGCCTGCGCACCGGCTTTGATTTGCGCGTTCAGGTACAGGGTGACGCTTTTCGCCAATTTATCGAGTAGCGCATGCAGCGCTTGCGGATCGGCATACATCATTTTTTTGATCACGGTGAAAGCTTTGCTACTACCGCCTTCCACCATGTAGGTCGCCAGCGTCCACGGGCTGCCGGAAAAACCAATTAGTGGTACTTCGCCTTTCAGTTCGCGACGAATGGTACGTACTGCGTTCATCACGTAACCCAGTTCATCTTCCGGATCCGGAATCGGCAGTTTATCGACGTCTGCTTTACAGGTGACTGGCGAGGTGAATCGCGGGCCTTCTCCGGCTTCAAAATAGAGTCCTAACCCCATTGCATCCGGAACGGTGAGAATATCGGAAAACAGAATCGCCGCGTCCAGCGGATAGCGACGTAGCGGCTGCAAGGTGACTTCGCACGCCAGCTCGGCGTTTTTGCACAACGACATAAAATCGCCCGCCTGAGCGCGAGTAGCTTTATATTCCGGTAGGTAGCGACCCGCCTGGCGCATCATCCATACTGGAGTGACATCAACGGGCTGGCGCAGCAGCGCCCGCAGATAACGATCGTTTTTGAGTTCGGTCATTTTGGCTGTTCCTTAGTGCGTCAGGCGGTCAGTGTATCATCACTCATACTCTGCCCGACACATCGCCACCGTATCTTCTATCAGACGGCGCGCCACAGTGCCCGGTGGTGGCAATAATGGTAAATCGTCGTAGCGATACCAGTTCGCCTCCAGCAGTTCTTTCGGATCAATCACGATGTCACCACTGTCATACTCCGCCATAAACGCAGTCATCAGCGACTGAGGAAACGGCCACGGCTGAGAGGTCACATAACGCAAATTCCTGACTTTGATGCCACTCTCTTCCATCACTTCCCTCGCGACCGCCTGTTCGAGGGTTTCTCCGACTTCGACAAATCCGGCGAGTACCGTATGGACACCGTTACGATGCCGGGTATGCTGGGCAAGTAGGATCGAATCATCGCGACGGATGGCAACGATAATGCAGGGAGCGATTTGTGGGTAGTAACGCTCACGGCAGTGGCTGCACAGCATCGCCCATTCGGTTTTGCTTGGGTACATTTCATGCCCGCAATATCCGCAGTATTTATGCGAACGGTAAAACTCCGCCAGTTGCACGCCGCGTCCGGCTAATTGAAACAGCCCGACGTCCAGATCAATAACCTGGCGCACCGAGCCCATATCATGGCGACGCTGCTGTTGTACCAGCCAAACAGGTTCTCCTTGCCATTCGCCTATCTGCAGTGCGCGCTGACCCACAAGATCAAAATTTGCCGCTTTGCCATATGGCAATTCTCCCTTCGGCAACCATAATTTTTGCTCATGGCTGACTATCCACCAACCGTGATCTAATTTTTCAATTATACGATCCATAGCTCTTGCACTACCTTTGCTTCACTGGCATGTTTAACATGTTTTTTACATTCTCACTGAGCAGTTTTTGAAGACAAACTTGCGGAGTCAATCATGCTTAACCAGCTCGATAACCTGACGGAACACGTCAGAGGAAGTAACAAACTGGTTGATCGCTGGCTACATGTACGTAAGCATCTGCTCGTGGCTTACTACAATTTGGTTGGCATTAAGCCTGGCAAAGAATCGTACATGAGGCTAAACGAAAAAGCCCTTGATGATTTTTGCCAGAGTCTGGTCGATTACCTTTCTGCCGGGCATTTCAGTATTTATGAGCGCATTCTGCATAAACTGGAAGGCAACGGGCAGCTCGCTCGCGCCGCGAAGATTTGGCCGCAACTGGAAGCCAACACGCAGCAGATTATGGATTACTACGATTCCAGTCTGGAAACCGCCATAGATCATGATAATTATCTTGAGTTTCAACAGGTTTTATCTGACATCGGTGAAGCGCTGGAAGCACGCTTTGTGCTGGAAGATAAGCTAATTCTGCTGGTGCTTGACGCTGCCCGCCTCAAACATCTTGCTTGAGTTATGCGCTGTTAACGCGTAATTTACATTCAACGCCCCGTTTGCGGGGCTAATTTCTTGTCGGAGTGCCTTAACTGGCTGAGACCGTTCATTCGGGATCCGCGGAACCTGATCAGGCTAATACCTGCGAAGGGAACAAGAGTTAATCTGCTATTGCATCGCCTTTGCGGCGATCATCTCTTGCTTCATCCGTCGTCTGACAAGCCACGTCCTTAACTTTTGGAATGAGCTATGTCTGCAACAAAACTGACCCGCCGCGAGCAACGCGCCCAGGCCCAACATTTTATCGATACCCTGGAAGGCACCGCCTTTCCCAACTCAAAACGGATTTACATCACCGGCACACATCCTGGCGTGCGCGTGCCGATGCGTGAGATCCAGCTTAGCCCGACGCTAATCGGCGGCAGCAAAGAACAGCCACAGTACGAAGAAAATGAAGCGATTCCGGTCTACGATACCTCCGGCCCGTATGGCGACCCGCAAATCGCGATTAACGTACAGCAAGGGCTGGCAAAACTGCGCCAGCCGTGGATCGATGCACGCGGCGACACTGAAGCACTCACCGTTCGCAGTTCCGATTACACTAAAGCGCGACTGGCGGATGATGGCCTCGATGAATTGCGTTTTAGCGGCGTATTAACGCCAAAACGCGCCAAAGCAGGCCATCGCGTTACGCAGTTACACTACGCCCGCCGGGGCATCATCACGCCGGAGATGGAGTTCATCGCCATTCGCGAGAACATGGGGCGCGAGCGCATCCGTAGCGAAGTTTTGCGCCACCAGCATCCGGGTATGAGCTTTGGCGCTCGCCTGCCGGAAAATATCACCGCGGAGTTTGTCCGTGACGAAGTCGCTGCCGGACGCGCCATTATCCCCGCCAATATCAATCATCCGGAATCTGAGCCAATGATCATTGGTCGCAACTTTCTGGTGAAAGTGAATGCCAATATCGGCAACTCAGCGGTCACCTCTTCCATTGAAGAAGAAGTGGAAAAACTGGTGTGGTCCACGCGCTGGGGAGCGGATACTGTGATGGATCTCTCTACCGGTCGCTATATTCACGAAACCCGCGAGTGGATTTTGCGCAACAGCCCGGTGCCGATCGGTACTGTGCCGATCTATCAGGCGCTGGAAAAGGTTAACGGGATCGCTGAAGATCTTACCTGGGAAACGTTCCGAGACACGCTGCTGGAACAGGCCGAGCAAGGTGTAGATTACTTCACGATTCATGCGGGCGTTCTCCTGCGCTACGTGCCAATGACCGCTAAACGTCTGACCGGTATTGTGTCGCGCGGCGGTTCGATTATGGCGAAATGGTGCCTCTCCCATCATCAGGAAAACTTCCTCTATCAACACTTCCGCGAAATTTGTGAAATCTGCGCCGCTTATGACGTTTCGCTGTCGCTGGGCGATGGCCTGCGTCCCGGTTCGATTCAGGATGCTAACGATGAAGCACAGTTTGCCGAGCTGCATACGCTGGGCGAACTGACCAAAATCGCCTGGGAGTATGACGTGCAGGTGATGATTGAAGGCCCCGGGCATGTGCCGATGCAAATGATTCGCCGCAATATGACCGAGGAGTTAGAGCACTGCCACGAAGCACCGTTCTATACCCTCGGGCCGCTGACTACCGACATTGCGCCGGGCTATGACCATTTCACTTCGGGGATTGGCGCAGCGATGATTGGCTGGTTTGGCTGCGCGATGCTCTGCTACGTAACGCCAAAAGAGCACCTGGGTCTGCCCAATAAAGAAGACGTTAAGCAGGGACTTATCACCTATAAGATTGCCGCCCACGCCGCCGACCTGGCAAAGGGGCATCCGGGCGCACAAATTCGCGATAACGCCATGTCGAAAGCCCGTTTCGAATTTCGCTGGGAAGACCAGTTTAATCTGGCCCTCGATCCGTTTACCGCCCGCGCTTACCACGATGAAACCCTGCCGCAAGAGTCTGGCAAGGTCGCCCATTTCTGCTCGATGTGTGGACCGAAATTCTGCTCGATGAAAATCAGCCAGGAAGTGCGCGATTATGCCGCCGCGCAAACCATTGAAGTAGGAATGGCGGATATGTCGGAGAACTTCCGCGCCAGAGGCGGAGAAATCTACCTGCGTAAGGAGGAAGCATGATGTATCAGCCTGATTTTCCTCGTGTACCTTTTCGTTTAGGGCTGTATCCAGTAGTGGACAGTGTGCAGTGGATCGAACGCATGCTGGACGCGGGCGTGCGCACCCTCCAGCTACGCATTAAAGATCAGCGCGATGAAGAGGTGGAAGCTGATGTCGTAGCGGCAATTGAACTGGGTCACCGCTATAACGCACGACTGTTTATCAACGATTACTGGCAACTGGCGATCAGGCATCAGGCGTATGGTGTCCATCTGGGGCAGGAAGATTTGCAATCCACCGATCTCGCCGCTATCCGCGCGGCAGGCCTGCGGCTGGGCGTTTCGACCCATGATGACATGGAAATCGACGTCGCGCTGGCAGCACGCCCTTCTTATATCGCACTGGGGCATGTGTTCCCCACGCAAACCAAACAGATGCCTTCCGCGCCGCAGGGGCTGGCGCAACTGGCTCGGCACATTGAGCGCCTGGCTGATTATCCCACCGTGGCGATTGGTGGTATCAGTCTGGCGCGCGCACCTGCGGTGATGGCGACGGGTGTCGGTAGCATCGCCGTCGTCAGTGCCATTACCCAGGCGACAGACTGGCGTGCGGCAACAGCTCAGTTGTTGGAAATTGCAGGAGTTGGCGATGAATGACCGTGATTTTATGCGTTATAGCCGCCAAATCCTGCTCGATGACATCGCCATTGAAGGCCAGCAAAAACTGCTCGACAGCCAGGTGCTGATTATCGGCCTTGGCGGGCTGGGTACGCCTGCTGCGCTGTACCTGGCTGGCGCTGGTATCGGAACTCTGGTGCTGGCAGATGACGACGATGTGCATTTGAGTAATCTGCAGCGGCAAATCCTCTTTACCACTGAAGATATCGACCGCCCGAAATCGCAGGTCTGCCAACAGCGACTGACGCAATTGAATCCCGATATTCAACTGATGGCATTACAACAACGGCTAACGGGTCATGCCTTAAAAGATGCGGTAGCACAAGCCGATGTGGTGCTCGACTGTACCGACAATATGGCGACTCGCCAGGAGATTAACGCCGCCTGCGTGGCACTCAACACGCCGCTTATCACCGCCAGCGCGGTCGGTTTTGGTGGTCAGTTGATGGTACTGACGCCGCCCTGGGAACAGGGGTGTTATCGCTGTCTGTGGCCGGATAACCTGGAGCCTGAACGCAACTGCCGCACGGCGGGCGTGGTTGGCCCGGTGGTCGGGGTTATGGGTACTTTGCAGGCACTGGAAGCAATTAAGTTATTAAGCGATATAGAGACACCTGCGGGAGAACTCCGTTTGTTCGACGGTAAATCGAACCAGTGGCGCAGCCTGGCGTTGCGCCGCGCCACAGAATGCCCTGTATGTGGAGGATGCAATGCAGATCCTGTTTAACGATCAACCGATGCAGTTCGCCGCCGGACAAACTGTTCACGAGCTGCTGGAGCAACTCAATCAACAACAAGCGGGCGCAGCGCTGGCGATTAATCAACAAATCGTCCCGCGCGAGCAATGGGCGCAACATATCGTGCAGGATGGCGACCAGATCCTGCTTTTTCAGGTTATTGCAGGGGGATGAGATGTTACGTATTGCGGACAAAACGTTTGATTCACATCTGTTTACCGGCACCGGGAAATTCGCCTCTTCGCAACTGATGGTGGAGGCGATCCGCGCTTCCGGCAGTCAACTGGTGACGCTGGCAATGAAACGCGTCGACTTGCGCCAGCACAACGACGCTATCCTCGATCCGCTTATCGCTGCGGGTATGACGCTGCTGCCGAATACTTCCGGGGCGAAAACAGCAGAAGAAGCCATTTTCGCTGCTCACCTGGCACGTGAGGCGTTAGGCACACACTGGCTGAAGTTGGAGATTCACCCTGACGCCCGCTGGTTGTTGCCCGATCCCATCGAAACCCTGAAAGCTGCCGAAACACTGGTGCAGCAGGGGTTTGTCGTGCTGCCCTACTGCAGTGCCGATCCGGTATTGTGCAAACGTCTGGAAGAAGTCGGTTGCGCGGCGGTAATGCCGCTCGGCGCACCAATTGGCTCTAATCAGGGACTGGAAACCCGCGCCATGCTGGAGATTATTATCCAGCAAGCCACGGTTCCGGTGGTGGTTGATGCGGGCATCGGCGTTCCGAGTCATGCCGCGCAGGCGCTGGAAATGGGGGCCGACGCCGTATTAGTAAATACAGCGATTGCCGTCGCGGACGATCCCATCAACATGGCAAAAGCATTTCGTCTGGCAGTAGAAGCTGGCCTGCTGGCGCGTCAGGCTGGGCCTGGCAGCCGAAGTAGCTTTGCTCATGCCACCAGCCCACTGACCGGATTTCTGGAGGTTTCAGCATGAAAACCTTCAGCAATCGCTGGCGAGAACTGGACTGGGACGACATCCGTCTGCGCATCAACAGTAAAACGGCCGCTGACGTAGAGCGGGCGCTAAATGCGCCGTCACTTACCCGCGACGACATGATGGCATTGCTCTCGCCTGCCGCCAGTGATTATCTGGAACCACTGGCCCAACGGGCGCAACGTCTGACACGCCAACGATTTGGCAATACCGTCAACTTCTACGTCCCGCTCTATCTTTCTAATCTTTGTGCTAACGACTGCACCTATTGTGGATTTTCCATGAGCAATCGCATCAAGCGCAAAACGCTGGATGAAGCAGACATCGCCAGGGAAAGCGCCGCTATTAAGGCAATGGGCTTTGAGCATCTGTTGCTGGTCACCGGTGAACATCAGGCGAAAGTAGGGATGGATTACTTTCGTCGCCACCTTCCTATCCTGCGTGAACAGTTCTCTTCGCTACAGATGGAAGTACAACCACTGACAGAAGCGGAATACGCCAAGTTAAAGCAACTTGGTCTGGATGGGGTAATGGTTTATCAGGAGACATATCACGAGGCGACGTATGCCCGCCATCATCTGAAAGGGAAAAAACAGGACTTCTTCTGGCGACTGGAAACACCAGACCGACTGGGTCGTGCGGGGATTGATAAGATAGGCCTTGGCGCGCTAATCGGCCTTTCCGACAACTGGCGCGTTGACTGCTACATGGTTGCCGAGCATTTGCTGTGGCTGCAACAGCATTACTGGCAAAGCCGCTACTCTGTCTCCTTCCCACGGTTGCGGCCATGTACTGGCGGCATTGAACCAGCGTCGATTATGGATGAACGCCAGCTAGTGCAAACCATCTGCTCCTTCCGCCTGTTTGCGCCGGAGATTGAACTCTCACTCTCCACGCGGGAATCACCGTGGTTTCGCGATCGCGTTATTCCGCTGGCAATAAATAACGTCAGCGCCTTCTCGAAAACGCAGCCAGGTGGCTATGCCGACGGTCACCCTGAACTGGAACAATTCTCACCGCACGACGATCGCAGGCCAGAAGTTGTTGCCGCCGCGTTGACCGCCCAGGGCTTGCAGCCGGTATGGAAAGACTGGGACAGCTATCTGGGACGCGCCTCGCAACGGTTTTGAGACTGAATGTAAGAGCATAAATTTATTCCGAGCAGTTACGAAAGATGGAAAACGGAAACTTGTTGAAAGTCTTCCGTTTTTTTATGGTAGTGCCGTCAGCAGGAATGTTGTCCAGGGCGAAAAGCTTCTTCCTCGTTTCGCCCTGCCTTTCTTAATATTTCTGGTTAACTATATGAATTCTGAACTAAACCCATAAAAAAACCCGCCGAAGCGGGTTTTTAAGTTATTTGTGGATTAACGATTACTCGTTGTCAGAACCACCCAGACCTGCGTTCAGCAGTTCTGCCAGGCTGGCAGATGCGTCTTCTGCAGTCACCTGCGGTGCAGCCGGAGCCTCACCTGCGGCACGGCGGCGCATACGATCCTGGTGATACGCATAACCCGTACCGGCTGGGATCAGACGACCAACGATAACGTTCTCTTTCAGACCGCGCAGTTCATCACGTTTACCTGCAACAGCGGCTTCGGTCAGGACACGTGTAGTTTCCTGGAACGATGCTGCAGAGATGAAGGACTCGGTTGCCAGAGACGCTTTGGTGATACCCAGCAGATCGCGGGAGTAAGTTGCCCCCACTTTGCCGTTCGCTTCCAGTTCGCGGTTTGCGATCTTGACGCGAGAGTATTCAACCTGTTCGCCTTCTAGGAAGTCGGAGCTACCTGCGTTAACGATGGTGGCTTTACGCAGCATCTGACGAACGATAACTTCGATGTGTTTATCGTTAATCTTAACGCCCTGCAGACGGTATACGTCCTGTACTTCGTTAACGATGTAACGAGTAACAGCATGAACACCACGCAGACGCAGAATGTCGTGCGGTGCTTCCGGACCGTCGGAAATAACGTCACCACGTTCTACACGTTCACCTTCGAACACGTTGAGCTGACGCCATTTCGGAATCATCTCTTCGTACGGTTCGCTGCCGTCTACCGGGGTGATAACCAGACGACGTTTGCCTTTGGTTTCTTTACCGAAGGAAACGACACCGCTGATTTCAGCCAGGATTGCCGGCTCTTTCGGACGACGAGCTTCAAACAGGTCTGCAACGCGCGGCAGACCACCGGTGATGTCTTTAGTACCGCCAGATTCCTGCGGAATACGCGCCAGAGTGTCACCAGAGCTGATCTGTACGCCATCTTCCAGTTGAACAATCGCTTTACCCGGCAGGAAGTACTGCGCAGGCATATCAGTACCTGGGATCAGAACGTCGTTACCCTGAGCATCAACGATTTTCAGTGCCGGACGCAGATCTTTACCACCTGCGGTACGCTCTGCAGAATCCAGAACAACCAGCGAAGACAGACCGGTCAATTCGTCGGTCTGACGAGTAATGGTCTGGCCGTCGATCATGTCAGTAAAGCGAACAAAACCGCTTACTTCAGTGATAACTGGCATGGTGTGCGGATCCCAGTTTGCAACGGTTTCGCCGCCAGCAACCTGTTCGCCATCGCCTTTCGCCAGTACCGCACCGTAAGGCACTTTGTAGCTTTCTTTGGTACGACCAAATTCGTCGATCAGTTTCAGTTCGGTGTTACGGGAAGTGATAACCAGTTTACCGCTGGAGTTCACAACCGACTTCACGTTGCTGAGTTTGATGCTACCTTTGTTTTTCACCTGGATGCTGGATTCAGCAGCCGCACGCGATGCCGCACCACCGATGTGGAACGTACGCATGGTCAACTGTGTACCCGGTTCACCGATGGACTGTGCCGCGATAACACCGATAGCTTCACCTTTATTGATGATGTGGCCACGCGCCAGGTCACGACCGTAGCAGTGCGCACATACACCAAAGTCGGTGTCACAAGATACAACAGAACGAACTTTAACCGCGTCGACAGAGTTCTCTTCCAGCAGGTCACACCACTGTTCGTGCAGCAGTGTGTTGCGCGGAACGAGGATGTCAGCAGTACCCGGCTTCAGAACGTCTTCAGCAGTTACACGACCCAGTACGCGATCGCGCAGCGGCTCTTTAACGTCGCCACCCTCGATAACTGGGGTCATCATGATACCTTCATGAGTACCACAATCATCTTCGGTAACCACCAGGTCCTGCGCGACGTCAACCAGACGACGAGTCAGGTAACCGGAGTTCGCGGTTTTCAGTGCGGTATCCGCCAGACCTTTACGAGCACCGTGGGTGGAGATGAAGTACTGGAGTACGTTCAGACCTTCACGGAAGTTCGCGGTGATTGGCGTTTCGATGATGGAGCCATCCGGCTTCGCCATCAGACCACGCATACCCGCAAGCTGACGAATCTGTGCCGCAGAACCACGCGCACCGGAGTCGGCCATCATGTAGATGCTGTTGAAGGAAACCTGCTTCTCTTCCTGACCGTCACGGTTAATAACGGTTTCAGTTTGCAGGTTATCCATCATCGCTTTGGATACACGATCGTTCGCCGCAGCCCAGATATCGATAACTTTGTTGTAGCGTTCGCCCGCAGTTACCAGACCAGACTGGAACTGCTCCTGAATTTCAGCAACTTCTGCTTCTGCCTCGGAGATGATTTCGTGTTTCTTCTCCGGGATGACCATGTCATCAATACCAACAGATGCACCGGAACGCGCTGCATATGCAAAGCCGGTGTACATGATCTGGTCCGCAAAAATAACGGTCGGTTTCAGACCGAGAATGCGGTAGCAGGTGTTCAGCATTTTGGAGATTGCTTTTTTACCCAGCGCCTGGTTGACGATGGAGTAAGGCAGACCTTTCGGTACAATCATCCACAGAATGGCACGGCCAACGGTCGTGTCTTTCAGGCTGGTTTTCGCGACTAATTCACCGTTAGCATCTTTTTCATACTCGGTGATACGCACTTTAACGCGCGCATGCAGAGAGGCCAGGCCAGCGCGATAAATACGCTCAGCTTCTTTCGGGCCAGTCAGCACCATGCCTTCGCCTTTGGCGTTAACACAGTCACGGGTCATGTAGTACAGACCCAGCACAACGTCCTGAGACGGAACGATGATTGGTTCGCCGTTCGCCGGAGACAGGATGTTGTTGGTAGACATCATCAGCGCACGCGCTTCGAGCTGGGCTTCCAGCGTCAGCGGTACGTGAACAGCCATCTGGTCACCATCGAAGTCGGCGTTATATGCCGCACAAACCAGCGGGTGTAGCTGGATAGCTTTACCTTCGATCAGTACCGGCTCAAATGCCTGGATACCCAGACGGTGCAGAGTCGGTGCACGGTTCAGCAGTACCGGGTGTTCGCGGATAACTTCGTCCAGGATATCCCAAACGACAGCTTCTTCACGTTCAACCATTTTCTTAGCAGCTTTGATGGTGGTAGCAAGACCACGCAGTTCCAGCTTGCCGTAGATGAACGGTTTGAACAGCTCCAGCGCCATTTTCTTCGGCAGACCGCACTGATGCAGACGCAGGTATGGACCTACGGTGATTACAGAACGACCGGAGTAGTCAACACGTTTACCGAGCAGGTTCTGACGGAAACGACCCTGTTTACCTTTGATCATGTCGGCCAAAGATTTCAGAGGACGCTTGTTAGAACCGGTGATCGCACGACCGCGACGACCGTTATCCAGCAGGGCATCAACCGCTTCCTGCAGCATACGTTTTTCGTTACGTACGATGATGTCCGGCGCTGCCAGATCCAGCAGACGTTTCAGACGGTTGTTACGGTTAATGACGCGACGATACAGATCGTTCAGGTCAGAAGTCGCGAAACGACCACCATCCAGCGGAACCAGCGGACGCAGATCTGGCGGCAGAACCGGCAGAACGGTCAGGATCATCCACTCTGGCTTGTTACCAGACTGAACGAATGCTTCCAGCAGTTTGATACGCTTGGTCAGTTTTTTACGCTTGGTTTCGGAGTTGGTTTCGTTCAGCTCTTCACGCAGAGTTTCACACTCTTGCTCCAGATCCATGCTCTTCAGCAGTGCCTGAATAGCTTCCGCACCCATCTTCGCGTCGAATTCATCACCGAACTCTTCCAGCGCATCCAGATACTGTTCTTCAGTCAGGATCTGTTGACGTTCCAGGTTGGTCATACCGCCTTCGATAACAACATAGGATTCGAAGTACAGTACGCGTTCGATATCACGCAGCGGCATATCGAGCAGCAGACCGATACGGGACGGCAGCGATTTCAGGAACCAAATGTGCGCAGTCGGAGAAGCCAGCTCGATGTGACCCATACGCTCACGGCGTACTTTAGTCTGGGTCACTTCAACGCCGCACTTCTCACAGATGACGCCGCGGTGTTTCAGGCGCTTGTACTTACCGCACAGGCACTCGTAATCTTTTACCGGCCCAAAGATACGGGCGCAGAAAAGGCCGTCACGTTCTGGTTTGAACGTACGGTAGTTGATGGTTTCCGGCTTTTTAACTTCACCGAAAGACCATGAACGGATCATGTCTGGCGAAGCCAGAGCAATTTTGATCGCATCAAACTCTTCGGTTTTAGTCTGCGCTTTCAGAAACTTTAATAAATCTTTCACGGATTTGCTCCCGTCGGAGTTAGCACAATCCGCTGCCGGGTTTTACCCCGACAGCAGTGACCTGTTTGAGCGAGAATTACTCGTCTTCCAGTTCGATGTTGATACCCAGCGAACGAATCTCTTTCAACAATACGTTGAAGGATTCTGGCATGCCCGGTTCCATCTGATGGTTGCCGTCCACGATGTTCTTATACATCTTGGTACGACCGTTCACGTCATCAGACTTAACAGTGAGCATTTCCTGCAGGGTGTATGCCGCGCCGTATGCTTCCAGCGCCCACACTTCCATCTCCCCGAAACGCTGACCACCGAACTGTGCCTTACCACCCAGCGGCTGCTGAGTAACCAGGCTGTAAGAACCGGTAGAACGCGCGTGCATCTTGTCGTCGACCAGGTGGTTCAGTTTCAGCATGTACATGTAACCTACGGTTACCGGGCGTTCGAACTGTTCACCAGTGCGGCCGTCGTACAGGGTGATCTGACCAGAAGTCGGCAGGTCGCCAAGTTTCAGAAGCTCTTTAATTTCCGCTTCTTTCGCACCGTCGAATACCGGCGTTGCGATCGGCATACCTTTGCGCAGGTTTTCAGCCAGGCGCATCACTTCTTCATCGCTGAAGGTACTCAGGTCAACTTTCTGACGAACGTCAGCGCCCAGATCGTAGGCACGCTGGATGAACTCGCGCAGTTTCGCGACTTCCTGCTGCTGTTTCAGCATGGCATTGATCTTGTCACCGATACCTTTAGCAGCCATACCCAGGTGGGTTTCCAGAATCTGACCGATGTTCATACGAGACGGTACGCCCAGCGGGTTCAGTACGATGTCTACCGGCGTACCGTTTTCATCGTAAGGCATATCTTCGATCGGGTTGATCTTAGAAATTACACCCTTGTTACCGTGACGACCTGCCATCTTGTCACCAGGCTGGATACGGCGTTTAACCGCCAGATATACCTTAACAATCTTCAGCACGCCCGGTGCCAGATCGTCACCCTGGGTGATTTTGCGGCGTTTCGCTTCGAGTTTCTTCTCGAACTCGTGTTTCAGTTCGTCATACTGCTCAGCCAGTTGTTCTAGCTGATTTTGTTTCTCTTCGTCGGTCAGGCCCAGTTCCAGCCAGCGATCGCGCGGCAGTTTGTCGAGCTTCTCAGCTTCAACACCACCGGCTACCAGCACAGCTCGGATACGGCTGAACAGACCCGCTTCGAGGATCTGCAGTTCTTCAGACAGGTCTTTCTTCGCCTGTTTGAGCTGCATTTCTTCGATTTCCAACGCACGTTTGTCTTTTTCTACGCCATCGCGAGTAAAGACCTGAACGTCGATAACCGTACCGGATACACCGTTTGGTACACGTAGAGAAGAGTCTTTAACGTCAGACGCTTTCTCACCGAAGATCGCACGCAACAGTTTCTCTTCTGGGGTCAGTTGGGTTTCACCTTTCGGCGTTACCTTACCAACCAGAATGTCGCCACCGGTCACTTCCGCACCAATGTAAACGATACCGGATTCATCCAGTTTGGAGAGCGCAGCTTCACCCACGTTCGGGATATCAGCGGTGATCTCTTCTGGCCCCAGCTTGGTGTCACGAGACACACACGCCAGCTCCTGGATGTGGATGGTGGTGAAACGGTCTTCCTGAACAACACGCTCGGATACGAGGATGGAGTCTTCGAAGTTGTAGCCGTTCCACGGCATGAACGCCACGCGCATGTTCTGACCGAGCGCCAGTTCACCGAGGTCGGTGGACGGACCGTCTGCCAGCACGTCGCCACGTTCTACCGGCTCACCCAGAGAAACACATGGCATCTGGTTGATACAGGTGTTCTGGTTAGAACGGGTGTACTTGGTCAGGTTGTAGATATCGATACCTGCTTCGCCCGGGTACATCTCGTCTTCGTTAACTTTGATAACGATACGGGAAGCATCCACGTACTGAACGACACCACCACGTTTAGCAACCGCAGTTACACCGGAGTCAACGGCAACAGCACGTTCCATACCAGTACCAACCAGCGGCTTATCAGCACGCAGAGTCGGAACGGCCTGACGTTGCATGTTCGCACCCATCAATGCACGGTTGGCGTCATCGTGTTCAAGGAACGGGATCAGGGACGCACCGACGGATACCACCTGCTGGGTGGATACGTCCATGTAGTCAACCTGGTCGCGGCTGAACAAGCTGGATTCGCCTTTGCTACGGCAGGTTACCAGATCTTCTACGAAGTGGCCTTCTTCATCCAGGTTGGAGTTCGCCTGGGCGATAACGTAGTTGCCTTCTTCTATAGCAGACAGGTAGTGAATTTCGTCAGTTACAACACCGTCGGTTACTTTACGATACGGAGTCTCAAGGAAGCCGTATTCGTTAGTCTGTGCGTACACGGACAGGGAGTTGATCAGACCGATGTTCGGACCTTCAGGGGTTTCGATTGGACATACGCGACCGTAGTGAGTCGGGTGTACGTCTCGAACCTCGAAGCCTGCGCGTTCACGGGTCAGACCGCCTGGGCCGAGTGCGGAGATACGACGTTTGTGCGTAATCTCAGACAGTGGGTTGTTCTGGTCCATAAACTGAGACAACTGACTGGAACCAAAGAACTCTTTCACTGCTGCAGAAATCGGCTTAGCATTGATCATGTCCTGAGGCATCAGGGTATCCAGATCGCCCAGAGACAGACGCTCTTTCACCGCACGCTCTACACGTACCAGGCCAACGCGGAACTGGTTTTCCGCCATTTCGCCAACAGAACGGATACGACGGTTGCCGAGGTGGTCGATATCATCGACTTCGCCTTTACCGTTACGGATATCAATGAGCTTTTTCATAACATCAATGATGTCGTCTTTGCTCAGGATACCAGAACCTTCAATTTCTTCACGCAGCAGAGAACGGTTGAACTTCATACGACCAACCGCAGACAGGTCATAGCGGTCTTCGGAGAAGAACAGGTTCTCAAACAGGCTTTCAGCGGCTTCACGAGTCGGCGGCTCGCCAGGACGCATCATACGGTAGATTTCTACCAGTGCGCTCAGACGGTCATTAGTTGGGTCGACACGTAAGGTTTCAGAGATATACGGGCCGTGATCCAGATCGTTGGTGAACAGCGTTTCGATACGCTTGTGACCAGACTGGCTCAGCTTAGCCAGCAGATCCAGGCTCAGCTCCATGTTCGCTGCGCAGATCAGCTCGCCAGTAGACTCATCAATATAGTCTTTAGCAACTACTTTACCTGCGATGTACTCAACCGGGACTTCGATCAGTTTTACGTCGTCTTTTTCCAGTTGGCGAATGTGGCGCGCAGTAATACGGCGGCCTTTTTCTACGTACACTTTACCGTTAGCTTCGATGTCAAAAGATGCGGTTTCACCACGCAGGCGTTCCGGCACCAGTTCCATCTGCAGCTTGTTATCACGGATTTCGAAAATAACTTTTTCGAAGAACAGGTCGAGGATCTGTTCAGTGGTGTAGTTCAGGGCACGCAGAATGATGGTCGCAGGCAGTTTACGGCGACGGTCGATACGTACGAACAGGTTGTCCTTCGGATCGAATTCGAAGTCCAGCCAGGAACCACGGTAAGGAATAATACGCGCGTTATACAGTACTTTACCCGAAGAGTGGGTTTTACCTTTGTCGGAGTCGAAGAAGACGCCCGGACTACGGTGCAACTGGGAAACGATAACACGCTCAGTACCATTGATAACAAAAGTACCGTTGTCAGTCATGAGCGGAATTTCGCCCATGTAGACTTCTTGTTCTTTAATGTCTTTTACGGTGCCTTCCGGCGCTTCGCGCTCATAGATCACCAGACGCAGTTTAACGCGCAGCGGTGCGGAATAGGTCACGCCACGGATTTGACATTCCTGGACGTCAAACACCGGTTCGCCAAGGCGGTAGCTGACGTATTGCAGCTCGGAATTACCGCTGTAGCTCTGAATCGGGAACACGGAACGGAAAGCAGCTTCCAGACCATACTGCCCTTCAGGATCTTGCTCGATAAATTTCTGAAACGAGTCAAGCTGGATAGAAAGGAGATAAGGCACATCCAGAACTTGTGGACGTTTACCAAAATCCTTACGAATACGTTTTTTCTCGGTATAGGAGTAAACCATAGGGTTCCTCAGCTCGCTGACAAGTCGACCCATCTGTCCATTGAGCGGACAGTTTGTGCAACACTATTTTGTTGACCGGAAAATGGATACTTTCCGCAATGCCTGTTGCTATCACGCTTAAACCATTTCATTGCGATTTACACAGAGCGGACGCTCTGTCGCAGTATATTAAGTCGTCGATAGAAACAAGCATTGAAAGGCACAGCAGTAGTCAAACAGTGTGAAACGCTACTGGCGCCTTACAGCGCAAAAAGGCTGGTGACTAAAAAGTCACCAGCCATCAGCCTGATTCCTCAGGCTGCAACCGGAAGGGTTGGCTTATTTAACTTCAACTTCAGCGCCAGCTTCTTCCAGAGCTTTTTTCAGTGCTTCAGCGTCATCTTTGCTCACGCCTTCTTTCAGAGCAGCCGGAGCAGATTCTACCAGGTCTTTAGCTTCTTTCAGACCCAGGCCAGTTGCGCCACGTACTGCTTTGATAACAGCAACTTTGTTAGCGCCAGCAGCTTTCAGAATTACGTCGAATTCAGTTTTTTCTTCAGCAGCTTCAACCGGGCCAGCAGCTACAGCTACAGCAGCAGCAGCGGAAACACCGAATTTTTCTTCCATTGCAGAGATCAGTTCTACAACGTCCATTACAGACATAGCTGCAACTGCTTCAATGATTTGATCTTTAGTGATAGACATTTAAATTGTTCCTGAATATCAGAATAAGTTTATACGTAAGCGAATGCGTTAAACAGATAACTGCGATTAAGCAGCTTCTTTCGCATCGCGTACAGCAGCCAGAGTACGAACCAGTTTGCCAGCCGAAGCTTCTTTCATGGTTGCCATCAGGCGTGCAATTGCTTCTTCGTAGGTCGGCAGAGTTGCCAGGCGGTCGATCTGAGACGCCGGGATCAGCTCACCTTCAAAGGCAGCGGCTTTGACCTCAAATTTTGCATTCGCTTTCGCGAACTCTTTGAACAGACGAGCAGCAGCGCCCGGGTGTTCCATAGAGTATGCAATAAGGGTCGGACCAACAAACGCATCTTTCAGGCACTCGAACGGAGTACCTTCAACAGCACGACGCAGCAGGGTGTTACGAACAACACGCATGTATACGCCAGCTTCGCGACCTGCTTTACGCAGTTCAGTCATTTTATCTACAGTTACGCCACGGGAATCCGCAACTACTGCAGACAGCGCGCCTTTGGCTACTTCGCTGACTTCAGCAACAATCGCTTGTTTGTCTTGAAGATTTAAAGCCATTAGCTTTGCTCCTGGATGTTTGCCAGAGAAAATCTCTGGAACTCACTTCACTCCTCCAAACGGAGAGAGCGTCTTAATTACGGTGAGCAGAAACAAGCCAGAATATAAAAAAATAATCTTAGCGTTCTGTCACCGTCTACGCAGGGTATTAAGTCTCTTACGAAACACCTGCGGTCTTCGACGGAGGCCTGGATTAGGCCAGGCTCCAACGAACAAATCTTTTTAGCCGCTAACTTTCGTTAACGTACGTGGGGGTAAGATTGTAGACAAAATCACCGCCCACGTAAAGGCATTAGTTTGCAGAAGCGCTCAGGCCAGCCTGGTCAACTGCAACACCTGCACCCATGGTGGTGGAGATGCTAACTTTCTTGATGTACACGCCTTTCGCCTGAGTAGGTTTTGCTTTTTTCAGCGCAACCAACAGAGCTTCCAGGTTTTCTTTCAGTTTGTCAGCGTCAAAGTCCACTTTACCGATGGTGGTGTGGATGATGCCGTTTTTGTCGTTACGGTAACGGATCTGGCCAGCTTTAGCGTTTTTAACCGCTTCAGCTACGTTCGGCGTTACAGTACCCACTTTCGGGTTTGGCATCAGGCCGCGCGGACCCAGAACCTGGCCCAGTTGGCCAACAACGCGCATTGCATCCGGAGAAGCAATAACAACGTCAAAGTTCATTTCGCCTTTCTTGATCTGATCAGCCAGATCTTCCATACCTACCAGCTCAGCGCCTGCAGCTTTAGCAGCTTCAGCATTTGCGCCCTGGGTAAATACGGCTACGCGAACGGAACGGCCAGTACCGTGCGGCAGTACAGTTGCGCCACGTACGTTCTGGTCAGATTTACGAGCGTCGATGCCGAGGTTAACAGCAACGTCCACGCTTTCTACGAATTTAGCAGTCGCCAGCTCTTTCAGCAGAGCGATAGCTTCGTTGATGTCGTACTGTTTGGTCGCATCAACTTTCTCGCGGATAACACGCATGCGCTTGGTCAGTTTAGCCATTTCTTAGTCCTCCACTACCAGGCCCATGGAACGTGCAGTACCTTCGATGGAGCGAGTCATCGCTTCAATGTCGGCACCGGTCATGTCGGCAGCTTTGGTCTGCGCGATTTCCTGCAACTGAGCGCGGGAAATTTTACCCACTTTGTCTTTGTTCGGCTTACCGGAACCAGACTTGATACCAGCCGCTTTTTTCAGCAGAACTGCTGCCGGCGGAGTCTTGGTAACGAAAGTGAAAGAACGGTCAGCGTAAACGGTGATAACTACCGGAATCGGCAGACCTTTTTCGATGGAATCAGTTTTTGCGTTGAACGCTTTGCAGAATTCCATGATGTTTACGCCCTGCTGACCCAGAGCCGGACCTACTGGCGGACTCGGGTTAGCCATACCAGCCGCAACCTGCAGCTTGACATAGGCTTGTACTTTCTTAGCCATTATAAATTCCTCAAGTTGGGTAATAGCGCCTCAGAGAGGCTCCCCGTGATATAAAAAATCGTTTTACGGGCAAGGCCCATAAAAACAAAAGGCGCGAAATTGTATTCCAATCTCGCGCCTTGTGCAACGATTTAATCGCCGCTTTTTTGATCGCTGTGTTAGGCTTTTTCAACCTGGCTGAAGTCCAGTTCTACCGGGGTCGCACGACCAAAGATAGAAACAGAGACTTTCAGACGAGACTTCTCGTAATCAACCTCTTCAACGACACCGTTGAAGTCAGCGAACGGACCATCATTAACACGAACCATTTCACCTGGTTCAAACAGCGTTTTCGGACGCGGCTTATCACCAACCTGCTGCAGGCGGTTCATAATCGCATCGACTTCTTTATCGCTGATTGGCGCCGGACGATCGGAAGTACCGCCGATGAAGCCCATCACACGCGGTACGCTGCGCACCAGGTGCCAGCTCGCATCGTTCATCACCATTTGAACGAGGACGTAGCCAGGGAAGAATTTGCGTTCGCTTTTGCGACGCTGACCGCCACGGATCTCAACGACTTCTTCAGTCGGGACCATGACTTCGCCAAACAACTCTTCCATGTTGTGTAATTTGATATGCTCACGCAGCGATGTTGCTACGCGGCCTTCAAAACCGGAAAACGCCTGAACGACGTACCAGCGCTTTTTAGGAGCTTCAGACATCTCAGAACCTCAGGCCAGTGATAAAGGATACCAGGCGAACCAGAATACCATCCAGTCCCCACAGGATCAGTGACATTACTGCGGTAACCGCAGCCACAATCAGCGTGGTGTGCAATGTTTCCTGGCGAGTCGGCCAAATGACCTTACGGACTTCGGTACGCGCTTCACGGGCAAAAGCAACGGTTGCTTTACCTTTTGTCGTTAACAGCGCGACACCACCCGCTGCAGCAATCAGAATTACTACGGCCAGCGCACGCAGCGGCAGCATAATGTCGCGATAAAGGTAATTGCCGACAATTGCCACCAGGAGCAATGCCACCACAACGACCCACTTCATCGCTTCCAGGCCGCGCCCGCTTCCTTGAGCTTCGGTATTCGCACTCATAAACCAACCTGTCAGAAGTATTCTACAAACATTTTCACCCCGCGATCGCGAGGCAAACCAAATCGAAACGCGTATTCGCTTTTCGGATTATACGCCCTCAACAGAGCCTGTCTCAGCAATGATTATGACAAAGAAAATCACTGATGAGCCAGGTTCTGGTACGAAAGCGTGCAAAAAGGGCATCAAATGATGCCCTTTTATTGCGCATTGCGTCAAATGTTATCGGCAATTAGCTCAGAACTTTAGCTACAACGCCCGCGCCAACGGTACGGCCGCCTTCACGGATTGCGAAACGCAGACCGTCGTCCATCGCGATCGGGTGGATCAGGGTAACAACCATTTTGATGTTGTCGCCCGGCATTACCATCTCTACGCCTTCCGGCAGTT
>NZ_PTSN01000036.1:0-18878 GCF_002965865.1 Escherichia sp. MOD1-EC6098
GCCACCTGTTCGGTGTTACCGGAAGAGAATAGCCAACAGATTAAAGCCTTCCTGCAACGCACTGAAGATGCAATGCTTTGCGAAACAGGAACACCAGAGCAACCGGGTAAACAAAATCTGCCCGACGCCGAAGAAGGTGACGGCTTCTTTTACGCTAAGCTAATTAAAAAGTGATGAGATAACGGGTCGCGACTGATGAAAATTATCATTCTGGGTGCCGGCCAGGTTGGTGGCACGCTGGCGGAAAACCTGGTAGGCGAAAATAACGATATTACCGTTGTCGATACCAATGGTGAGCGTCTGCGGACCTTGCAGGATAAATTTGACCTGCGAGTCGTTCAGGGTCATGGCTCTCACCCACGGGTCTTGCGAGAGGCCGGTGCCGATGACGCCGATATGCTGGTTGCAGTAACCAGTTCAGATGAAACCAATATGGTTGCCTGTCAGGTAGCTTACTCGCTTTTCAACACCCCTAACCGTATCGCTCGCATCCGTTCACCAGATTACGTCCGGGATGCCGATAAGCTCTTTCATTCAGACGCTGTACCAATTGATCATCTGATAGCACCAGAGCAGTTGGTTATCGATAATATTTACCGGCTGATTGAATATCCCGGCGCATTACAGGTGGTGAACTTCGCAGAAGGCAAAGTCAGCCTGGCAGTAGTCAAAGCCTATTATGGCGGCCCGCTGATTGGTAATGCGCTTTCGACCATGCGCGAGCATATGCCACATATCGATACCCGTGTAGCGGCCATCTTCCGTCACGATCGCCCCATTCGTCCACAAGGATCAACCATCGTTGAAGCTGGCGATGAAGTGTTCTTTATTGCCGCTTCGCAACATATCCGCGCAGTGATGAGTGAATTACAGCGCCTGGAAAAACCGTATAAACGCATTATGTTGGTTGGTGGCGGTAATATCGGTGCCGGGTTGGCGCGTCGACTGGAAAAAGATTACAGCGTCAAACTCATCGAACGTAATCAGCAACGTGCCGCCGAGCTGGCAGAAAAATTGCAAAATACGATCGTCTTTTTTGGTGATGCATCAGATCAAGAACTGTTGGCCGAAGAACATATTGATCAAGTTGATCTGTTCATCGCCGTCACCAACGATGACGAGGCCAATATCATGTCGGCCATGCTTGCTAAACGCATGGGTGCGAAAAAGGTAATGGTATTGATCCAGCGTCGCGCTTATGTGGATCTGGTTCAAGGAAGCGTGATCGATATTGCGATTTCACCGCAACAGGCAACCATTTCTGCGCTACTCAGTCACGTACGAAAAGCAGATATCGTTGGTGTTTCCTCATTACGCCGCGGTGTAGCTGAAGCTATTGAAGCCGTTGCTCACGGGGATGAAAGTACTTCTCGTGTTGTCGGTAGGGTTATAGATGAAATTAAACTGCCGCCGGGAACAATTATCGGTGCTGTGGTTCGTGGAAATGATGTCATGATAGCCAATGATAATTTGCGCATTGAGCAAGGCGATCACGTGATTATGTTCCTGACAGATAAAAAGTTTATTACCGACGTTGAACGCCTCTTCCAGCCAAGCCCTTTCTTCTTGTAATTCATGAGGCGTCTTGTGGCGCCTTATTATTTCCTTTTGTTTTTCAAGGTTTAATTAAATTCATTCCTGACAGGAAAATGGCTTAACATTTGTTAGACTTATAAATGTCAGCTTCATAGGGAGAATAAGATGAGCATTATTAAAGAATTTCGCGAATTTGCGATGCGCGGGAATGTGGTGGATTTGGCTGTGGGTGTCATTATCGGTGCGGCCTTCGGTAAGATTGTCTCTTCACTGGTTGCCGATATCATCATGCCGCCGCTAGGTTTGTTAATTGGTGGGATCGACTTTAAACAGTTTGCTGTCACGTTACGCGATGCGCAGGGGGATGTACCCGCTGTTGTCATGCATTACGGTGTCTTCATTCAAAACGTATTTGATTTTCTGATTGTTGCCTTTGCCATCTTTATGGCGATTAAGCTAATCAACAAACTGAATCGTAAAAAAGAAGAACCGGCAGCGGCACCAGCACCAACTAAAGAAGAAGTGTTACTGACAGAGATTCGCGATTTGTTGAAAGAGCAAAATAACCGCTCTTAACAAATGCCTGAAAGCAGAAGGCCAGTGGTAAAAAAGTGATTTACTTTCTTGCCACTGGCCTCCCAGTTATTCCGGTTACCCTGTTTGCCTTTACGCATGTAACTTCCTTTCCCTTTCTTATTTTTCTCAACTCGTTGTCTGAACAAGGGATCATGCAGTAATGCTTCAATCGCATTATCCTTTATCTGCCCTTTAGTATGCTGATATCGACTCATAAAAACTCCTGTTGGTTATTTAACCGCGCGAGTGTAATCCTGCCAGTGCAATAAATCAACAGCCTGTTTTCACACCACTTGCACCTTGCTCAAGAGCTTCGAGAATTGAGCAATAAACGCTGCTATGGGCTGTTCCGCAGCAGGCATCATTAAGTCGTTGCAGTGAACGTTGCATACTCTGCAACTCAGCTATTCGTGCTTCCACTTCCTGTAGTCTTTCCTGCACAATGCCTTTTGATTCCTGGCAGGTATGATGTTCAGGATCGATACGGATCGACAACAACTCACGGATCGACTCAAGACTAAAACCGAGCTGTCTGGCATGGCGAATAAATTTCAAACGTCGGAGATCGCTTTCGGTATAAAGACGAAAACCACCTTCGGTACGTACTTCATGATCCATCATCTGCTGCTTTTCATAATAACGAATAGTGTCAGGCGTCACTTCCGCCAATTTTGCCAGCTCACCAATGCGATACATAAACGCTCTCTCAGTTGTCATTAATTTTATTCAGAAGCTTACCTGCATATTCGCCATGTAAAAATTCTGTGCTCAAACCTGCTTGTCGCAGTTTTAACTCTAGCAAAGATAACCTGCGGCTAACTTCCTGATATTGTGGATCGTCCTGACGAATGCTTTTAAGAATATCCAGAAGCTGAATTGCTTCCCTCCGCTGCTCAAGTTCTGGCGGTAAACAACCGGCATTCTTCAACAAGCGATACCCCGCACGTAATTCCGGTGGCACATGGGAATCATCATCCAGTATCAATAGTTCGCCGCTACCTGGTAGGTTATCAAACTCACCTTTCGCTTGCGCTTCTGATATATGGCGCTCTGCCCACTGGTCAAGTAACCACATAAATACTCCAGGGGATGAACAAAAAGAGTACAGCTATTGTAGATAAGTGGGGATGCGACGGGTATAAAAAAACCCGCCGGGGCGGGTTTTTTTACGTTGCTTCAGATTACTCTGCAGCAGCTTCTGCTTTCGATTCAGAACGATCAACCAGCTCGATGTATGCCATCGGCGCGTTGTCGCCTGCACGGAAGCCACACTTCAGAATGCGAGTGTAACCACCGGCGCGGCTCGCGAAACGCGGGCCCAGCTCGTTAAACAGTTTTGCCACGATCTCGTTATCACGAGTACGGGCGAATGCCAGACGACGATTAGCTACGCTATCAGTCTTGGCAAGAGTAATCAGCGGCTCAACTACGCGGCGCAGCTCTTTCGCTTTAGGCAGAGTCGTCTTGATGATTTCATGACGAACCAGTGAACCTGCCATATTGCGGAACATAGCCTGGCGATGGCTGCTGTTGCGGTTCAGTTGACGACCACTCTTACGATGGCGCATGACCTTATCCTTCTCAGTAAAACCTTAACCTGTGATCCGGTTACTCGTCAGCGATGCTTGCCGGTGGCCAGTTTTCCAGGCGCATGCCCAGAGACAGTCCACGGGAAGCCAGCACGTCTTTAATCTCAGTAAGAGATTTTTTACCAAGGTTAGGCGTTTTAAGAAGCTCAACCTCGGTACGCTGTACCAGATCACCGATATAGTGGATAGCTTCTGCTTTAAGGCAGTTAGCAGAGCGGACAGTCAATTCCAGATCGTCAACAGGGCGCAGCAGGATCGGATCGAACTCTGGTTTCTCTTCTTTCACTTCCGGCTGACGTACATCACGTAAGTCAACGAAAGCTTCCAGTTGTTCAGCCAGAATGGTTGCCGCACGACGAATCGCCTCTTCAGGATCGATTGTGCCGTTGGTTTCCATTTCGATGACCAGCTTGTCCAGGTCGGTACGCTGTTCTACACGCGCTGCTTCAACATTGTAGGCAATACGCTCTACAGGGCTGTAGCATGCGTCGACCAGCAGACGGCCGATTGGGCGCTCATCTTCTTCCGAATGAATTCGGGTAGAAGCCGGCACATAACCACGACCGCGCTGAACTTTGATACGCATGCTAATAGACGCGTTCTCATCGGTCAGGTGGCAGATCACGTGCTGCGGCTTGACGATTTCGACATCACCGTCGTGGGTGATATCGGCTGCAGTCACAGGGCCAATGCCAGATTTATTCAAGGTAAGAATAACTTCATCTTTGCCCTGAACTCTCACCGCCAGCCCTTTCAGGTTGAGCAGGATTTCCAGGATATCTTCCTGAACGCCTTCTTTGGTGCTGTACTCATGTAGTACACCATCAATCTCAACCTCGGTCACCGCGCAACCCGGCATCGATGAGAGCAGAATACGGCGCAGTGCGTTACCCAGAGTATGGCCAAAGCCACGCTCTAAAGGCTCAAGGGTCACCTTGGCGTGCGTCGAACTCACTTGCTCGATATCAACCAGGCGCGGTTTTAGAAACTCTGTCACAGAACCCTGCATTGTGTCCTCTCTTTGGTACTAAGCTTTACTTGGAGTAAAGCTCGACGATCAGGTGTTCGTTAATGTCCGCAGACAGATCAGAACGCTCCGGCTTACGCTTAAACGTACCTTCCATCTTGCCAGCATCAACTTCCAGCCAGGTTGGCTTTTCACGCTGCTCAGCCAGCTCCAGAGCGGCTTTCACGCGAGACTGCTTCTTCGCTTTCTCACGAATGCTTACAACGTCATTCGGACTAACCTGATAAGAAGCGATGTTAACAACACGACCGTTTACCATAATTGCTTTGTGGCTAACCAGCTGACGTGCTTCTGCACGAGTGGCACCGAAGCCCATACGGTATACAACGTTGTCCAGACGACCTTCCAGCAGAGCCAACAGGTTTTCACCGGTGTTGCCTTTCAGACGTGCTGCTTCTTTATAGTAGTTACGGAACTGACGCTCCAGCACACCATAGATACGGCGAACTTTTTGCTTTTCACGCAACTGCACACCATAGTCAGACAGACGCGGTTTACGCGCACCGTGCTGGCCAGGAGCTTGTTCAATTTTACACTTGGTATCGATCGCGCGAACGCCAGACTTAAGGAATAAGTCGGTGCCCTCACGACGGCTCAGCTTGAGCTTAGGACCCAAATATCTTGCCATTTTCTTTCTCCAACAAACCTGGAAAACGAAGCGTTATACGCGACGTTTTTTCGGCGGACGACAACCGTTATGAGGGATCGGAGTCACATCAGTAATGTTAGTGATGCGGAAACCTGCGGCGTTCAGAGCACGAATAGTAGATTCGCGGCCTGGACCCGGACCTTTAACCATAACTTCCAGATTCTTGATGCCGTATTCTTTCACGGCGTCAGCGCAACGCTCTGCTGCAACCTGAGCTGCAAACGGAGTGGATTTGCGAGAACCACGGAAACCGGAACCACCGGCAGTTGCCCAACCCAACGCGTTACCCTGACGATCAGTGATAGTCACGATGGTGTTGTTGAAAGAAGCATGGATATGAGCCACGCCGTCAGAGACTTGTTTTCTTACACGTTTACGTGCACGAATTGGTGCCTTTGCCATTATTCAATCACCCCGATTATTTCTTGATCGGTTTGCGCGGACCCTTACGGGTACGTGCGTTGGTCTTGGTACGCTGACCGCGAACCGGGAGACCACGACGATGACGCAAACCGCGATAGCAACCAAGATCCATCAGGCGCTTGATGCTCATGCTGATTTCACGGCGCAGATCACCTTCAACGACAAATTTGGCAACTTCGTCACGCAGCGTGTCGATTTGTCCTTCAGACAGCTCACTGATCTTAACATCTTCAGCGATACCCGCTGCAGCCAGGATGGCTTTGGAACGGGTCTTGCCGACGCCATAAATCGAAGTTAATGCGATTACGGCATGCTTATGATCAGGAATGTTAATGCCTGCTATACGGGCCACTATGCACTCCTACTATTTAATATGTACGTTCCATGCTGAAAAGCCCGTTTTCAGGATACTCAAATGGAAACGCACAGACATACAAAAGATTGGCTGGCTAATCTAGCCAGCTCAACCCAACTTTGCAAGAAAAATATGCGAATAAATCAGCCTTGGCGCTGTTTATGCTTCGGCTCGGCACTGCAAATCACACGGATGACACCATCACGCTTAACGATTTTGCAGTTACGGCATAATTTCTTGACGGAAGCACGAACTTTCATTTTTACTCTCCGTAACTTCTCGGGCGCCCAATTAACGGCCGTAGCCTTTCAGGTTCGCCTTCTTCAATGCAGACTCATACTGACTGGACATCATCAGAGTTTGCACTTGAGCCATAAAGTCCATAATCACGACAACAACGATAAGCAGTGATGTTCCACCGAAGTAGAACGGTACTTTCATTGCATCACGCATGAACTCCGGGATCAGGCAGATAAAGGTAATGTACAGCGCACCAACCAGGGTCAGGCGGGTCATTACTTTATCGATATACTTCGCCGTTTGCTCTCCCGGACGAATTCCTGGTACAAATGCACCGGACTTCTTCAGGTTATCTGCTGTTTCACGCGGGTTGAAAACCAACGCCGTGTAGAAGAAACAGAAGAAGATGATTGCAGACGCATAGAGTAACACATAAAGCGGTTGCCCAGGCTGCAAATACAGCGAAATTGTTGTCAGCCAGTTCCAACCAGTACCGCCCCCGAACCATGACGCAATGGTTGCCGGGAACAGAATAATACTGGAAGCGAAGATTGCCGGGATTACCCCCGCCATATTCACTTTCAGCGGTAAATGTGTGCTCTGTGCAGCATAGACACGACGACCCTGCTGACGTTTCGCGTAGTTTACCACAATGCGGCGTTGGCCACGCTCAACAAATACAACAAAGAACGTCACTGCAAATACTAATACTGCAACCAACAGCAACACGAGGAAGTGCAGGTCGCCTTGACGCGCTTGCTCGATAGTATGGGCAATGGCTGGCGGGAGTCCCGCGACAATACCGGCGAAGATAATGATTGAGATACCGTTGCCGATACCACGTTCAGTAATCTGTTCACCCAACCACATCAGGAACATTGTTCCTGTGACCAGACTTACAACAGCGGTGAAGTAGAATGCAAAGCCCGGATTCATAACCAGGCCTTGCATACCAGGCATATTCGGAAGACCGGTAGCAATACCGATCGACTGAAATATTGCCAGCACCAGAGTACCGTAGCGGGTGTACTGGCTGATCTTACGACGACCAGACTCCCCTTCTTTCTTAATTTCTGCCAGCGTTGGATGGACCACCGTCAGCAACTGGATAATAATTGATGCCGAAATGTACGGCATAATACCCAGAGCAAAGATAGAAGCACGGCTGAGAGCACCACCAGAGAACATGTTGAACATTTCAATGATGGTGCCTCGCTGTTGCTCAAGCAGTTTGGCAAGTACAGCGGCATCAATACCAGGGATCGGAATGAAAGAGCCAATACGGAACACAATCAGCGCACCGATAACAAACAGCAGTCTGCGTTTCAGCTCGCCTAAGCCACCTTTGGCACTTTGAAAATCTAATCCCGGTTGTTTAGCCATCTGCTACTTATTCCTCGATTTTACCGCCAGCAGCTTCGATAGCAGCACGAGCGCCTTTAGTAACACGCAGGCCACGAACAGTTACCGGAGTTGTAACTTCACCAGCCAGGATCACTTTCGCGAACTCGATCTGGATACCGATAATGTTAGCCGCTTTCAGCGTATTCAGGTCTACAACACCGCCTTCTACTTTAGCCAGGTCAGACAGACGAACTTCGGCTGTAATCGCTGCTTTACGAGAAGTGAAGCCGAATTTCGGCAGACGACGGTACAGAGGCATCTGACCACCCTCAAAACCGCGACGTACGCCACCGCCAGAACGAGACTTCTGACCTTTGTGACCACGACCACCGGTTTTACCGAGGCCAGAACCGATACCACGACCCAGGCGTTTACCCGCCTTTTTGGAGCCTTCGGCCGGAGACAGAGTATTTAAACGCATCTCTTACTCCTCAACTTTAACCATGAAGGAAACCGCGTTGATCATACCGCGAATAGCAGGAGTATCCTCGCGCTCTACGGTGTGACCAATACGACGCAGACCCAGGCCAAGCAGCGTTGCCTTGTGTTTCGGCAGACGACCGATTGCACTGCGGGTTTGAGTAATTTTAATAGTCTTTGCCATGGTTTATTTCCCCAGAATTTCTTCAACGGATTTACCACGCTTGGCAGCGACCATTTCTGGAGAACTCATATTTTCCAGGCCATCAATAGTTGCACGAACCACGTTGATCGGGTTGGTAGAACCATATGCTTTAGCCAGAACGTTATGAACTCCAGCGACTTCCAGAACGGCGCGCATTGCACCACCGGCAATGATACCAGTACCTTCGGAAGCCGGCTGCATGAATACGCGAGAACCCGTATGAACACCTTTAACAGGGTGCTGCAGAGTGCCGTTATTCAGCGCGACGTTAATCATATTGCGACGGGCTTTTTCCATCGCTTTCTGGATCGCTGCTGGAACTTCACGCGCTTTACCGTAACCAAAACCAACGCGACCGTTACCATCGCCTACTACAGTCAGAGCTGTGAAGGAGAAAATACGACCACCTTTAACGGTTTTAGATACGCGGTTTACCGCGATCAGCTTTTCCTGCAGTTCGCCAGCTTGTTTTTCGATGTGAGCCATCTTACACCTCTACCTTAGAACTGAAGGCCAGCTTCACGGGCAGCATCTGCCAGTGCCTGGACACGACCATGATATTGGAACCCGGAACGGTCAAAGGATACATCTTTGATGCCTTTTTCCAGAGCGCGTTCAGCGACAGCCTTACCCACAGCTGCAGCCGCGTCTTTGTTACCGGTGTACTTCAGTTGTTCAGCGATAGCTTTTTCTACAGTAGAAGCAGCTACCAGAACTTCAGAACCGTTCGGTGCAATTACCTGTGCGTAAATGTGACGCGGGGTACGATGTACCACCAGGCGAGTTGCGCCCAGCTCCTGGAGCTTGCGGCGTGCGCGGGTCGCACGACGGATACGAGCAGATTTCTTATCCATAGTGTTACCTTACTTCTTCTTAGCCTCTTTGGTACGCACGACTTCGTCGGCGTAACGAACACCCTTGCCTTTATAAGGCTCAGGACGACGGTAGGCGCGCAGATCCGCTGCAACCTGGCCGATCACCTGCTTATCAGCGCCTTTCAGCACGATTTCAGTCTGAGTCGGACATTCAGCAGTGATACCCGCAGGCAGCTGATGGTCAACAGGATGAGAGAAACCCAGAGACAGGTTAATCACATTGCCTTTAACCGCTGCACGATAACCTACACCAACCAGCTGCAGCTTCTTAGTGAAGCCTTCGGTAACACCGATAACCATTGAGTTCAGCAGGGCACGCGCAGTGCCAGCCTGTGCCCAACCGTCTGCGTAACCATCACGCGGACCGAAGGTCAGGGTATTATCTGCATGTTTAACTTCAACAGCATCGTTGAGAGTACGAGTCAGCTCGCCGTTTTTACCTTTGATCGTAATAACCTGACCGTTGATTTTTACATCAACGCCGGCAGGAACAACGACCGGTGCTTTAGCAACACGAGACATTTTTTCCTCCGATTAGGCTACGTAGCAGATAATTTCGCCACCAAGACCAGCCTGGCGCGCTGCACGATCAGTCATAACACCTTTAGAGGTAGAAACAACTGCGATACCCAGACCCGCCATAACTTTCGGCAGCTCATCTTTACGTTTATAGATGCGCAGACCTGGGCGGCTGACACGCTGAATGCTTTCTACAACAGCTTTGCCCTGGAAATACTTAAGAGTCAGTTCCAGTTCAGGCTTGGTGTCGCCTTCAACTTTAAAATCTTCAATAAAACCTTCTTCCTTCAGCACGTTGGCGATTGCCACTTTCAGCTTGGAGGAAGGCATGGTGACCGCAGCTTTGTTCGCGGCCTGACCGTTACGGATACGGGTCAGCATATCCGCGATCGGATCTTGCATGCTCATCTGTCTTTACTCCCGTGATTCAATTGGTGACAATTACCAGCTAGCCTTTTTCAGACCCGGGATTTCACCGCGCATAGCGGCTTCACGGACCTTAATACGGCTCAACCCGAACTTCCGCAGGAAACCATGCGGACGACCTGTTTGACGGCAGCGGTTACGCTGACGAGACGGGCTGGAATCACGCGGCAGAGTCTGCAGCTTGAGAACAGCATTCCAACGATCTTCGTCGGAAGCGTTCACATCAGAGATGATCGCTTTCAGTTCAGCGCGTTTCGCGAAGTATTTATCAGCTAAAGCTACGCGTTTTACTTCGCGTGCTTTCATTGATTGCTTAGCCATTTAGTAACCCTACCTTACTTGCGGAACGGGAAGTCAAAGGCAGCCAGCAGAGCACGGCCTTCTTCGTCAGATTTCGCAGTAGTGGTAATGGTAATATCCAAACCACGAACGCGGTCGACTTTATCGTAGTCGATTTCTGGGAAGATGATCTGCTCACGGACACCCATGCTGTAGTTACCACGACCGTCGAAAGACTTAGCGGACAAGCCACGGAAGTCACGGATACGCGGTACAGCAATAGTGATCAGGCGCTCAAAGAACTCCCACATGCGTTCGCCACGCAGAGTTACTTTACAGCCGATCGGATAGCCCTGACGGATTTTGAAGCCTGCAACAGATTTGCGTGCTTTGGTGATCAGCGGTTTTTGACCGGAGATTGCTGCCAGGTCTGCTGCTGCGTTATCCAGCAGTTTTTTGTCAGCGATCGCTTCACCAACACCCATGTTCAGGGTGATCTTCTCGACCCGAGGGACTTGCATGACAGAATTGTAGTTAAACTCAGTCATGAGTTTTTTAACTACTTCGTCTTTGTAGTAATCATGCAGTTTCGCCATCGTACTACTCCAAATTACTTGATAGTTTCGCTGTTAGACTTGAAGAAACGGACTTTTTTACCGTCTTCGAATCTAAAGCCTACACGGTCAGCCTTGCCGGTTGCCGCATTGAAGATTGCTACGTTGGAAACCTGGATAGCGGCTTCTTTCTCAACGATGCCACCCGGTTGGTTCAGAGCCGGAACTGGCTTCTGGTGTTTCTTAACCAGGTTGATACCTTCAACAATGACCTTGCCGGAAGACAGGACATTCTTAACTTTACCGCGCTTACCTTTATCTTTACCGGTTAACACGATAACTTCGTCATCACGACGGATCTTCGCTGCCATGATTCGCTCCTTAGAGTACTTCTGGTGCCAGAGAGATAATTTTCATGAACTTCTCACTACGAAGCTCACGAGTTACCGGCCCAAAAATACGCGTACCGATAGGCTGCTCGCTGTTGTTGTTCAGAAGAACACAAGCATTACCATCGAAGCGAATGACAGAACCGTCCGGGCGACGAACACCCTTCTTGGTGCGCACCACTACCGCCTTCAGCACATCACCTTTTTTGACCTTACCACGCGGAATTGCTTCTTTGATGGTGATCTTGATGATGTCGCCTACGCCTGCGTAGCGACGGTGCGAGCCACCCAGAACCTTGATACACATTACGCGACGTGCACCGGAGTTGTCGGCGACGTTCAGCATAGTCTGTTCTTGGATCATTTTAGTGCTCCGCTAATGTCAACTACTACTGAGACCCGAAAATCAGGCCGTTAAAAAGCCCCATATCGAGGGCGCGGCATTATAACACCGCTTCAACGATAAGGGTAGAAAAAATAAACGGCTCATCGCTGAGCCGTTTATTCGTATCGAGAAAGTGTACTGTATTACAGAACTGCTTTCTCTACAACGCGAACCAGCGTCCAGGATTTGGTCTTGGACAGCGGGCGGCATTCGCGGATTTCAACCACGTCACCGATACCGCATTCGTTGTTCTCGTCATGTACGTGCAGTTTGGTCGTACGCTTGATGAATTTACCGTAGATCGGGTGTTTCACAAAACGTTCGATAGCAACAACAATGGATTTCTCCATTTTGTCGCTAACAACGCGACCTTGCAGAGTACGGATTTTATCGGTCATTACGCACCCGCCTTCTCAGTCAGTAAAGTCTTAACGCGTGCGACATCGCGACGCACTTGCTTCAACAGGTGAGACTGTTGCAGCTGGCCACTTGCAGCCTGCATACGCAGGTTGAACTGCTCACGCAGCAGGTTCAGCAGCTCGGTGTTCAGCTCTTCAACGCTCTTCTCACGCAGCTCTTTTGCTTTCATTACATCACCGTCTTAGTTACAAAGGTGGTTTTAATCGGCAGTTTCGCTGCTGCCAGCTTGAATGCTTCACGGGCCAGCTCTTCCGGAACACCGTCCATTTCATACAGGACTTTACCCGGCTGAATCAAGGCAACCCAATACTCCACGTTACCTTTACCTTTACCCATACGCACTGCCAGCGGCTTTTCAGTGATCGGTTTGTCCGGGAACACACGGATCCAGATCTTACCTTGACGCTTAACTGCACGGGTCATAGCACGACGTGCTGCTTCGATCTGACGTGCAGTCAGACGACCACGGCCAACAGCTTTCAGACCGAAGCTGCCGAAGCTAACATCCGTACCCTGCGCCAGACCGCGGTTACGGCCTTTGTGCATTTTACGGAATTTTGTACGCTTTGGTTGTAACATCAGCGACGCTCCTTATTTACGGCCTTTACGCTGCTGCTTTTTAGGCTGAGCAGCCGGTTTTTCCGGTTGTTCAACAGCAGCCATACCACCCAGGATCTCGCCTTTGAAGATCCACACTTTAACGCCGATTACACCGTAAGTGGTGTGCGCTTCGGAGGTGTTGTAGTCGATGTCAGCACGCAGAGTGTGCAGCGGTACGCGACCTTCGCGGTACCATTCGGTACGTGCGATTTCCGCGCCGCCCAGACGGCCGCTAACTTCAACTTTGATACCTTTAGCGCCCAGACGCATTGCGTTCTGTACAGCACGCTTCATAGCACGACGGAACATAACGCGACGTTCCAGCTGAGAAGTGATGCTGTCAGCAACCAGTTTTGCGTCCAGTTCAGGCTTACGAACTTCGGCGATGTTGATCTGTGCAGGAACGCCAGCGATGTCCGCTACGACCTTACGCAGTTTTTCTACGTCTTCACCTTTCTTACCGATAACGATACCCGGGCGAGCAGTGTGAATGGTTACACGGATGCTCTTAGCCGGACGCTCGATAACGATACGAGATACGGACGCTTTAGCCAGTTCCTTAGTCAGGTACTGACGTACTTTAAAATCGCTGTCCAGGTTGTCAGCGAATTCTTTGGTGTTCGCAAACCAGGTAGAGTTCCATGGTTTTACAATACCCAGGCGAATACCATTAGGATGTACTTTCTGACCCATTGCTAGTCTCCAGAGTCTCAGCGATCGGACACAACCACAGTGATGTGGCTGGTGCGCTTCAGGATGCGATCTGCACGACCTTTTGCACGCGGCATAATGCGCTTCATGCTCGGGCCTTCGTCTACGAAAATTTTCGTAACTTTCAGATCGTCAATGTCAGCGCCATCGTTGTGTTCAGCGTTAGCAATGGCAGATTCCAGAACCTTCTTGACCAGTACAGCCGCTTTCTTGTTGGTGTAGGTCAGAATATCCAGAGCCTGCGACACTTTCTTACCGCGAATCAGGTCAGCAACAAGGCGAACCTTCTGAGCAGAAGAACGAGCATGGCGATGTTTAGCGATAGTTTCCATCTCTTCCTCCTACCTTATTTCTTTTTCGCTTTTTTATCAGCAGCATGGCCGCGATAAGTACGAGTCGGTGCGAATTCACCCAGTTTGTGACCAACCATTTCGTCGGTTACAAATACCGGAACGTGCTGACGACCATTATGGACAGCGATGGTCAAACCGATCATGTTAGGAAAGATCGTTGAACGACGGGACCAAGTGCGCAGGGGCTTCTTGTCTCCGCTTTCCACCGCTTTCTCTACCTTCTTCAGCAAGTGCAGGTCAATAAAAGGACCTTTCTTGAGAGAACGTGGCATGGCTTATCCTCTAAAATTATTTGCTACGGCGACGTACGATAAATTTATCAGTACGCTTGTTGCTGCGGGTCTTCTTACCTTTGGTCTGAACGCCCCACGGAGTTACCGGGTGCTTACCAAAGTTACGACCTTCACCACCACCATGTGGGTGGTCTACCGGGTTCATCGCCGTACCGCGAACGGTAGGACGAACACCACGCCAGCGTGCAGCACCTGCTTTACCCAGAACGCGCAGCATATGCTCAGCATTGCCAACTTCGCCCAGAGTAGCGCGGCAGTCTGCTTCTACTTTACGCATTTCACCAGAACGCAGACGCAGGGTGACATAAGCACCGTCGCGAGCAACGATCTGAACGTAAGTACCAGCGGAACGTGCCAGCTGACCGCCTTTACCTGGTTTCATTTCTACGTTGTGAACAGTAGAACCAACCGGGATGTTGCGCATCGGCAGAGTGTTGCCTGGTTTGATTGCAGCATCAACGCCAGACTGAATCTGGTCGCCAGCTTTCAGGCCTTTAGGGGCCAGGATGTAACGGCGCTCACCGTCTTTGTACAGAACCAGCGCGATGTTCGCGGAACGGTTCGGATCGTACTCAAGACGTTCAACAACTGCCGGAATACCGTCTTTGTTGCGTTTGAAGTCAACAATACGGTAAGCCTGCTTGTGGCCACCACCGATATGACGAGTGGTGATACGGCCATTGTTGTTACGACCACCGGATTTGCTGTTTTTTTCCAGCAACGGAGCAAAAGGTTTGCCCTTGTGCAGCTCAGGGTTAACCACTTTAACAACGTGGCGACGACCCGGAGATGTCGGTTTACATTTAACAACTGCCATTGTATTACTCCTCCGACTTACTCAGCGCCGCCAACGAAGTCCAGGTTCTGGCCTTCTTTCAGGGTGACGTAAGCTTTTTTCCAGTCGCTACGACGACCGATACGCTGTCCGTGACGTTTAACTTTCCCTTTAACAACCAGGGTGTTAACGACTTCGACTTCGACTTCAAACAGTTTCTGCACAGCAGCTTTGATTTCTGCTTTGGTCGCGTCTTTAGCAACTTTGAGCACGATGGTGTTAGATTTTTCCATCGCAGTAGACGCTTTTTCAGAAACGTGCGGTGCACGCAGCACCTTCAGCAGACGTTCTTCACGAATCATGCCAGCATCTCCTCAACTTGCTTAACAGCATCAGCAGTCATTACGACTTTGTCGAAGGCGATCAGGCTAACCGGGTCGATACCAGTTGCATCGCGTACGTCAACCTTGTGCAGGTTGCGCGCAGCCAGGAACAGGTTCTCGTCCAGCTCACCGGTGATGATCAGCACATCTTCCAGAGCCATGTCTTTCAGTTTCTGTGCCAGCAGCTTAGTTTTCGGTGCTTCTACAGAGAACTTCTCGACAACGATCAGACGATCCTGACGTACCAGTTCGGACAGGATGCTTTTCAGCGCGCCGCGGTACATCTTCTTGTTAACTTTTTGACTGTGGTCCTGCGGACGAGCAGCGAAGGTCACGCCACCAGAACGCCAAATCGGGCTCTTGATAGAACCAGAACGCGCACGGCCGGTGCCTTTCTGGCGCCACGGTTTTTTACCGGAACCAGTTACTTCAGCACGAGTCTTCTGAGCACGAGTACCCTGACGAGCACCGGCTGCATAAGCAACAACAACCTGGTGAACCAGCGCTTCGTTGAAATCACGACCGAAGGTAGTTTCGGAAACAGTCAGCGCGCTCTGCGCGTCTTTCAATACTAATTCCATTGCTATCTCCTTACGCCTTCACAGCTGGTTTAACGATCAGGTCGCTACCGGTTGCACCCGGGACAGCACCTTTCACCAGCAGCAGGTTGCGCTCAGCGTCAACGCGTACTACGTCAAGGCTCTGAACGGTTACACGTTCGTTACCCATCTGACCTGCCATTTTCTTGCCTTTGAACACTTTGCCCGGAGTCTGGTTCTGACCGATAGAACCCGGTACGCGGTGAGACAAGGAGTTACCGTGAGTAGCATCCTGGGTACGGAAGTTCCAGCGCTTAACGGTACCTGCGAAACCTTTACCTTTAGAGGTGCCAGTTACGTCAACTTTTTTAACGTCAGCAAACAGTTCAACGCTAATGCTCTGACCTACAGTGAACTCTTCGCCTTCAGCCAGGCGGAATTCCCACAGACCACGGCCAGCTTCTACGCCAGCTTTAGCAAAGTGGCCAGCTTCAGGCTTGGTCACACGGTTAGCTTTTTTAGCACCGGTGGTTACCTGAATAGCACGGTAGCCATCGTTAGCCAGGTCTTTAACCTGAGTAACGCGGTTTGCTTCAACTTCGATTACGGTTACTGGGATAGAAACGCCGTCTTCTGTGAAGATACGGGTCATACCCACTTTTTTACCGACTAAACCAATCATTGTTTCAACCTCTCAATCGCTCAATGACCTGATTAACCCAGGCTGATCTGCACGTCTACACCGGCAGCCAGATCCAGACGCATCAGAGCATCAACGGTTTTCTCGGTTGGCTCAACGATGTCAACCAGACGCAAGTGAGTACGGATTTCGTACTGATCACGCGCGTCTTTGTTGACGTGCGGAGAGATCAGAACAGTGAAGCGCTCTTTGCGTGTCGGCAGCGGGATCGGACCACGGACCTGCGCACCAGTGCGCTTGGCAGTCTCGACGATTTCCGCGGTTGCTTGATCGATCAGACGATGATCAAACGCTTTCAGGCGGATACGGATTCTTTGGTTCTGCATGAGACCAGAGCTCCAATTATTTTATAAACGAAAATGATTACTCCTCAGACCCATTACGATTGATGGGAGAGTGTAACCGTTCTTACGTAGCTCCCCGATTGGGAGCATTGTTAGGTAGCCAAAATCAGCTAACTGAGGTTCAGATTGAACCTGCTGTCAACTACGACAAGCCCGCGCATTATACGTAAATCTGAGCCTGACGCAAGCATCGCGTAGAAATTAATCGTAGTGAGCATATTGCGAACTACATTCCACCAAATATGTAAGGTTGTGAAGAGAGAATTTTTCGCCGGAACCAGGTTAACAAAGTCGGCAATTCTTTGTTGCTGATTATCTGGACTTATTCGAAGGTGATACTCCATTTACAGAGGATGCTTTATGGATGCCACCTTTCCTTTTCTGATTTTATACATTTGCTTATCGTCCCTGCTTTTTTTCTATGATGCAAAACATGGCTTGCTGCCTGACAGGTTTACCTGCCCATTACTCTGGTCCGGGCTTCTTTTTTATCAAATTTGTCACCCTGGCGGTTTAGCCGATGCGTTATGGGGGGCCATTATCGGTTACGGTGCATTCGCCATTATCTACTGGGGTTATCGCATACTGCGCCATAAAGAAGGATTAGGCTATGGCGATGTGAAGTTTCTCGCAGCCCTCGGAGCCTGGCATACATGGGCATTTCTGCCACGGCTGGTTTTTCTTGCTGCGTCATTCGCCTGCGGAGCAGTTGTTATTGGTGTGCTCATGAGGGGAAAAGCATCATTAAAAAACCCGCTGCCTTTCGGACCATTTCTGGCGGCTGCGGGTTTCGTTGTAGGCTGGGATAGTCTGCTGACGGGCAGTTAATCATTAACTTTAATTTGTGATTGCAGGTAATTCTGTAGGCCTATTTTATCAATGAGATCAAGTTCAGTTTCTAGCCAGTCAATATGGCCTTCTTCATCAGCAAGAATTTCGATCATCATATCGCGGCTGACATAGTCACGGACATTGTCGGCGTAGGCGATGGCCTCACGAAGATCCTTTGCCCCTTCCAACTCTAAACGCAGGTCGGACTGCAGCATCTCTTCGACATCTTCACCTATTCCCAGCTTACCCAGATCCTGTAAATTGGGGATTCCTTCTAAGAATAAAATACGCTCGATATATTTATCAGCGTGTTTCATCTCATCGATGGATTCATGGTATTCGACGTCATTAAGGCGCATCAGGCCCCAGTTTTTAAACATCCGGGCATGAAGAAAATACTGATTGATTGCGACAAGCTCATTTCCCAATAGTTTATTGAGATAATTTATGATTTTAACATCACCTTTCATTTTATAGTCCCTCCGCTTCCACTATTAGAGCGTAGATGGGGCTAGCGGGATGTCAAAAAATAAGCGCGGGCTTCAGGCAATCTCTTTAAATTCGGGCATCTGCATCAACTCATCCTGCATCACTTCGCGTGCGGCGCGAATGCACTTACCACATTGATTTCCCACAGGAATAAACTTACGTAATTGTTGAAAAGACTGAGGATGAAATTGACGTACCGCCTGACGAATTTTTTTGTCACTTACACCATTACACAAACAAACGTACATGATTACTCCCGTTCAAATTCTGCGCAAAGTGTAAATGAGAATAGTTATGATTACAATAGCACAATTTTATTTGCACCACGGTACAGCGAGCAAGAATTACGACTAAATATTTCCAGAATAAATTACGGGCAGCAAAAAGGGCGCCGAAGCGCCCTTTTCAATTCAAAACTAATTAACGAGTAATTAGCTCAGAACTTTAGCTACAACGCCCGCACCAACGGTACGGCCGCCTTCACGGATTGCGAAACGCAGACCGTCGTCCATCGCGATCGGGTGGATCAGGGTAACAACCATTTTGATGTTGTCGCCCGGCATTACCATCTCTACGCCTTCCGGCAGTT
>NZ_PTSN01000037.1:0-24415 GCF_002965865.1 Escherichia sp. MOD1-EC6098
CGAACTGTTCCGAGTCCACCTGCACGCCGACCAGTGCCGTGTTCGGGTAGCACTGTTTCACATCGATGATTTCGGTGTATGACGACCAGAGCGTTTTGTTCTGCAGCTGGTCTGTGGTGCTGTCCGGTGTCATCCTGCGCATCCGGATATTAAACGGGCGCGGCGGCAGGTTATCCACCACCACCGAGGCCAGATACTGCGACGTGGTTTTGCCCTTAATGGTGATGTCTTTTTCCGTCACCCAGCCACCGTTACGCTGTATCTGAACCAGCAGACGGACTTCCGACGGATTCCTGTCACCCTTTGAGGTGGTTTCCACCAGTGCCTGTACACCGAAGGTAAAGCGCAGACGGTCGATGTTTGCCGACGTAATGGTGCGGGTGATCGGCGTGTCATATTTCACTTCCGTACCCAGCACCGTCTCGGAACCGGAGGATTCAAATCCCTCCGGCGGTGACTGCTCCTGCTCGCCTGCCCAATACATGCCATTGCCTTAACGGCTGGCGTCACCTGATCAGCAAATCCATGTGCCAGACATTCGGCACCGGACATCCAGGTCTCATCCGCCAGCATGGCAGCAATTTCATCGGTGGTTTTCCCGGTTTTCTGTGCATAAGCGGGTAACAGAACCGCCTCAACCTTATCGAGCAGGTCGGCATAGGTGCGCATGTCCTCCGCATCACCGCCCGTAAAGCCAAATGGTTTATGAATCATCATGAAGGTGTTTTCCGGCATAATGACCGGGTTTCCCACCATCGCAATGACCGACGCCATTGACGCCGCCACACCGTCGACATAAACGGTAATGGACGCACCATGTGTTTTCAGCGCATTAAAAATGGCGATGCCTTCAAAGACATCGCCACCCGGTGAATTGATATGGAGATTAATGTGGGTGATATCGCCCAGTGCATTCAGATCACTGATAAACTGCTTCGCTGTAACACCCCAGAAACCAATCTCGTCATAAATATAAATATCCGCGTCACTCTGGTGACCAGCCTGCATCCTGAACCAGGAATTATTCTTCGGACTGGTCGTCGGTGTGCTGCGGCTCCTGTCGTTTCGTTGCGGCACTGCTGCCTCCTTTATCACTGGCCGGATCGGTATCAAATACCAGATCCAGCTTGCGGTTTTCATCAATTTCGGCCTTGCGCCGACGTTTGACATCATCCGGATTACGACCACCAGCACGTACCCAGTCTGATTCTGTCGCCGCTCCACCACGAATCTGGATTTTCCAGGCCTCAGCCTCCTTAACAGGGTCAATCCACGGCATCACTGGTCCGGAATACACCGCGGTATACAGTGAAGAACGGTCAAGATCACGGGGTAGCCTGATAACACCGGATGCCACAGCCTGTTTCAGCCAGGCACGATACATCGGGCGGGTGACGGCACCAATAAACCAGTCCTGCAGGATCAGGTAGCCATCAGTAGACTCAACCAGTTCCTGACGCTGGGCGCTGTAAGTGCCGTTATAGTTGCGTGCCGTACTGGAAAAACTCAGACGACTGCCCGCCGCCACGGCACGCAACTGACCATTACGAAAAGTTTCAAGGTTAGGATTGGGACGATCCGACTTCACCATTCCGATTTCTTCGCCGGGTTTCAGATCGTCGTAAATAATGCCTGGCTGAATGGTAAGCTCGCGTTCCTTATCCTTGCTGCCATTACCATCCGGTTCATAGCTCTGCCCGTCGCCTTTCCGGATGTACATCCCCAGAGCAGCGGCGATCCTTGCTGCAGTCAGCTCAGAATCTTCATACTCTTTCAGGGCACTGAGGCGGATCAGCACACCGGACAACAAAGACGTCCCGCGCATCTGGTGCAGACGGCGAACAAATTTAAGATGCAGCATTCGCTCTGCATCCACTTCTTTGGTTTCCATCTGCCGTCCGGATACAGGACGACTTTTATACACCAGATATTTTTCGGGACGCCCCCAGTCATCAACAAACACGCCCTGATTCAGCCTGTTGCTCTCATCACTGGTCATGGGAATAAAGTCTGGCTCGAGCGCCTCCAGCCAGAAATGAACACCGGCAGAAGGCGTCAGGCTGTTTATGCGCCCGGAAACCATCTGGGCAAACACCTCACCATCGCGCAGCCAGGTACGCAGCATCAGACGTTCCAGCATCGGACGGGTAAACTGCCCGGTGACTTCCGGGCTGACAGACCATTCACTCCATCGGGTGCGTATCTCCGCTGCCAGATCACGGGCAATGGCCCCATTGCGTAATACCGGATGTGGCTCGACAATAATCCCGTTTTTCCCCACCACCCGTTCTTCCAGCTTGTCAAATACACCAATAACCAGATCGTGGTTGTTATCAAGGTAACGGGCCTGCTCACGTAACGACACGGCCCCGTACTGGCTTAACTGGTCGGCAGTTCGGTTTTCCCGCCGGGCTTTGTGTGTCCGCGTCGTTTTTACGGCCTCATAAGCCTGGATCACCGCACGGGAACGCAGCCTTGCCGCTTTCCATCCTGGTGAAAAAACGCCAATCACATCATCAAGAATTGCCATCAGAACCTCGCCAGCCGGTACCCGGGATGCCCCCGTCGTCGTGTAATCAGAGCCGCAAGGCGGCGCTCCCACTCCTGCCGTCCCTGCCGGATCTCAGATAAGTTTTCCATGGTCATCTGCTGACCATTAAAGGTGACGGATTTTCCGTCCAGCACCGCCATTTCAGCTTCCGTATAACGCTGAATCATGGCTTCGATATCATTCTGGTTCATAACCATCCTCCGGAAGTCAGCCAGGGGTTAACATCGTCAGTTACTGTTTTCTTCCGTTTTTGTTTTTTAACAGGCGTGGATACCGGTTCCGGTGAGGGTGACGGTTCGGTACTGTCCGGGACACACTCCAGCCAGGTTTCCCGGCTCGCCCATTCCGGTGCATCCGGCCAGCGGATCTTTTCGTATCCATGCAGAATGACCAGAGCCTCGGCATACACCATCAGGTCAAAGGCTTCGTTGGCACCGCGACCCGGCTTACTCCATTTCCCGTCACTGCTCCGCTCTTCATACGTCAGTTCGTCGTAAAACCAGCTCCCCAGCCAGTCAGGGAAATGCACATAGCCGGGACCTGGCGAGTCACGCCATAACGCGTTATTCACCCGGTCTTTCAGTGCATCCGTCTGAAGAAGCCAGAGCGGCACATCACCTGCGGCCTGCGCCCGTCGGCCCGTTCGTCCGGTGTTATCAGGGAATGTACGGGTGATCAGTTTTGCGCGCCGGATGCTGTCGCCCTTAAACAGGTAAATACGTTTACCAAGGCCATCACGACGGCAACGACGCCAGAATTTATAGGCATTATCAGTGACCCCGTCTTCACCGCCGGAGTCCACCGCCATTGCCATCAGTCGCATTTGTTGAGAAGGATCGGAGGCCAGCGGCCAGCTTTTATGAAAAACATCCGTCAGCAGGACATCCCAGTCTTCCGGATAGCTGGCCGGATCAATTCGCTGGCTCTCCCCGTCGCAGTCACTGCGCAATGACTGCGTGATATTGTAACGATCAATAATCCAGCGTTCGCCACGACTGCCATAGCCCGTTACCTGAACCACAAAACGGCGATGACGTCCCGCCTGCACATCCACTGTCGCCACAAGGAAATTAACGCCATCCGGCACACTGCGGGAAGGAACTGGCTCTGCCCGCTGCTCAAGCAGTTCACTTTTTCGTTGCTCCATGCTGGCACGAGGAAGATAAGGCAATCCCCAGTCGGTGTTGATAACCGCCCTGAGTGTTTCTTCGCTTCCTGTCGCTTCATACTCCTGTTCTGCAGTCAGTAATTTGTAAACCAGTTGCGCCCAGGTCTGATACGCAGCAGCTGGCCCTTCCATCCAGAAACTGGCGATACGGGAGCGGCGCGGTTCACCGGAAACGTTGCCGTTACGATCAATGACCTGACCTTCACGCAACCAGACTCCTGCACTATTGAGCTCACGCTTTTTCTCCGCAGTGATAATGCCGCTGCAGTGCGGGCAAAGTAGATACGCCGCCTCACTGGCTTTAAAGGGATCCGGTTCATTACGGTAGCCGGTCATGGCATCCATAGCTGGCTGAAAATATTCACCGCAGTGCGGACATGGCCAGTACCAGCGGCGGCGGTCACCACGATTGTAAAGGGAAAGAATACCAGTCGTCGGTGGCGCTTCATGAGGCGACTTACGTCGCCATTTGCTGTCGCAGATGTCACGTCCCGGCGAGCTCTCCACCAGAGTCATCCCGGCGGACATAAATGTGGTGGTACGTTTTGAGGCCAAGGAGAAACCATCACCCTCGCTGTCGATATTCTCCGGAAAACGGTCGTAATCGGTTAAGGCGACAAACCGGTAATCCGACGACGACATAATGTTGACCGAGGGCCAACCAATTTTAAGGAACGAGCCATCCCTGAACGTCTTATCATGGACATTATTGTCGTTACGACGTGGACTCATTCTTTTCTTTACCGCCGCACTGCTTCTGAACGTTCTGTCGAGGCGCTTTTTAGAATGCTCGCGGGCCTTATCTTCGGTCATCTGCACAACGAGCATGTCCGAAGGATCGCAAACGATGGTATAGACAATCCATCCATCGATCAGACCAATGGTCTTCCCTGTTCGCGCAGGACCAACAAAAATCACCGCATCGTATTCACGCGATGCCAGGCAGTTCATGGGCTCAATGATGTAGGGTGTCAGTTCAGGATCCCATGGCACCGAGTTACCAGCCCCCTTGGGAACACGCATGAATTTTTTAACAACCTCCGAAATCGGCATGCGACGTGGTGGGGAAAATCCTGCCGATATGTCCCTTCCCAAATTTCGGGCTGATGAAAAACCCATTATTCCTCCTAGAGACTCTCTCCTTCCTCATCAGGAATTAATTCAGCAGCACAAGCCTCGTAGGATTTTTCCTGAAGAGTGTATCGCAGGTCATCAATGGCCTGCTGTACAACGCCGACGGCCTGAGGAGTCAGGGCGCAATCGCGTTCAAGAACATCCGGAATTGTCTCCAGAACCTGGACGACAGCCTTTCTCATGGACGAATAGACGATGACTACTTCATCAACTGGGATGAGTTTTCGCTGCTCCTTTTCCAGCTTGATCCTTTCATTTTCAGACTGGTACCAGTCCTTTCTCTCTTTCGGCTCCATACGGGATGGATCATGAACAGAGTCTGCTGCCTCATGCTTCACACTAAACAGGGCGGGCCCGACATGCTGCAGGGCGTAAACGGGGTTCCCCCTGACAGTCGCAGCCACAGGAGTGTTGGCCGCGAGGAGCCGTTTTTTTACTGTGTCCCGGTGAAGCCCAAAGGCCTCGGCGATTTTAAAAACACTCCAGTAATAAGCATCACCGATCCCGCTCACATTTGACATAAGCAACTCCATCTGGCAGGTGAAAATCAGGTTTATTTATATATTTCAATTAATTGCAAACTGGTCTAATGACAGGAAGAAAAAAATATTGTACAGGTGAAAAGAGAAATAACTTTTAATTATCAATAAATTACCAAACATGCTGCCGCCGCCATGGAAATGCAAAAACTAGCCTTTTTCCGCGACGCTCCCGCCCCGTGGCAGGGGCCCCCACCGGGAGGACCCGACAGCCTGACAGCCGTGACGAGCATCTGATACAGCGCTTTACATAATGGCATAGGAATAATTCAGAAGGACATCACAGCATGCCCACACAAATTAGTGTGAGTGTCCTGTTTCTTCCTACGCACAGGACTGACGAGCATGAGGGGAAAATACGCGAACCATAAATGCCTCATCTTCAGCAATGCAGCCGAACAGGACGATATTGTAAATTCACCTAATTACGAGGACATTGCAGTAGTTGAATTGCAGCTCTGTATTAGCCTGACAGTGACAGAATGCGATATTGACTCTGTCACAGGTGAAATAGTTTGAATGATTAGCAGTTATGGTGCTCAGTCAACCACCAGGGAATAATCCTTCGAATTCTTATCGTGCTTCACCAACGCTGCCTCAATTGCCCTGAATGCTTCCAGAGACACCTGATGTTCTATACATGCAATTACAACATCCGGGTAACTCATAGAAATGGTGCTATTAAGCATATTTTTTACACGAATCAGATCCAACGAGAGTTCATCAGCAGATTGTTCTTTATTCATTTTGTCGCTCCATGCGTTTGCTCGTCATCTAGCGGTTAAAATATTACTTCAAATCTTTCTGCATAAAAGAGGAAAAGTATGAAAGTTTGAGTACATCGACCTTACATACATCTGTCGGTTGCATATCCCTCCTGGATGCCAGCAAGGCTCAACTTTGTTACGCAACCAACACTATTTATTGAAAACAGGCTTAATATTTGACATAAATCATCAACAAAACACAAAGAGGTCAGACCAGATTGAAACAATAAACACGATAATGCAAACTACGCGTCATCGTATCACATGGAAGGTTTACCAATGGCTCAGGCTGCCATTTTTAAAGAAATATTCGATCAAGTGCGTAAAGATTTAAACTGTGAATTATTTTATTCTGAGCTAAAACGTCACAATGTCTCACTTTATATTTACTATTTAGCCACAGATAATATTCACATTGTGTTAGAAAACGACAACATAGTGTTAGTAAAAGGACTCAAAAAGGTTGTAAATGTTAAATTCTCCAGAAACAAACATCTTATAGAGACCTCCTATAATAAGTTGAAATCAAAAGAAATCACATTTCAACAATACAGGGAAAATCTTGCTAAAGCAGGAGTTTTCCGATGGGTTACAAATATCCATGAACACCAAAGATATTACTATACCTTTGATAACTCATTACTATTTACTGAAAGCATCCAGAAAACTACACAAATCTTACCACGCTAAACCATAACGTCCGGCTTCTCTCACTCCTGAGCCGGACTGCATTGGTTTAATAAAAACCATCAACAATTGTGATTTAGATATTCGGAACCATTCAAATATAACAAAACCCCGTAAAAACGAGGTTTATGGATAAATTTTATTATTGAATACATCAGATTAAATTAATCTTGACATCATAGCTTTCAAGACCCGTCATTTTTTCCCGTGCGGTAAACTGAATACTGGTAACTTCTTTCCCGGTCTTTTTCTTAAGTTCAATAATTTTTTTTGTTATATATTCAGAAATATCTGCTTCTGCTTTTGTTTTTAAGTCTTCAATATTCATCATTTCCTCTTTTAGTCTGTTATGACTTTCCAGTTACACTGGTAAGTCGATTATATGGTGCAAACGTGTAAAAGATAAGATGAAACATCGCAATAATCAACATACGATAGTCTAAATTTTACACAAACAGACAAAGAGAATTTTCCTGAATTATCAATGCAATAGCATCAAATCAACTCAAGAGCCTTATTGCTGCTTCCAGAATTTCTTCTGAAGTAACATGCCGATCCGCGGCTACATAAATGACTTTATGATCTCCGGTCAGAGATGGAAACCCTGCGGCCATTACAGTAAGGTGTGTTTTTTCGCCATTTGGATATTCACGCATGATGGTGTTAACTCCAGTCATCGCTGGCACTACCACTGCTGGTTCAGAGTTAAAAAAAACTATGATTTTTTTTCATGATGTTACCGTAGTATGTGAGTATCCATCGAATAGACACCAAGCAAAAAAGCTCCCGAAGGAGCCTTCATTTTCACTTTTTTAAATCCAACGACAGACGGCTGGCATTTAAGTATTGTGAAATATTATCAAATGTAATCATCATTGATTTACAAAAGATACATTTTGCCCCGAAAGGATTCATGTCAGAAACATCAAAAGATGATGTTCTATACTGGGAACCATGACAACACGGGCATCTAAAGTGAATATGGTTTGTAATATTGTCTACCTCAAAGCGCCACTACATGAACAGCGGCAGGACCTTTAGGTCCGTTCTCAATACCAAATTCAACTTCCTGATTCTCAGTTAATGTTTTGAAATCGTTGCTCTGAATTGCTGAGAAATGGACAAACACATCTTTGCTGCCATCTTTCGGCGTGATGAAACCAAAACCTTTTTCAGGGTTAAACCATTTCACTAAACCAGTCATTTTGTTAGACATAATTATTACCTTTTGAAGAAATTAGCCCTTGGGCAGAATGGTCCGAAAAAAAATATCAGAGAGAAAAACCAACAAGGAAATCTCAAGAGGTACAAATAATAAAATTATAACAATGACTGCTTCAGATAAATTTGTAACAAACCAGAACACCATTAACGCATGATTAACCACCCATAGCAAGGATTACTTTTGTAAAGAAAAACACAGCAATGAAAGAATAGCTTTATTTATTAATAAAACGTGTCATTCTGATTAAGACCTTTTATCTTACCCTTAAGATTTCAGGAATTTTGACTCATGGAAGAGTCCTTTTTATTTAAATTTTACATTCAGCGATGTAAATGTTCCGATTTAATATTACCCTACATTTGATGCTTTTTATCTCTTAAAGATTCATAGATCTGTTGACAAGTCACTCCTGCGATGTAGCGTTCGTCAGCAATTTCAGCATAAAGCTGAGCTTCTGCTGCAATATCTCCGAGCATGTTGGTGAGCATTCCTTCGGCGGTTTTGGTTGTTTTGCCTCTGACGGCAGCGGCAAGATCTGCGGTATGCTTCGCTGCGTCAAGGCGTATGGCATATTTTTTTGCTTCGGCACGCAACTGGTTAACACTATCAGACAGATAAGCAGCCCTGGCAGAAATTTCAGCAGATTTCTGTTGTGCATCTTTAACAGCCTCATCACGGGCTATAGTTCGCCCCTGTTCAATTATTCGAGCAGCAAATTGAGCATTTACCTCTTGTGATAATGCGGCAGCATCACGTTCCGCCCATTTTTTTTGCCATCCTCTGTCGCTCCAGACATTTCCGACGATAAATCCTGACAACACGAGAAAAATCACCATGAATATCTGATTCACTGTTCTATCCCCCAGCAGGTTAATGCGCTCTCCTGGTCACGACGAATAACCTGACCGTAACAGTTATTTGAACGAACGCGGCAATCGCGTCCGCCATCCTTAATCCACCAGCGAATCGCTTCGCATGCACCTTTACGATCACCAGCATTCAGCCGCTTATAAAACGTCGACGGGAAACACTTACCGGGACCAATGTTATAGGGACAAAATGACGCGATACCCGCTTTTTGTGGTTCGGTCAGTGGTACTTTAATATTGCGCTCCACCCATGCCAGCGCCTTATCACGCTCAATGGCGTTGACCTGGTCGCATTTTTCCTTCGACAGTTTCATATTGGGAAAAACGGTTTTTCCATCCACCACTGTGGCACCCCGACAGATGGTCCATATGCCAGAACCATCGCGGTATGCCATTGTGTGGTTACCTTCTTTTTCGTCCAGAAACTGGTCAAGTATCTGAGGAGCAGATGCGCCAGCACCAATCAGCGCCAGAACGGCAGCCGACAGGCCGTATCTGATTTTTGTGTTCATATATATTTATGATGAGGACGCTCGTGCTTATTGGCAGGATTTTCAATCTTAAAGGAGTACTGATGCTGCAGATAAGACTCAACTTTTTCTGACAATTTTTCTGCTACTTCCAGGAAGACTTGCCGGACGCTCCTTCTGGCTGCTGCCTCATAAAACTCCAGCGCAGCTCCTTCAACACGGTCCATGGCGACATCCAGGTCAAAAATTTCACCGTCAAAGCGTTCTTTGTCCTGTAAGGCTACAGTTACCGTAACTTTATTCTCAAAATTACGGACTCCTTTCACAACCAGTTCATAGTCTTGAGTCATTGGATTACTCTCCTCTCGCAGCCTTACGCCTGTCTTCTTTAATCTTGAAATAAAGATTTGTCAGATACGTCAGCAGGCCAAAAACCAGGCTACCCAGCACACCGATTGCAGCCCACTGTGACGGAGTTACTTTATCGAGTAACTGCAATGCCCAGAAACCAGCATTACCCGCCGATGTGCCATAGGCAACACCTGTTGTTAACTTATCCATTGATTTCATATCCTCACCCCGATGTACACGGATGGTGCAATATGTTTGAAAAGATCGGAGTCTACGGGGTAGTTTTGACAGCACACGTTGTTCTCAACGGCGCTAAAAAAACATACACATTAAAAATGTGGGTAATTATTTTGAAAGAAAGTCATATATAAAATAATAATACGAGAAATGTTTTCATATTTAGTGTACTGTATACGGCCATTTATACAGGAAAAGCCTATGTCAGAACGTAAAGACTCAAAATCACGCCGTAATTATCTCGTTAAATGTTCCTGCCCAAACTGCACCCAAGAGTCAGAACACAGTTTTTCAAGAGTACAAAAAGGTGCCCTTTTGATCTGCCCTCATTGCAACAAAGTATTCCAGACAAATCTTAAAGCTGTAGCCTGATTGATTTTATTAGTAACAAGTATTTTTTATATTTTAATAATATATTTAAAGCAGATAATAAAAAACCCGCCTGAGCGGGTTTGAGATTGTGGTGCTTTTTGTGGGAGTCATCCACTTACGCACTTTGTTTTGCGATGCCAGCAGTTAGCTTCTGCTGTGAAACTATTCATGCAGCAAACCTGCACTTCACCACAATGGTTAGCATACTTTTCCTGATTAAGATTTTGCCAAATATGCTGGCCATTGTTTCATGTATTGGACCTCCTTACTTTTTATTAAAGAGATCCAATATTCACTACTCTGTCCGTATCTCTACTCAGGCATCAGCCTTCTTCGTTATCGTATACAGACGAGCGATGAATTTTAATCAGTAATGATGACATTTACTGCTGCAGGACCTTTAGCACCACTCTCTATAGAGAAGGTAACCTTTTGACCTTCAAATAAGGTTCGATAATTATCATTCTGAATCGCAGAAAAATGCACAAACACATCTTTACTACCATCAACAGGAGAAATAAAGCCGAAACCTTTATCAGCGTTAAACCATTTTACTAAACCAGTCATTTTATTTGACATTCTACATTCCTTAACTTGAGCCTTTCGGCATAAATGGTTTGTATAACAGAAACGACTTCGTACTTAATTGGAGAGACTCAAAGAAGGAATAAGTGAATAACACCTGAAATGAGAACTGCTTTAGTAAACTACTTCGTATATCGTCTGTTCTTCAAACCGACGCAATCATTAACGCATAGTTGAACATATGAAGCAATGTTTATTTTAGACATCCAGCCATCTTCAACCCCATCAAAAAACTATAGCTTTCTTCAGGAACGTGTGTATAGTGCGCCAAGTTATCAGTATTAAGGAATTTTTTTGTCCCGTAAAATGACAGGAATTGTCAAAACCTTTGACGGCAAAAGCGGCAAGGGTCTTATCACCCCATCCGATGGTCGTATCGATGTCCAGCTTCATGTTTCAGCGCTCAATCTCCGCGATGCAGAAGAAATTACCACCGGATTACGCGTGGAATTTTGCCGGATAAATGGTCTGCGTGGCCCTTCAGCTGCCAATGTTTACCTTTCATGAGCTATATTAAAGCTTTAATTTCAGGCCCCATCGGATCACACATGGAGAGTTTTTATGAATAACCCCGTCTGTCTTGATGACTGGTTGATTGGCTTTAAAAGCTTATGCTGTACTTTGGCCGTAATAGCTCTGCTAATAATATAATAAGCAGACTCATTGTGTTTAGGGACATTGTACTGGAAGAAAACATTTTAAACATCAGGCAAATAACCAAGTCACCAGCTAAATAATAAGTTAACAGACATGAGTCCCGGGATGAGATTCAACATTACCATTGCCCCATTTAAAGCACAAAACCCGCTCATCAGCGGGTTTTCTACTTTTTCTTAACGTCGGGTATACAAAGCCCATCGTTGAAAAAATTTTATCCATATTTTTTGAAAAATGCAAGCATCACGTTACCATCTTCATTGAAAAACCTTTATCGTGTTACTTTTATCAATTGCACTTCAGCATAGAGTTATCCCAGACAGCACTTTAAAGACTTCTACATTACACACACCTTGTCTCCCCTTCTCGTCATATCTGCAAGACCGATATGCATGACGCAGTACATACGCTGAACTGCTTTATCCATCTGCATATTCTAGTGCTAAAGCGACTTCAGTAGCAGAAGCAAAATTCTGCTACTGTGCCAAACAGGAGTAAACGTCATTTTATGTAATGTTGATTGAGTGGTCATAGTATCACCTCAATAACAACTCTCCGCCCTATCATTGAAAGCATATCTGCTATAATTAAAAAGCCACTTAACATCAGGACTTCAAACATGACTTCAAATCAATCTGAAAACGAAATAGTTAATACTGTCAAAAAATATGCATCATGTGCTGACGATGCTTTGCAGGGAGGCAAAGAAAACGTTAAAGATAAATTTAGAAATTATCCACTGACTAGCGTGGTGGTTGCTCTAAGCATAGGGTTAACGCTTGGTTTTATTATTGGCAGAAAATAATCTTAAGCCTCCCATAAGTCGTACACAATCACATCTGCCAATTAATGTTCCATTAGTAAAAAACCACCTCCTGTGGAGGTGGTTTAAGGATAGCAACAAAACACAACCTACTTTAAACGGCTATATTCTGCTATATCTAAATAATAGGATCTCTTTTATCATCCGGTGAAAAAGGGTTCAATGGTTGCCCCTCATCAGGACGCTCAACGGGCTCATCATCAGGCTTACGGTCATCAAAATCTGGATGTTCTGACATATTCCACCCTAGTATTTTTATGCAGGAAAGATTATTTACTCTTTCCGGTTGTCTTTTTTATTATCCTTACCCTTACTATCCTCATTGTTTTTATTCCTGTCATGAGATTTTTCATTTGAATCACTTACATATAATGTATTCATGGGGACTCCAGTTTTTTAACAGCACAATGCTGTATCTGTAATTATAGATGCAATTAATCATTATGATATGTATGTTTCATGCACAAATCAGAAACGCATCTAGTGCTTTAATTAATATGGATTTTATTGCTGTAGATTTACAAAAATTTTCATAATTAACCAGCAATATAAGACAAATATCTCATAACATGAGGAAAATCAAGCTCATTTAAAGCAATTTATAATTTTCATCCTACTGTTTTCCCTGCACTGCCAACACAAGTTTCATCGCAACACTCTGACAAGACACCTATAAAATCAGTTTCGTTATCACCTTAATTTTCTTCATGGGTAACAAACCGGTAATACATCGATAGCCAGATTTCCGGCGTAAGCCATTTATTTGCAGCCTGATTGATGCGCGTTACTGTTACCTCTTCCCTGCATCAGGATGGCTTCTCCAGATGATATGGTTAATCACACTGGAACATTCACGCATAACCGTTTCCTTCATATCCTGCCGTTTTAGCATGTCTTTTCCCCTTCTTGTTAATATCAATAACTAACACAAATCTAAAAAAGCCAGCAATGTAAAAAAACTGCATTCACGGCAACCATAATGGTTACCGTTCTGCACAAAGTTTATGTCCACAAAAAAACCACTCTGCGCGGCTTATTGATATTTTCCACAGGTATGCATATAAGGCTCATCATTGGAAAACTCTTTGCACGTTTCCTTAGAAAATACAATCGTTATGTCGCCATCGTTCGGTGAAAATCATTTATCTCGTCACTTTTCTTAATTGCACCTCAGCATATGCTTCTTCCTGCCAGCACTTTGTAACCAGTTTATCAATGACATCTGCATATCCTTTGTACCACTGATAATCCGTCAGGTCTGGTACCAGCTTCTGGACATGACACCGCGCCAGTGTCGTTGGTAAACGACTAAACCGGTTTCCATTGCAACGCCCACAAACCTTATAAACAGGCGTGCTATGAAGCCGGGTTCTTTTTTCATCCAGGACAATACCTTTCCCCTTACACCCTCTGCACGCTGTGCTGACTTCTCCCTTACCATGGCAATGCTGACATAGTTCCTTCACCCACTCTTCCTTGATAACAGATTCCCCACTTCTGGAGTGTTTCACCACTTCGCGCAATACATTATGAAATCCAGTACCAGCACAATACTCACAGCGAGCCTTACTTGCCGCAGACCTGGAATAATCAGCAAAGGCAAAATTCACAAGGTAAGGGATGATCTGTAACCGGATTTCTTCACTCAATTTGTTCAATGTCGGATTATCCATTGCCATCGCGTAATTGAGCAGACCTTCAATCGCAAACTGAGGATCCTGAACACCAACTTTTGCCAGGAATAAGGCAAAACCAAGCGGAGCTTTCGACTGCACCATCCCCTGCGCAGCCATCACATCTGTTATTGTTAAACCACCCGAGCCTGTCGCCGGTGCGTCATCACTCAATTTTGGAGATTTTGGGGAGTAATATTTTGGTAAAGCTTCAAGGTTCATGCTCGTTCTCCACTTACGCCAGTACGCCTATTGCCAGCGCACGATCGATAAAACGAAATATCAGCTCCAGCTGGGAGCCATACTTCTCTTCAAATGCCACGGTATTCGCATGCAGCTCGTCGTGATGCTTTCTGCACAAAGGCAACACAAAGAGATCATGTGCTTTGGTTCCCATTCCGCCCTGCCCGTGACCAATCAGATGATGCGGATCGTCGGCTGGCATACCGCAGCAAGCACACGGCTGTGTCTTAACCCAGCGTGTGTACTTTTCATTAACCCAACGGTGACGTTTAGGCAGCTTCATGAAAGATTCCGGAGACTCTGGATCAACGGTGATGCTTACCACCGTCTTTTCCTGTGATGGGTTTTGTTGCTGGTGGGCGTGAGGCAACGGTGCAAGATTTTTTGTGCGCTGTTTCAATATGCTGGTGGCGGTCTGCTCTCCCGGTACGATGTCGCTTTCGCGGTACACCGAGCAGTTTTTTTCCGCTGGTAATCCCAGCGAGCGACGTAATACCGCTTCCGGTAGCGCGTCCGCCACCTGATTGCGGACCGCCCACCAGGATAATTCAGCCAGAGATAATTCACGCTCCTGCGTACCGCTTATTGCGTGACCGATGACGTCAATCATCCATGCTGACAGGTTTTGATGAGCAAGTTGCTCGAGTGATTCGGATGTCTGGTCACGCAGCTGGTTGTCGCAGTGCCAGCACAACACCATTGCGCCGGTACCATAACGGTGAATAACGGTTTCGCTGTGATGATAATCGCCGTGTGGCCACTGGCAGGATTTAATATGGCGCAACAGCCAGTCAGACAATGCACCAGCACCACCAGCAGCACGAATTACCCGTGCGTTACTGAAAAACGGCAGCAATGTTTTGTCTTCCACCAGCGGCTGGCGAACGGCAGGAACGACCCCGGACGGCAGATTACGCATGCTTTTCGGTTCCGGCTCCACCAGTACCCGGGTATTGTGGAATACCGGCATGGATTCACGGCCCGGCTTAACGACCACCAGCCCGAGTTCCGGTACCAGAACAGGTCGAAGTAATACCCGCACGTTACCTCCAGATGCGTTGCTGGAATGTACGGGACGGACGCGGTGGGCGTTCGGAGTAAGGCAATCTGACTGAGATTATCCAGTGACGGTAGTCGAGACTAAGGGCTTTCTTAACCTCGTATCCGCGCCTGCGGTAACACTGAATTATCCATTCAGCCTGCTCTTCAGTGCATGGAGGGTGCTGGAACCATTCAGACTTGAATGCGTGAGAATACCGCTCGTGCGTGCAGGCAAGAACGGGCGAATTATCAGAATTGTAATATTTTACGTTGCGTGCCATCGGTTTTCTCCGGTGGCACGGTGTTACTCAGCGGGAGTTCAGCCCCGCGCAAGATTGTAGATGAGTTTATTCTTCTGCAAAAGCTGAAAAGCCTGCTTTTATTCCGATCTCTTTCAGTGCCTGTAATGAAGTGACAAACTCACCTTCGCGCAAGATAAATCCGTCTGTCACTCGACCATCCACAAAATTAATTAACGCAGCCCCATTCTTTCGCAAACACATAATGCGGTAATGACTAACAAGATTTCCATTTTCAACGCACACAGCATAGAGGCCATCTTCACAAAAAATTTTACGCAGTTCTTCGATGTTCATCATCAGAATCCTTCCGGATAATTAGCTCTCCCCTTTAAGGGACCATCCCTCTTATCCCTGCGCGCTACTTAAGTATTTTTGATTCTATTCCGGCACCGTCCAGAACTTCAAACGCGTTGAAAATAAAAACAAAAACCCGCCGAAGCGGGTTAAGTGCGGGTGCGTTGAGGATGCCTGCCACATCAGAGGTGGCGAGGGATTTCTCCCTCGCCGGGTCTCTTACTCCTCAGGTTCGTAAGCTGTGAAGACAGCGACCTCCGTCTGGCCGGTTCGGATTCGTACCTCGCAGAGGTCTTTCCTCGTTACCAGTGCCGTCACTATGACGGTTAAACAAATGACGATCAGGGCGATTAACATCGCCTTTTGCTGCTTCATAGCCTGCTTCTCCTTGCCTTTCGGCACGTAAGAGGCTAACCTACATGTGTCTAGCATGAAATTGGCCTCAGATTAATGTTAAGCGTCTTGCAGGACGCGTAATGTTAACTGGGGCTTTTCTCTATCTGCCGTTGGTGTTCATGCCCGAGGCAGATAGCCTCAAGCACCCGCAGCCATTCTACTTAACTACCGTTACCTCGCCAATATGAAATCAATCAGTAAGGTGATCCATAAGAACAATAACAAGACAATAAATTGCCATTACAGCCACAATAGCCAGCGTGCATTTGAGAACCAGCACATAAATCTCCTGCTCTTGACGTATACAGGCACTGATAAATATGTGTCTTCGTGCTCGTTACTTCAATACGTAAGCGTCAGTTGCGCGTAATCAAATCAGACAACCGACTTTAAACCAGGGACAAACAGCAGGTAAAATAATCAAACGTTATTTTAAGCCATATCATGGCTTCAAGATTTCCTCTAATTTCAACAAGATGAGCAGGTCATTGCTTGCACTGATGACCTGCTCATTAATCATGATTATTTGAAAATTAAGGTAGGCGTACTATATATAGAAACACTGCTACGCTCCGTTGTTGGCATAATATAAAATCATTCCTGCCCTTCTTTACCGTAGTGGAGTTGACCAATTTTGATTAGAGGGCGTCCCTGAGATTTGCGGTGTAGATTGGTATCGCGCAGTGAATACACGCAGCCACAATATTCCTGCTGATAGAATTGTTCGCGCTTGCTGATTTCAATCATGCGGGAAGAGCCGCCCTGCTTTCGCCAGTTATAATCCCAGTACACCATGCCCGGATAATACGCGACGGCTCGCCGTCCACAGTCGTTAACCTGCTGCATATTTTTCCAGCGTGAAATGCCCAGTGAGCTACTGATCACACTGAAACCATTTTCAGCGGCATACAGCGCAGTCCGCTCAAAACGCATGTCAAAACACATGGTACAACGGATCCCTCGTTCAGGCTCCCATTCCATTCCTTTGGCTCGCTCAAACCAGTTGTCTGTGTCGTAATCAGCATCAATAAATGGCACGCCGTGTTGTTTAGCAAAGCGAATATTCTCATCCTTACGAATTAAATACTCTTTCTGAGGATGAATGTTCGGGTTGTAGAAAAAGATGGTGTAGTCGATTCCCGAGGCCTGAAGCGCCTCCATCACTTCACCGGAACATGGAGCACAGCAAGAGTGCAGTAATAGTTTTTTTGCCCCGTTTGGGAGCTCCAATTTGGGGCGTTTGAAATCAGCAACAGTCATAAATGTGTTTATGAGGTTCATGAAAATAGCAAAAAGTGTAGCATCAGAACGGGCTATCGGAAACAGATGTCTAAATCTGGTAATGTCTGCTTTTGATGCAAAGCAGACAACCACGGCAGCGCACGAAAATCAGCGATAATGTCGGGATTAATAATCGGGTGACGTCCATCACATAGCGAATGTTCCTCTTTCCTGATATCGCTAAATATCGACCATTCGTCATTCTTATCGAACCAGAGCATGCGACTGCCACAGCACATGTCGAGAATGGTAGCCGATGTACTCACAGCATCACCTCCCGATAATTCCCCTGATAAAACGTCAGAACACGCTGCATAACTTCGCTCTTCCGGCACTCGCGACAGATTATGTTTAGACGACTGTCGTAGCGGCGTATTTCTCCATCAGGTAATGACCAGATAAGGTCCGGATCAACCACAGCAGGTTTCTTCACCTTTGCCCTCGAGAGTTTTTTGCGGGCGTTTTGCCAGTCCTTACGCGCCTGTTCAGACGGGAATAACCCGTAGCCGGAGTTGTATACATCGCCACTGGCTACCAGCTCTCTGGCAAGAACGCTCATCAGATATCTAGTCGCACCTGTTTTAGCTTCCAGTTGCCGTAACGTCTCACGACCGCTCTGGCGCACGAGTTCCACCACCTGCCCTTTAATTTTTTCCCGCTCTTCTTGTGTAAAAACTTTTGCCACAAGTCCTCCTTAAAATTACCTCATGACCTGAAATCAACATTTATCCTCTGAAACCAGGCGGAATTTCTGTATCCGGTTCAGAAATATGATTAACACAACGCTGTACAGGTGAACGTCCCAGGCGGATGACCAGTTCGTCCCATTTTTCGCGGAGCTTTGACGGGCTCATGATGTTTTTTACCCAGAATGGATCTCGCTGAACCCGACCAAACATTTCGCAAATTTGTCTGTGGCTTCTGCCATCCAGCATCCGCATTGTGCGCACGTCATTGGCCCAGGCAGTCCAGTTAGGCTCTTTTGGTCGCATGATCTCGCCATCATCACTGGCTGCCTGTTCGTAGAGACCCACGATCCGCCCCCAGATCCACTGCGCACACGCCAAATCCTCCCTGCTACCCCACTGGCGTTTTTTCGCACTAAACACAACCGCGTCGGAGTTCCGGGTTAAAAAATCCTGTTCAGTCGTCTGCGGGTCCGGTTGCGAAGCTTCCGGACGAAAAGTGTTTTTATTCTCTGTAGTAATCTCTGTTGTATTCTCTGTAAGATCATCAGGCCATTTTGACCCGATGACATTGGATCGTTTTGAACCAATGGAGCGTTTCATTTTGACCTCTTCCATCGTGTCATTTTGACCTGATGGAGCGGCGCATTTTGAACTGATGGATTCGCTCAATTTGCCACCATCTAAAAGATCGCTCCCGTAGTTGATCGTGTAGAAATTGGTCATGTCGCGCTTTGATTTATTGAGCTTTTCGCAACGCAAAAGCCCCAGCGTTTTCAGACTTGCAAACGCGCGCTTTAACGTTGACTCTGACCAGAACGGGAACTGCGCCAGCCATTGTTCCGTTGTGTTGTAAATCCAGCGAACACCATCACATTCCATGCCGGAATTGGTATCTCTCAACCAGTAATGCAGTTGCTGCAACACAATGGCTTCGTTTAAGCCAATCTTCATCGCAAGCTGTGTGTTTATAACCAGTGGGCGTTCAGCAAAAAGAAGGCTCATAATTCCATCCAGCTTTTTGTTGGTATTGCTGTCGATACGCAAGCTTGAAAGCAATTGCTTTTTCTATAAGTTCGTCAGTTTCACGATCTACAACGGCAGGATCTGCAAAAAGCAGTCCGGACTCCACCACATCGCCATATTCTTTATTTAACCCAGCGATCATGTACGTAATGCTCTTTCCGTCACTAATTTCACGATACAACCTGAAATCACTAATCCGGATAGCCTCCATAATTGCAGGCGCTAGCGCTGTGAACTTTTCACGCTTATCCCTGGTGTCGATAGCCTTCCAGCGTTCAAATATCTTCACTCGATTAACGCTAAGCGCTCGCTGATCAACCGCGCCACCTTCATATGTGACACGCTGAACATCGATGTTCGGGCGCTCTTTCAAAGCCCAGAATGCTTCAGTGATTAATATCGTCGCCTGCTCCTGTGTCATTCCTGGTCGACATATCCAGGCATCCAGAGCCTCACGAGCCTGTTCAGGAGTGATTTTCATTGTTCAACCGCCCCGCCCGCTTCGTCTTACGATATTCGTCATAAACTTTGGGATCATACTGAAGCTCCCCGCCAGATGCCTCCTGTAGACGCATCGCGCGACCTTCGGGAACTAAATCCCCTTTCCAGCTATAAAGCGAAGCCAAACGAATACCTGCTGCTTGTGCAAGTTTTGTTTTTGAACCGAAATACAAAAGAGCGTCAGTTTTAAGCATTTAAAACACCTTAGCTGTTAGTCATGGCTAACAAAATAGATGTTAACAAAAACATAGTCAATACGATTTAGCATTAGCTAACTATGGATACAAAAAATTTAACCATCGGCGAACGCATTAGGTATCGTCGGAAAAACCTCAAACACACCCAAAGGTCTCTTGCTAAAGCCCTGAAAATCTCCCATGTGTCTGTATCACAATGGGAACGGGATGATAGTGAACCTACAGGGAAGAACCTTTTTGCCCTCAGCAAAGTATTGCAATGCTCACCAACATGGATTCTATTTGGCGATGAAGACAAGCAACCAACACCACCTGTTGAGAAGCCGGTTGCCTTAGCCCCCAAAGAACTAGAGCTCCTTGAGCTGTTTAATGCACTGCCAGAATCAGAACAGGATACCCAGCTCGCCGAAATGCGAGCTCGAGTAAAAAATTTCAATAAACTCTTTGAAGAATTACTAAAAGCCCGTCAGCGGACAAATAAAAGATAACATCATCAATGAGTTATCTTTTATTATATCAATTATGTTAGCCATAACATACAAAATCACTTGACCAATATGTTAGTCATGGCTAATCTTGTTTACATCAACACACCGCACGGTGTTCTCAGCAAACAGTTCCGCCACCCCGGCGTTAAGGGGAAATGAGGTCAGCATGGATACTATCGATCTTGGCAACAGCGAATCTCTGGTATGTGGCGTGTTCCCCAACCAGGACGGCACGTTCACCGCGATGACGTATACCAAAAGCAAAACGTTTAAAACCGAAAATGGTGCCCGTCGCTGGCTGGAAAGAAACTCAGGTGAGTGATATGGATTTCGACACAATCATGGAAAAGGCTTACGAAGAATACTTCGAAGGCCTTGCCGAAGGCGAAGAAGCTCTCAGCTTCAGTGAGTTTAAACAGGCACTCAGAATAAGAATGTGCTCTCACAATGACGCGGAGCACAAATATGAGAAGCAAAATCAGACCGCAGAAAATTTTGTTCTGGAACCCGGAGAAACGCTTTTCAAAATTCCCGTTACGTGCCCCATTTGCGGTTTTACATCAGAAGAACTTGACGACTCCTGTAACAATCAGGAAACAACCAAGTATGTCGAAGATGATACCGAGTGCGCACGAAGAACGATTATATCCACGAGTCCAAACTCCAGGACCAATAAATCTCACCTTGAGAGGGTGATTAATCCACTCCCCCAAACCAATAAAAAAGATGCCGGAGGACAAAAAACCCAATGGAACAACGGGATATCTGTCAAAAAAAGACGTTCCATTAAAGACAAACAACGCAGCGCCAACAACTGTAAGCGCTTTATACCAGTAATCAATTTTCATGTTCTTAAGCGGATTTATTGGTGGTTGCGACATTGCTTAATGAATCCTTAAAACTGTGGTGATTTTAAGGATACCACCTCGCCTGACGTGGTTAAAAGCAGGCACACAACACGAAAGCGCACGGCGAAGTTCGTCTCACTGTACGGTGTCGTTAAATTTAATTCGACCGTGCGCTTCCGGTTGTGGCAACCCGCAAAATGGCGCGGCGGTAAGTATGGCGGGGTTATTCCTTCCCCGTTGAGGACACCGAGTTGTCAGGTTGACCATACGCTTAAGTGACAACCCCGCTGCAACGCCCTCTGTTATCAATTTTCTGGTGACGTTTGGCGGTATCAGTTTTACTCCGTGACTGCTCTGCCGCCGTTTTTAAAGTGAATTTTGTGATGCGGTGAATGCGGCTAAGCGCACGCGGAACAGTTAAAACCAAAAACAGTGTTATGGGTGGATTCTCTGTATCCGACGTTAATTGTTAACTGGTTAACGTCACCTGGAGGCACCAGGCACTGCATCACAAAATTCATTGTTGAGGACGCGATAATGAAAACGTTATTACCAAACGTTAATACGTCTGAAGGTTGTTTTGAAATTGGTGTCACTATCAGTAACCCTGTATTTACTGAAGATGGCATTAACAAGAGAAAACAAGAACGGGAGCTATTAAATAAAATATGCATTGTTTCAATGCTGGCTCGTTTACGTCTGATGCCAAAAGGATGTGCACAATGAATTCAGCATTTGCGCTTGTTCTGACAGTTTTTCTTGTTTCCGGAGTGCCAGTTGATATTGCAGTCAGTGTTCACAGGACAATGCAGGAGTGTATGACTGCAGCAACCGAACAGAAAATTCCCGGTAACTGTTACCCGGTCGATAAAGTTATTCACCAAGATAATATCGAAATCCCGGTAGGTCTTTAAAACAGTTCCGTAATAAATATCCGGTTTCATTCTTATATGCCAGCAATGGCAGGGATTTGTTCATCCTTAAATCTGTCATGAGGTTAAAACAAAATGAGTAAAGTCTTTATTTGCGCCGCTATTCCTGACGAACTGGCAACAAGGGAAGAAGGCGCTGTGGCTGTAGCCACAGCCATTGAAGCTGGCGACGAACGCCGTGCTCGAGCAAAATTTCACTGGCAATTCCTGGAACATTATCCGGCTGCTCAGGACTGCGCTTATAAATTTATTGTCTGCGAGGATAAACCTGGCATACCCCGCCCTGCCCTCGATTCATGGGATGCTGAATATATGCAGGAAAACCGCTGGGATGAGGAGTCTGCTTCTTTTGTCCCGGTTGAGACTGAATCCGATCCGATGAACGTCACTTTTGACAAGCTGGCCCCTGAAGTACAGAACGCTGTCATGGTTAAGTTCGACACATGTGAAAACATCACCGTTGATATGGTTATTAGCGCACAGGAATTGTTGCAGGAAGACATGGCAACATTCGACGGACATATCGTTGAAGCGTTGATGAAAATGCCAGAAGTTAACGCCATGTATCCGGAGCTTAAGTTGCACGCCATTGGGTGGGTTAAGCATAAATGTATTCCTGGTGCTAAATGGCCCGAAATTCAGGCAGAGATGCGCATCTGGAAAAAACGTCGCGAAGGTGAACGCAAGGAAACCGGAAAATACACGTCTGTTGTTGATCTCGCCCGCGCCAGAGCCAATCAACAGTACACTGAAAATTCAACAGGAAAAATCAGCCCGGTCATTGCTGCCATTCATCGCGAATACAAGCAGACATGGAAAACACTGGATGACGAACTGGCCTACGCTCTCTGGCCTGGTGATGTGGATGCCGGAAACATTGACGGCAGCATCCATCGCTGGGCAAAAAAAGAAGTTATCGACAACGACCGCGAAGACTGGAAGCGTATCTCGGCATCAATGCGCAAACAGCCTGATGCCCTTCGCTACGACCGCCAGACTATTTTTGGCCTTGTCCGTGAGCGTCCGATCGACATTCACAAAGATCCCGTAGCACTGAACAAATATATCTGCGAATACCTGACGACAAAGGGCGTGTTTGAGAATGAAGAAACAGACCTGAGCACTGTTGATGTTCTCCAGTCATCAGAAACACAAACTGATGCAGTGGAAACTGAGGTATCTGATATCCCAAAAAATGAAACCGCGCCGGAAGCTGAACCATCTGTAGAGCGTGAGGGGCCGTTCTATTTCCTCTTCGCAGATAAGGACGGAGAAAAATACGGTCGCGCAAACAAACTTTCTGGTCTGGATAAGGCACTGGCTGCTGGCGCCACTGAAATCACAAAAGAAGAATATTTTGCCCGAAAAAATGGCACATACACGGGCTTACCGCAAAATGTAGATACCGCTGAAGATTCAGAACAACCAGAGCCGATAAAAGTTACCGCTGACGAAGTAAACAAAATTATGCAGGCAGCCAATATCAGCCAGCCTGACGCCGATAAGTTGCTTGCTGCATCACGTGGTGAATTTGTTGAAGGGATTAGTGACCCGAATGATCCGAAATGGGTTAAGGGGATCCAGACCCGCGATTCTGTGAACCAGAACCAGCATGAATCGGAACGGAACTACCAAAAAGCGGAACAAAACAGTCCAAATGCGTTACAAAACGAGCCAGAAACGAAACAGCCTGAACCAGTGGCGCAACAGGAAGTGGAAAAAGTCTGCACCGCCTGCGGTCAGACCGGCGGCGGCAACTGCCCTGATTGTGGCGCGGTGATGGGCGACGCAACATACCAAGAAACATTCGATGAAGAGTATCAGGTTGAAGTTCAGGAAGATGATCCGGAGGAAATGGAAGGCGCTGAACATCCACACAAGGAGAACACTGGCGGCAATCAGCATCACAATAGCGATAATGAAACTGGCGAGACGGCAGATCACCCAATTAAGGTGAACGGTCATCACGAAATCACATCCACCAGCAGGACGTGTGACCATCTAATGATCGACCTTGAAACCATGGGAAAAAATCCTGATGCCCCGATCATCTCAATAGGTGCAATATTTTT
>NZ_PTSN01000038.1:0-21200 GCF_002965865.1 Escherichia sp. MOD1-EC6098
ACCTGATCCCGACTGACTGGAAAGACGATGCAGCCGGCCAGACCAACGACGGTGGCAGCAGTCAGGGCTTTGGCTACACGGCGCGGGCATTACTTGAACGCCGCGTCACATCCAACTGGTTTGTCGGCACGGCAATCGATATCCAGCAGGCGAAAGATTATGCGCCCAGCCATTTCCTGCTCTATGTACGGTATTCCGCCGCCGGATGGCAGGGCGACATGGATTTACCGCCGCAGCCGCTGATACCTTACGCCGACTGGTAAGTTTTCAGATAGCGCCTCTCTTAATGCCGCTGCGATCGGGTATACTCGGGCGGCAATCTGGGATTTCCGGGGGGAGACAATTTGCGCGTTAGTCGCTCGTTAACAATTAAGCAGATGGCAATGGTGGCGGCCGTTGTCATGGTATTCGTTTTTGTTTTTTGCACTGTTTTGCTGTTTCATCTGGTACAGCAGAACCGCTATAACACGGCTACGCAACTGGAAAGCATTGCTCGCTCTGTCCGCGAACCCTTATCTTCCGCCATTTTGAAAGGTGATATTCCGCAGGCGGAAGCTATTCTTGCCAGCATAAAACCGGCGGGTGTGGTCAGCCGCGCCGATGTTGTATTACCTAACCAGTTCCAGGCGCTACGTAAAAGTTTTATTCCAGAGCGCCCGGTGCCAGTGATGTTCACCCGATTGTTTGAGTTACCGGTACAAATCTCGCTGGGCGTCTACTCGCTGGAGCGTCCGGCCACCCCGCAGCCGATTGCCTATCTGGTGTTACAGGCAGATTCCTTCCGCATGTACAAGTTCGTGATGAGCACCGTCTCTACGTTAGTGACCATTTACTTACTTTTGTCACTCATCCTGACGGTGGCGATTAGCTGGTGCATTAACCGACTGATATTACATCCTTTACGTAATATTGCTCGCGAACTAAACGCCATTCCACCGCAAGAGATTGTTGGTCATCAACTGGCCTTGCCGCGTCTGCATCAGGACGACGAAATCGGTATGCTGGTGCGCAGTTACAACCTTAATCAGCAATTGTTGCAGCGCCATTATGAAGAACAGTGCGAAAATGCGATGCGCTTCCCGGTGTCGGATTTGCCAAACAAAGCCTTGCTGATGGAGATGCTGGAGCAGGTGGTTGCACGTAAACAAACCACCGCACTGATGATCATCACTTGTGAAACGCTGCGTGATACCGCAGGCGTGCTGAAAGAGGCACAGCGGGAAATCCTGCTACTGACGCTGGTGGAGAAAATCAAATCTGTGCTGTCGCCACGCATGATCCTCGCACAGGTCAGCGGCTATGACTTCGCTGTTATCGCCAACGGCGTACAGGAGCCGTGGCACGCCATCACATTAGGTCAGCAAGTGCTTACTATCATGAGCGAGCGTTTGCCAATTGAACGTATTCAACTGCGTCCACACTGTAGCATTGGTGTGGCGATGTTCTATGGCGATCTTACTGCCGAACAACTTTATGGTCGTGCTATTTCAGCGGCGTTTACTGCTCGTCATAAAGGGAAGAATCAAATTCAGTTCTATGATCCGCAGCAGATGGAAGAAGCTCAACAGCGGCTGACGGAAGAGAGCGATATCCTTAATGCACTGGAAAATCATCAGTTTGCTATTTGGTTGCAGCCACAGGTGGAGATGACCAGTGGCAAATTAGTCAGTGCGGAAGTGTTGTTGCGTATCCAGCAACCGGATGGTAGTTGGGAATTGCCGGATGGGCTAATCGATCGAATTGAGTCCTGTGGACTGATGGTTACCGTTGGTCATTGGGTGCTGGAGGAGTCCTGTCGGCTGCTTGCCGCCTGGCAAGAGCGCGGCATTATGCTGCCGTTGTCGGTGAACCTCTCGGCGCTACAGCTTATGCACCCGAATATGGTGCCGGATATGCTGGAGTTGTTAACCCGCTATCGCATTCAGCCGGGAACGCTGATTCTGGAAGTGACAGAGAGTCGACGTATTGATGACCCGCAAGCGGCGGTGGCGATCCTCCGTCCGCTGCGAAATGCCGGAGTACAGGTGGCACTGGATGATTTCGGCATGGGGTACGCAGGGCTACGTCAGTTGCAGCATATGAAATCGTTGCCAATAGACGTGCTGAAAATCGACAAAATGTTCGTTGAAGGCTTGCCAGAAGATAGCAGCATGATTACCGCAATTATCATGCTGGCGCAAAGTCTGAACCTACAAATGATTGCCGAAGGCGTGGAGACTGAAGCGCAACGCGACTGGCTGGCAAAAGCGGGCGTGGGTATTGCCCAGGGCTTCCTTTTTGCACGGCCACTCCCCATTGAAATCTTCGAAGAGAGTTACCTGGAAGATAAATAACTACCCCAAACTGATTACAAAACTTTAAAAAGTGCTGGTTTGTGCGAGCCAGCTCAAACTTTTTAACCTTTTTGTTTCAATTATGATCCAGGTACATTTCTGTGATGTTGTCTGGGTGTTATTTTAAGGCCGCAGGTACACCATAACCTTACAAGACCTGTGGTTTTACTAAAGGACACCCTATGAAGACCTCTCTGTTTAAAAGCCTTTACTTTCAGGTCCTGACAGCGATAGCCATTGGTATTCTCCTTGGCCATTTCTATCCTGAAATAGGCGAGCAAATGAAACCGCTTGGCGACGGATTCGTTAAGCTCATTAAGATGATCATCGCTCCCGTCATCTTTTGTACTGTCGTAACTGGCATTGCGGGCATGGAAAGCATGAAGGCGGTCGGTCGTACCGGCGCTGTCGCACTGCTTTACTTTGAAGTTGTCAGTACCATCGCGCTGATTATTGGTCTTATCATCGTTAACGTCGTGCAGCCTGGTGCCGGAATGAACGTCGATCCGGCAAGTCTTGATGCGAAAGCGGTCGCGGTTTACGCCGCGCAGGCGAAAGATCAGGGCATTGTCGCCTTCATTATGGATGTCATCCCGGCGAGTGTTATTGGTGCATTTGCCAGCGGTAACATCCTGCAGGTGCTGTTGTTTGCCGTCCTGTTTGGTTTTGCGCTCCATCGTTTGGGTAGCAAAGGCCAACTGATTTTTAACGTTATCGAAAGTTTCTCACAGGTCATCTTCGGCATTATCAATATGATCATGCGCCTGGCACCCATTGGTGCGTTTGGGGCGATGGCGTTTACTATCGGTAAATACGGCGTCGGCACACTGGTGCAACTGGGGCAGCTCATTATCTGCTTCTACATCACCTGTATCCTGTTTGTGGTGCTGGTACTGGGTTCAATCGCTAAAGCGACCGGTTTCAGTATCTTCAAATTTATCCGTTATATCCGTGAAGAATTGCTGATTGTTCTGGGGACGTCTTCTTCCGAGTCAGCGCTGCCGCGTATGCTCGACAAGATGGAGAAACTCGGTTGCCGGAAATCGGTGGTGGGGTTGGTTATCCCAACAGGCTACTCGTTTAATCTTGACGGAACATCGATATACTTGACGATGGCGGCGGTGTTTATCGCCCAGGCCACCAACAGTGAGATGGATATCGTCCACCAAATCACGCTGTTAGTTGTGTTGCTGCTTTCTTCCAAAGGGGCGGCAGGGGTAACGGGCAGTGGCTTTATCGTGCTGGCGGCGACGCTTTCAGCCGTGGGTCATTTACCGGTGGCTGGTCTGGCGCTGATCCTCGGCATCGACCGCTTTATGTCGGAAGCTCGTGCGCTGACTAATCTTGTCGGTAATGGTGTCGCAACCATCGTGGTAGCGAAGTGGGTTAAAGAACTGGACCACAAAAAACTGGATGATGTGCTGAATAATCGTGCGCCGGATGGCAAAACGCACGAATTATCCTCTTAATCTCACTACTTATGCCCGCACTCCCTTCCCCGAGTGCGGGTGTTTGCGCATAATTGACCCCTGTGCCCGAACTGACCCCTTGGGTGAGTTCGGGTTTATTTCACTTCCTCCGTGACATTTTCATGTTCTTGCGGTCTAACACGAAGTGTTTTTAACGTCATTCAGACTGACCGACAACGGGCAGTCTTTTATTACCAGGATAGTTGATCAGGGGTTCACATGCAGGGCACAAAAATTCGACTTTTAGCGGGCGGTTTGCTGGTGATGGCCACTGCTGGCTATGTGCAGGCAGATGCGCTCCAGCCTGATCCAGCATGGCAACAGGGGACGCTCTCCAACGGTTTACAGTGGCAAGTGCTGACCACGCCTCAGCGTCCCAGCGATCGTGTTGAAATTCGCCTGCTGGTTAATACCGGTTCGCTCGCTGAAAGTACACAACAGAGCGGTTACAGCCACGCTATTCCTCGTATTGCGCTAACGCAAAGCGGTGGCCTGGAAGCAGCACAGGCACGTTCATTGTGGCAACAGGGGATCGACCCTAAGCGTCCAATGCCGCCGGTGATCGTCTCTTATGACACCACGCTGTTTAATCTTAGTTTGCCAAATAACCGTAACGACCTGCTGAAAGAAGCGCTCTCTTATCTGGCGAATACGACCGGCAAGCTGACCATCACGCCAGAAACGGTAAACCATGCGTTGCAAAGCCAGGACATGGTGGCAACCTGGCCAGCCGACACCAAAGAAGGCTGGTGGCGCTATCGTTTGAAAGGATCTACCTTGCTAGGTCACGATCCTGCTGATTCGCTGAAACAACCCGTTGAGGCGGCGAAAATTAAAGATTTCTACCAGAAATGGTACACCCCAGATGCTATGACGCTGCTGGTGGTGGGTAATGTTGATGCGCGCTCGGTTGTCGACCAAATCAACAAAACCTTTGGCGAATTGAAAGGCAAACGTGAAACACCGGCACCAGTGCCGACGCTTTCTCCGCTGCGCGCCGAAGCGGTAAGCATTATGACTGACGCAGTGCGTCAGGACCGGTTATCCATTATGTGGGATACGCCGTGGCAGCCGATTCGTGAGTCAGCGGCGCTCCTGCGCTACTGGCGTGCTGATCTGGCCCGTGAGGCGCTGTTCTGGCATGTTCAGCAAGCACTAAGCGCCAATAACAGCAAAGATATCGGCCTCGGTTTTGACTGCCGTGTGCTGTATCAGCGTGCGCAATGTGCCATCAACATCGAGTCGCCAAACGACAAACTGAACAGCAACCTGAATCTGGTTGCGCGTGAACTGGCGAAAGTTCGTGATAAAGGCCTGCCAGAAGAAGAGTTCAACGCTCTGGTTGCGCAAAAGAAACTGGAGTTACAGAAACTGTTTGCTGCTTATGCGCGAGCTGATACCGATATTCTGATGGGGCAGCGGATGCGTTCACTGCAAAATCAGGTCGTCGATATCGCGCCAGAGCAATATCAGAAACTGCGTCAGGATTTTCTTAACAGCCTGACGGTAGAAATGTTAAATCAGGATCTGCGTCAGCAGTTGTCGAACGACATGGCATTAATTCTGCTGCAGCCGAAAGGTGAGCCGGAATTTAACATGAAAGGATTGCAGGCCGCCTGGGATCAAATCATGGCACCATCTACTGCGGCTGCCGCCACATCTGTAGCCGCAGATGATGTGCATCCTGAAGTGACGGATATTCCACCCGCACAGTGATAAATAACCCGGCAGCCTTTCTTCTGGCTGCCGGGATTAACGGTGACGAATAAGTTACCGTGATATACCCGCAGATATTTTTCCTGGCACGGTGGTAGCGTGCGGATAATCATTGACGGCTGTGGTTTATGTAAAAGTAAGCAACCACACGTTTGTGAACGTAACGTGCTAAAGGGATATAAATGCGCTACAAAGCCACACTATTCTTGCTGATAATGATTCTCAGCTTAACGGGTCTCTATTCCTGCAACAAAAACTTCCTCTTGCTATGGGATGCGAATAATATTTATGTCAGTACAAGAGATAATATCGATAAAGACAAGATAAAAATAGAATTCGGTATCAGCGTCAACACGATCAACCGAGAAACGGATGCTGAATTATTTGCTGACAGAGCGAAGTATACAATTCTCTTCGGCGGTAACCTGAAAAACAGGATGATAAACGAGTACGGCGAAAATGATTTTCTAATTACCTTCGATGACCGCTGCTATTTATCATTTCGGCAATTTAAAACCAACCGTAGACATCAGCATGATTATTATTTTGACTTCTTTAACAATAATGGGAATGCCTTCGTCACGGTCGAAATTAAAGGCGAAAATCCACTTAAATTTACGCGTAGCATGAATGATATGCGTCAGCAGTTTTCGCTAACCTATAAAGATAGTACTTCTCATCTCTGCAAGGTTATTTCTTCAGTTCCTTCCTGAATACCGGTTCTGGGCAATCACGACAAAAATGTGCCGCCCAGTCAAAAGCTTTACCGTTTTTCACGTAGCGTTGATAAATTAATGCTTCAGTTTCTGGATCAAGATATCTGACCCAACTTGCAGCATGGCATAACACGGCGGCCCATGCCTGGGTTTTGGGGTGAAGTAACCTGGCAGATTGTCCGGCCCATTCCGCAGCTTGCCAGCGGTAATGCAAAAAGTGATTATTTTTGTCAGGCACTGCATTAGCAACACGACGGTTTTCTTTCTCGCCTATCCAACTGCCATTATTAGTGTAGGTATAGGGTGTTGAATATGCGCCACTGGTAATAGCATAGTCGGGATACATTTCGTAGGCGATAAGTTCGATGCCATTATATCGTAATAATCTTGCAGCCTCGTATTGCGCCTGCGCGCGTTGCTTATCAGGGATATTTTTATTTTTTGCTATTGCCATTAAATTAGCCAGTTTTTGTGCGCCCTGGCGATGATCAGGAATATCAAACCAATTGATGGCCTGCTGATATTGACCATGACGTATTAATCGTCTACCTAATAGCGCACGTACTTTAACGTCCGTTGGAATAATATCTGGCGAAAGATAATAATCGTAACGGCTATTATTTAAATCTACAGGCTTTAAAGGGTGCCGAGGTGCTGGTACGTTTTTTTCAACAAATGTCTGTAACTCCGGCAAGGTTAAAACGTTTTCTGCAACCCAGGCTAAATCGGCCCAATAGAGATCTTTACCCTGGTAAAACAATGCGGTGGCCTGAAGATAATCATCGCGTTTCAATGCCACAATCGCTTGCTCACTGGCAATACGGCAAGATGGGATGGTAACTTTATCACCATGATAATAAGGGCTTTCCGGGTTCATACTTCCCCAGACCTCATCGGTAGTGAACAGCGGGGCTGCGCGAGCATAGTGACGCGTTGCCAGTGGAATATCTCCGGCTCGTAATGCCAGTTTTGCTTTTAACCATTCGCTTAAGCCACTTTCTGGTGCATCCTGCAACAGCGTTTGTGCTAACGAATAATTTCCTGCCCGATACGCCAGTGCTGCCAGTCGATCGCTATAACTAAATCCTTTAACCCTGTGTTGACTTAGCAACTTAATTAAACGGTCGCGATGCGTCGGACAGGTATAATCTACAAGGTCTTTAGTACAGGCTTCACTGACATATCCCCAGTCTTGACGAATAAATAGCTCTGCGATTACCAGTTGCTGAACCAGTGGAGCATCAATAACCGACTCCAGCAGTGATAAATTTTTCTCCCTGGTTATATACAGCGAAATCATCCGTAGCGAAGTTTTCCCGGAGGGCGAACCCTGAGCCGCTTGTTGGGCATAAATTTTTACTGCCGCAGCTATATTGCCTTTTCTCAGATAATAATGCCCAAGCTGACCGAGACTGGCGAGAGAGAGCAGTTCAGGATCGGCTGCTCCACTACGGACTTCTTCAATGATTTGCAGATAACGCTGTACGGCCTGCTCAGCAATCTGCTGATTAAAACCACCTTTATTGATTATAAGATCGAGATCGTCGCCAGCGGCATCAAATCCCCCTCTTGCCAGACTATATAACGTAGCAAGCCGCCATTCCCCTTGCTCTGTTTTCGGCAAGGCCAATAGTTGCTGAAAGTATGGGCTATCGTATTTTCCCTGATGAAAATCCTGAGCTCCTGAATAATAAAGTCTCTGCGCATCAGATAATGGCGTCTGCAATTTTTGTGCGATTTCCAGTGTCCGATTTTGCGCAGGAGGCTCAGCATCATTATCTGAATCTGTCTTCATTGCCTCAACGGGCTGCCATATTGGTAAACCAGGATCGCGTTTAACCAATTGTTGTACTTCAAAGACAAAACTGCCATTTGGCATTTCCAGCAGTGCGTTATTGCGGTCAGTTAACAGATGATTGGGAATAAATGGTCCACAGGCATTAACGTTTGTGCTAATTAGTGAGAGCAATACAACAATGGAAAGCTGCGATATTTTAGGGGATAACATTAAACTCTCCTTGTAGTCTTTGATTGCAGCGCGCCCATCCCAGCGGGCTGCTTTCTCCGGCGCGCAGTTGCCTGGCGCTTATCCTTACAAAATGCAGGCTGGATGAGTGAGGTTGCACCTGATAGTGGCTGGCTCCATCAACGAATGGGCAATCGGCATTGGGCAGAATTACTTGTTTCGGCAACGGCGCATCAATTTTTCCGCTGTTTTTAATAGCCAGATCAAAAAGTTGCTCGTCTGCATGTTGAGTAATTATTAACGACCAGCGTGGCGTCAGTGGTTTATGCCGAATCACGGCTTCCAGCGTCGTTAGTGACCAGGCGCGACGATCGCCTGCTAACGGTAGCCGAAACCATACCAGGCCCTGTAATCCACGTGGCGGTTGCTGTTTTAAATATTGAATGAAATCGGCAAGTGTCTGCGGCGACACACTGAGTTCACGCATCTCCCCAGCAACATATAACGGAGCTTCGCTCTCAACGCGATTATCACTGGTGAGCGCGGAACCGTAAGCGGGCAATGCAATGAAAAAAGGATGCGTAGTTTGCCTGGCATATTGCTTTACCCAACGTTGCGCCAGGCTGGCATCGAACAAGCCTTTTTCGGGCGACAGCACGTTATGTACCTGCAAAACCGAAGTATCCGCAATGCGCAATAATCGTGCGAGATGTGGTGATTCAAGCCAGGTGGGCAGGGCGGTTACGCTAAGTTTTATATTTGTGGGAAGCGTCTGATGTAACGCACTAAGTAGTATCAGATAGTCCGGCAATTTTGCTGTTGGCGCGTCATAATCAATTTCCACGCCTGCCAGCGTAATTCCTGCCTTTTGCCACTCACGTTGGGTTTGTTGAATATGCTGGATAATTTGCTGGTTATTAAGCTGTGTAAGCTGACCGTCGAGTCTCGCAACCAGCCAGACCGGGCGACCATCTTGCTTAATAAGCGAAGTATTCACCGCAAAATGTCGGATGCCTTCCTGCGGATGAAATTGCATCCCGAGTATGCGCAGCGTAGAGAAAAGTGGGTGGCTTCGTTTTAATGCCTCGTTATGTTCTGCCGTCCAGATGCGTTGCCAGATATAGACTTGCTGATCAAAGCGAAGCGGCTGTGAGGGGGGAAATAAAATATGCAGCCCGTAACCCAGGCAGATCAGAAGAAGTGAAGCTGCAAAAATCCTTTTGCAAAATGGCATATTGTCACGGCATAAAGATTACCAACAGGACGATAGTGTACTGCCGAAACTATTAACGGAGAACGAATATCTGCCCGTTCTCCGCCAAAAACCATTACGCTGGCATCGCCTCACGCGGGATAATCGCGCCGCGATACTGAATCACGGTGCTGGCAGTCAAATGCCCGCGTTTTGCCGCTTCTTCTGCACTGCCGCCGGTAAGGCGTACCGCCAAATAACCGGCGCTGAAAGAGTCGCCCGCAGCGGTGGTGTCGATCACTTTTTCTTTCGGCAGTTTTACCGCCGGAACGTCCACTAACCCTTCGCCCACAATGGACACCAGGCAAGAATCTGCGCCGCGTTTCACCACCACTTCTTTCACGCCCGCGTTATGGGTACGCGCAATGACGTCTTCCACCGGCTGTTGACCCCACAGCGCATCTTCATCATCCAGCGTCAGGAAAGCGATGTCCGTGCATTCCAGCATTTGCTGGTAGACCTGCTGCGTCTCTTCTTTGCTGGCCCACAGGCGTGGACGGTAGTTATTGTCGAAAATTACTTTCCCGCCATTGGCGCGGCATTCGCGCAGCAGAGAAAGCAGTTTTTCGCGACTGGTGGGGCTTAAGATCGCCAGGCTAATGCCGCTCAGATAGAGATAATCAAAATTCGCCAGTTCTGCACAAATCGCCGCCGATTGCTCGCTCTCCAGCCAGAATTTGGCCGCGGCTTCGTTACGCCAGTAGTAGAAAGTCCGTTCGCCGGTGCTGTCGGTTTCAATGTAATAAAGACCCGGCAGACGGTTTTCCATCCGTTGGGTCAGGGAAGTATCGACGTTCTCTCCGTGCCAGGCGTCCAGCATCTGCTGACTAAAACTGTCCGTTCCCAGCGCCGTTACGTAATGAACGGTTAATGCCGCAGGATCGACCTGACGAGCGATGTAGACGGAAGTGTTCAGGGTATCGCCGCCGAAACCGCGCTTAACGTCTGCGCCTTTCTCGGAAAGCTCAATCATGCATTCGCCAATCACGGCAATCTTTTTGGACATAGTCGTGAACCTGATCTGTAAAAAATTAGCGTTAGTTTGCGCTGCGGTGGTTTGTTGGTCAACTATATTAAAACACTGTTCCATTATTTTTTTGAGCCAGAACGTATTCCTGAGAAATTCCGTCGTTGCGCGGGCAAATTAACTCCTCTCTGGCGGTAAAGTTCTGCCGTAGCGCGCCGATAATATTTGTCGAGTCCGGCCAGTATCACTTTTAAACACAGGACATCTTCGATGATAAGGCAGGTTATCCAGCGAATAAGCAACCCTGAAGCAAGCATCGAGAGCTTGCAGGAACGGCGTTTTTGGTTGCAATGTGAGCGAGCTTACACCTGGCAGCCGATTTACCAGACTTCCGGGCGATTGATGGCCGTGGAGCTTTTAACGGTTGTCACGCATCCCGATAATCCTTTGCAACGACTGCCGCCAGATCGTTATTTTGCCGAAATCACTGTCAGGCATCGGATGGATGTGGTGAAAGAACAGATTGATTTACTAGCGAAAAAAGCCGCGTTCTTTGCTGAGCACGGTCTGCTGGCATCGGTTAATATTGATGGTCCTACACTTCTCGCCCTGCGTCAGCGGCCGGAGATTTTACGCCAGATTGACCGTCTTCCCTGGCTGCGCTTTGAACTGGTGGAACACATCCGCCTGCCGAAAGATTCAACATTTGCCTCAATGTGCGAATTTGGCCCGCTGTGGCTGGATGATTTTGGCACCGGGATGGCAAACTTTTCTGCGCTAAGTGAAGTGCGTTATGACTACATCAAAATCGCTCGCGAGTTGTTTGTGATGCTGCGCCAGTCTCCGGAAGGCCGCACGCTCTTTTCCCAGCTTTTGCATTTGATGAACCGCTACTGCCGCGGCGTGATTGTCGAAGGTGTCGAGACTGAGGAAGAATGGGGCGATGTGCAAAATTCTCCCGCATTCGCTGCACAAGGCTGGTTTCTTTCGCGCCCTGCGCCGATAGAAACGCTGGATTCAGTGGCGCTGGCTCTGTAAGCCGCCTCATTTTTCGCCTGGCTGGACTATCTTTAGGACTGGCACAGGAAGAACATGAGGAAGCGAACTATGAGCAAGGCAGGCAAAATAACCGCTGCGATTTCAGGGGCTTTCTTGTTGTTGGTCGTCGTGGCGATCATTTTGATTGCGACTTTTGACTGGAATCGTCTCAAACCGACCATCAACCAGAAAGTCTCTGCGGAATTGAATCGCCCCTTCGCTATTCGTGGCGATCTGGGCGTGGTGTGGGAGCGGCAAAAACAAGAAACCGGCTGGCGTAGCTGGGTGCCGTGGCCTCATGTGCACGCAGAAGACATCATTCTCGGCAACCCGCCGGATATTCCCGAAGTAACGATGGTGCATTTGCCGCGCGTAGAAGCGACGCTGGCTCCGCTGGCGCTGCTGACCAAAACGGTCTGGTTGCCGTGGATCAAGCTGGAAAAGCCTGATGCGCGCCTGATTCGCCTCTCTGAAAAGAACAACAACTGGACGTTCAACCTCGGCAACGATGACAACAAAGACGCGAATGCAAAACCATCGGCGTGGTCGTTTCGGCTGGATAATATTCTGTTCGATCAAGGGCGGATCGCTATTGATGACAAAGTAAGCAAAGCGGATCTGGAGATTTTTGTTGATCCGTTAGGCAAGCCGTTGCCGTTCAGCGAAGTGACCGGATCGAAAGGTAAAACGGATCAAGAAAAGGTGGGCGATTACGTTTTTGGCCTGAAAGCACAAGGGCGCTATAACGGCGAACCACTCATGGGGACGGGTAAAATTGGCGGTATGCTAGCGCTGCGTGGTGAAGGGACACCGTTTCCGGTACAGGCTGATTTTCGCTCCGGTAACACCCGTGTCGCTTTTGATGGCGTGGTGAATGACCCAATGAAAATGGGCGGCGTCGATTTACGGCTTAAATTTTCTGGCGATTCGCTGGGTGATCTCTACGAACTGACCGGCGTTCTGTTGCCCGATACGCCGCCGTTTGAAACCGATGGCCGACTGGTAGCGAAAATCGACACTGAAAAATCGTCGGTCTTTGATTATCGCGGCTTTAACGGGCGCATTGGTGATAGCGATATTCATGGTTCTCTGGTCTACACCACCGGCAAACCACGACCAAAACTGGAAGGTGACGTCGAGTCGCGGCAGTTACGGCTGGCAGATCTGGGGCCGTTGATTGGCGTTGATTCCGGGAAAAGTGCGGAAAAGTCGAAACGGTCTGAACAGAAGAAGGGCGAAAAGAATGTTCAGCCTGCGGGCAAAGTGCTGCCATATGACCGCTTCGAAACCGATAAATGGGATGCGATGGATGCCGATGTCCGTTTTAAAGGTCGGCGCATTGAGCATGGCAGCAGTCTGCCGATTAGCGATCTTTCTACCCATATCATCCTCAAAAACGCCGACCTGCGCCTGCAACCGCTGAAATTTGGCATGGCGGGCGGCAGTATTGCGGCGAACATTCATCTGGAAGGGGATAAAAAACCGATGCAGGGTCGGGCGGATATTCAGGCTCGTCGGCTGAAACTGAAAGCGTTGATGCCGGATGTGGCGCTGATGCAGAAAACACTGGGTGAAATGAACGGCGATGCTGAACTACGCGGTAGCGGCAACTCGGTGGCGGCGCTGCTGGGAAATAGTAATGGCAACCTGAAACTGTTGATGAATGACGGGCTGGTGAGCCGTAACCTGATGGAGATTGTCGGCTTGAACGTCGGTAACTACATTGTTGGTGCGATTTTTGGTGATGACGAGGTGCGGGTGAACTGCGCGGCGGCGAATCTGGATATTGCCAACGGCGTGGCGCGTCCGCAGATTTTTGCTTTCGATACTGAGAATGCGTTGATTAATGTTACCGGCACGGCAAGTTTTGCTTCGGAGCAACTGGATTTAACTGTCGATCCAGAGAGCAAAGGTATTCGGATTATCACGCTGCGTTCGCCGCTGTATGTCCGCGGAACGTTCAAAAATCCGCAGGCAGGGGTGAAAGCAGGGCCGTTGATTGCCCGTGGTGCTGTTGCGGCAGCACTGGCAACGCTGGTGACACCTGCGGCGGCATTACTGGCGTTGATATCACCTTCAGAAGGTGAAGCTAATCAGTGCCGGATGATTTTGTCGCAGATGAAGAAGTGATGATAATTGCCGGATGTCTGGCATCCGGCAATTAAACAGATTTAGATTGTTGGCAAAGTGTGCTTTGTTCATGCCGGATGCGGCGTGAACGCCTTATCCGGCCTACTAATCCTTGCGAATTCAATACATTGTATGGAAATTCAGGCCTGATAAGCGTAGCGCATCAGGCTTTTCACTCTCTTATTACAACGACTGATGTCGCGTCTCATGCGTCAGCAGCAGAGCGATTAGCGTCAAGCCGGCCATCGCCGCCAGATATAACCCTACCGCACCTAACCCGTAGTGAGTCTGCAGCCAGGCCGCGATATACGGTGCAACGGAAGCCCCGAGAATCGACGATACGTTGTAAGAGAATGATGCTCCGGTGTAACGCACTTCCGTTGGGAACAGCTCTGGCAACAGCGCGCCCATTGGCCCGAAGGTCAGCCCCATCAGACTTAACCCCAGCAGCAGGAAGGCAAAAACCAGAATCGGGTTGCCAGAACCGAGCAGTGGGTTAAAGGCGAACAGTGCGAACAGGATGATCAGTGTGGTGATGATTACCATGCTTTTACGACGACCAAAGGCATCAGCCAGCAATCCGGCTACCGGCACCATCACGCCAAAACCGATTACTGCCATCATCAGCATCCACAGCACTTCATTGCGCGGCAGGCCAAGCCCGACTGGCGCGGCGGCGGTACTGAAGGTCATTGAATAGACGGTCATGATGTAAAACAGCGTATAGGTCGCCAGCATGATAAAGGTGCCGAGTACCGTAACGCGTACGTGTTTGGTCAGCAGCGTACCCAGCGGGATCTTCACCTGCTTTTTCGCTTTAGCGACTTTCTCAAACACCGGCGACTCATGCAGCGACACGCGAACATACAGGCCGATAATCACCAGCACCGCTGAGAAGATAAACGGCACGCGCCAGCCCCAGCTCATAAACTGCTCGTCGGTTAGCAGCCAGGAAAGCAGCAGGAAAGTGCCGTTAGCAAAGAAGAAGCCAATCGGTGCGCCCAACTGCGGGAAGGAGCCATACAGCGCACGTTTACGCGGCGGCGCATTTTCGGTCGCCAGCAGCGCTGCGCCGCCCCATTCACCGCCTAATCCCAGGCCCTGACCAAATCGAGCCAGCGCCAGCAGCAGCGGGGCGAAAATACCAATCGTTGCGTAGCCAGGCAGCAGGCCGATGACCACCGTCGAAATTCCCATCGTTAGCAAAGAGGCGACCAGCGTCGCTTTACGCCCAACGCGATCGCCAAAATGACCAAACACGGCAGAGCCGATGGGGCGCGCGACGAAAGCGATAGCGAAGGTCGCGAGCGACTGTAGTGTCGCCGCCGCCGGATCGCCCTGCGGGAAGAAGATATGCGGGAATACAATAACGGCCGCAGTGGCGTAAATGTAGAAGTCGAAAAACTCAATGGCCGTGCCAATGAGGGAGGCGACAAGGACTTTATTACGCGAGTTGATCGGCGTGTATTCTTGCTCGTTGTCGAGTGTTGTGGCTGTTGCTTGCATAATCTTTTCTTATTTTTTGTCTAACGAATAGCCATATTACGCACAGCAAAAGTGATATTTCAATGTGTAACAAACCACGAAAACGACTAAAAACCAGGCAAAAAGGGGATAATGTTTAGGCTGGTGATTTTTCTTCTATGAAATGCTTCACATAATTTCATAAATAGTCGATAAAACTGGTTTTAGGTTAAATAAAAGTTACCAACTGGATTTATATGCTGGGCTTATGAGTTGGCATGAAATTGTTTGCTCCTGAAGCGATACTGAAAAGGCGCAGGGGGAAGAGTTTCAGGAGGTTATGTGCGCGTTATAGCCGGATGCGATGCTGGAGCATCTTACCCGGCCAGGGGGGAGCCAGACCGAATAAATTCGTAGGTCGGATAAAGCGTTTGCGCCGCATCCGGCATATTTTAATGTTGTGTTTTACCCGGCATTCGCGGGTCATCTTTGTACTCGGCGGTGGCAATCCACGCCGCGCAAAACAGCGTCAGACGGGCGAAGAAGTAGAAAAATGCCATCAGCCCCAGCACGGAACCAAAGGCTGCGCCGGAGGGGGATTTCATCAGCGATGGCAGGGTGTAGGTCATCACAATTTTAATCACTTCAAAACCAATAGCTGCGATGAATGTCCCGCGAATTAGCGCCTTTTTCCGTGGGCGGTGACGCGGCAGCCGCCAGAAGATCCAGAAGAAAAGCAGATAGTTGGCGAAGATGGAAATCGCCAGGCCAATCAATCGCCACGTCGGTTTCAGCCACTCAATGCTATTAAGGTGTAATGCGCTAATAATCATTTGCTGCGCAGAACCGGCAACGGAGGTGATTGAGAGCGTCACAATCAGCGCAATCAACAAGCCAATCAGCGAAATAAAATCACGCAGATATTTAACCCAGAATTTTTCTTGATCTTGCGGCGAACGTTCCCAGACATCACGCGACTGGGCGCGAATCGCTTCACGTAAATTGCCCATCCAGTTGATGCCGGAATAAAGTGCCACCGCCAGGCCAACAAGACCTACGGTAGTACGCTGCTGAACAGCGGTGTTGATGGTGTTTTTCAACGTGGCGGCAAGCGTTGGATCGCTGATGTTTTGCAGAATTTTGTCGAAGATATCCTGTAACAGCATCGGATGCGAAGCCAGCACAAAACCCCCAGCGGCAAACGACACCATCAAAATCGGGATCATCGACAAAAACGAGAAATAGGTGATCGCTGCGCCAAACTGATTACCCAGTCGATCGTTAAAGCGTTCAGTCGCGCGAATCAGGTGCGCGATGATCGGTTGGCGTTGGACTTTTTTGGCGGTGGTGGTGACAGTTTCCAGCACCTGGCTGACTTTGCCGCCTTTATCGCTATTATCCAGATACTTAATCGGCTCATGCTCCAGATCCTGGGTGGGACGTTTGATCTCGTTTTCCTGCGTCATCCGCTCTTTAGTCCTTCAGTCGTTGTCTGTCTTAAAAAGTATAGTCGGTCAGTCCAGGTGCTCTTTCATTACGCCTGCGACCCACTGCATAAACAGGTTTACACGGCGGGAAAGCTCCCGACGCTGAGGGTAAACCAGGGAAATGGAGAGTGGAGCGGCGCGATAGCTGGGCAACACTTCAATAAGCCGTCCGGCGCGCAGGGCTTCGCGCACGGCGATGCGGGGGATCTGAATAATCCCCAGCCCCGCCAGACCGGCGGCGAGATAGGTTTCGCTACTGTTTACCGTCAACATGCCGCCGGACTTAAACCACTGGACGCCATGACCACTGGCAACCTCAAAACCCAATGGGTGCACGCCCAGATGTGGCGTGTAATGCACTACCGCGTGTGAAGTCAGATCGTCGGGATTTTGCGGATAACCAAAGCGCGTCAGATAGTGCGGACTGGCACAGTTGACCATCGTCAGTTTGCCGAGTGGACGGGTGATGAGTCCATCGTCGGGTAACGTACCTGTGCGAACCACACAATCAAAGCCATCATGAAGAATATCTACCTGACGGTCGCTGCTGCTTAATTCGAGTGCAATACCCGGATACTGATACAGAAAATCGGGTAACCGCGGCAGCAACAAATTTTTCGCCATTCCGACCGGGATATCGACGCGCAATTTACCGCTGATGCTGGTGGTATCCTGCAAAAACAGGCCGTCCAGTTCGTTGAGATTACTCAACACATCTTTCGCCCGTTGATAATAGGTCATACCATCCGGCGTCAGTTGTACCCGCCGCGTGGTACGCTGGAGGAGCTGGGTGCCAAGCTGGTTTTCCAGTGCCTGGATTTGACGCGAGACGCTACCTTTCGGCAGAGCAAAGAAATCTGCCGCGCGGGAAAAACTTTCCAGCTCCGCGACTTTGATGAACAACTGCATTGCGTGAATTTTATCCATTTCTTTGACCGATTGTTGTTCACAGCGAAACAGTAACGCGCATATCGCATTATTTATTGTTTTTTCTAACATCTAATGCATGATTTCACAACGGTGCAACGCAGAAAGTGAGGATATTTTAGAGAATAAAGGGTGGATTAGCGTTCCCTGAATAGAGAAATAACCAGCAGAAGGTCATAATTTTGACTCATTTCATAAAATGCACAAACAGCGTATTGCGGATTAGTGCGCAATCTAATCATTTTCTTTAACCGTAGACGTTATTAAAACGAGCGATAAATCTACTTTACTTGCCTGAATGCGGTGCAAAATATAAGGAATTCCTTAAGAATTTTTTAAATAGTGCCCTCGACATGTAATTTCGGGCATTTAGCTGTAACTATTTATATCGGTAACTATTTTCTACGTTTCATCTCTGTAGAATGGCCACCGCCAAATGGCGAATTCTTATTTTGTCTCTCGGGTAATACCCTTCCACTACTTAAGTCTTTTTAACGTATTCAGGTGGAGATTCAGTAATGCAAATAATCATGTTTGACAGGCAGTCAATATTTATTCATGGAATGAAAATCAGTTTACAACAGCGTATTCCAGGGGGAGGTATTCAGGGCGTCAGTCAGGCAGATGAGCTATGGCAAAAACTTGAAAGCTATCCCGAAGCCTTAGTGATGTTGGATGGCGATCAAGACGGTGAATTTTGCCAGTGGTTATTGCAAAAAACCGTGGTGCAATTTCCTGATATTAAAGTGTTAATCACGGCGACGGATTGCAACAAACGATGGTTGCAGGAGGTTATCCACTTTAATGTGATGGCCATTGTGCCGCGTGATTCAACCGTTGAGACGTTCGTATTGGCGGTAAACAGTGCGGTGATGGGCATGATGTTTCTGCCCGGCGACTGGCGAACAGCGCCGGAAAAAGAGTCGAAAGATCTCGCATCATTAAGCGCCCGCCAGCGGGAAATTTTAACCATGCTGGCGGCAGGCGAATCGAATAAAGAGATTGGCCGGGCGTTAAATATCAGCACCGGAACGGTAAAGGCGCATCTGGAATCGCTTTATCGACGTCTGGAAGTGAAAAACCGAACCCAGGCGGCAATGATGTTAAATATCTCCTCCTGAAGAGGATAATTTTACAGCCGGCAGGATATTAGCGGCTGGCTGTAAAAAATATTACGGTTCGCCGTATAAACCAATTAAACGGCGTGCCACACCGTTGGTCCAGCCAAACCCGTCCTGTAACGGATATTCACCGCCGCCGCCTTCGCGGGAGATACCATCGGCAATATGGTATTTCTCGATCAGTTTGTGGTGTTCCTGGTAGAACTGATTCACCGTCTTCAGCCAGCTACGAGCGATCTCATCACCCAGATGGTCATCTCCGTACATTTTAAATCCCTGAATCGCCATCCATTGTAACGGTGCCCAGCCGTTGGGTTTATCCCACTGCTCACCGGTTTCATACTCGCTTGCCAGAATCCCGCCTGGTGTCAGTAAACGGCTTCGCACGGCATTTGCCAGACGATCGGCCTGTTCGTGGTTTGCCATGCCGACATATAACGGCACGATGGCCGCAGCGGAAAAGAGAGCCTGTTGTTCGCGCCGCCAGTCGTAATCGCGGTAGATTCCGTTTTCATCATCCCAGAGATAACGGTTTACCGCATCGCGGCGGGCGCTGGCTTTTTGGCGAAACAGCGCTTCTGTCTCTCTATCACCTTTCAGCGCCGAGATGTTGGCGATGGTACTCTCCAGTTTAAACAGGAAAGCGTTCAGGTCGATGGGGATGAACTGGGTGGTGCGAATACTCGCCAGACGACCCGCGTCACGCAGCCAGCGGGAGGAGTAATCCCAGCCAGAAGCCGCGCCCGCACGTAAATCGCGATACACTTCGTTGGGGGGGCGACCGGAATGTTTTGCGGTTTCTACGTCCTCAAGCCAGGATTCGTCGCGCGGTGTGTCACGGTCATCCCAGTAGCGGTTAAGCAGCGAACCGTCCGGCATCCTAACAACATGGCGATAGGCCTGATTGGGGATCAGCGATTCTGCACCGTCCATCCAGAAGGCATATTCCATTTTCAGATGATCAAGATAACGGCGTGCGCCGCGTACCCCATCTTCTTCAAACAGCTCCACCATCAGAGCGAAAACCGGTGGCTGTGAGCGGCTCAAATAGTAGGTGCGGTTGCCGTTGGGGATGTGGCCGTAGTTTTCGATCATCCAGGCGAAGTTATCGGCCATGCATTTCAGTAAATCTTCGCGTCCGCTTTCCGCCAGCCCCAGCATGGTGAAATAGGAATCCCAGTAGTAGGTTTCGCTAAAACGGCCTCCGGGGACAATGTACGACTGCGGCAGCGCCAGCAGAGAAGACCACGGGATGTGATCTTGCGGTTCGCGGGTTAACACTGGCCATAGCTGGTCGATATGCTCTTTTAGTGAGTTTTGTGGGTCCGATACATACTCGCTGGAGTAGACTTCCGGTAACCAGAAGTGATTTTCAACGAATCGGCGCAAGTCAAAATCACGGTGGCGGCGAACCTTACGGTAGCGGATTAATATATCCAGCGGGTCCATTTTCGGCGCACAATCGGGAAAGGTTTTACTGTCGGGGAAAATTTTTGCCGACTGAACATGTTCGAACAGTTCGAGATAGCGGTCAGCAGGCGTTAGCGCGTCAGAGGCAGGCAATCCCTCAATCATTTCGGGTTCTGGCTCTGCCTCGAGCATCTCATCCAGTTTTAATTCATACGGATCCAGCTCATAACAGAGATCGACTTCGATCGTCAGTTCGTCTGGATTAGGGGTTTGAATTTTCTGATTGAGCATAAGGATCCGACCTCCGAAATTCGTCGCTAATTATCGGGCTTTCCTTTAAGGGTAGTCATTCGTTCCGCCTGGTGGGCGACAAAGCGTGCGGTAGATCACGTTTATTAATGGAGAAAAAATATAACTCACTAATATTCAAAGAGAATATTATATATGTTGTTTCCCGTCATTCTTCACTTTCGGAATATTCATGTAATCTGTTGAGAAATCAGGATATGTCATTGTTGTTACGAATAAGAGTAGCGGCTACCTGTGTAACAATGCAGAAGGTCACCAACTTTTTTGTAATTAAAATAAAAATTAATAAAGAAATGCCAAAATATACATTTGTTTTAATAAGCTATAAATATAATATTATTAGCGATAACTGGTTATATAAATAACGTTATTTCACTCTTAGGATTTTGTTATTTAAATTACACCGGCAACTCCTTGCGTCTATTACAGATAAATCCTACTTTTTTATTGCCTTCAAATAAATTTAAGGAGTTCGAAATGGACCAGAAGTTGTTAACGGATTTCCGCTCAGAACTACTAGATTCACGTTTTGGCGCAAAGGCAATTTCCACTATCGCGGAATCGAAACGTTTTCCGCTGCATGAAATACGCGATGACATCGCATTCCAGATTATCAATGATGAATTATTTCTCGACGGTAACGCCCGTCAGAATCTGGCGACTTTCTGCCAGACCTGGGACGATGAAAATGTCCATAAATTGATGGATTTGTCGATAAATAAAAACTGGATCGACAAAGAAGAATACCCGCAATCTGCAGCAATTGACCTGCGTTGCGTAAACATGGTTGCTGATCTGTGGCACGCGCCTGCGCCGAAAAACGGTCAGGCCGTTGGCACCAACACCATTGGTTCTTCCGAGGCCTGTATGCTCGGCGGGATGGCGATGAAATGGC
>NZ_PTSN01000039.1:0-20271 GCF_002965865.1 Escherichia sp. MOD1-EC6098
GCATCTGTTCCGGCGCATAAATGGTTTCGAAGGCGACGTATTTCGCGTTACTGGTCGGTTCTGCCAGTGCCAGCAATTTGTGCAGCGGAAAACCAATCCACGGCACCACCATCGACCATGCTTCTACACAACGCATACGATAAATCCGTTCTTCCAGCGGGAAACGACGAGTCAGTGCATCATGATCGAGGGTTAACGGTTTAGCGACTTCACCGCTGATTTTCAACGTCCACGGATCAGTTTTCAGACTGCCGGCATTGGCCGCTGGATCGGCTTTATCCAGTCCGAACTCATAGAAGTTGTTATAGCCAGAAACTTTATCTTCCGGCGTCAGTGGCAGGTTATTTTGCCAGGCGGCAGGCTTGCTGAATTCTAATGGCTTTCCGGTTGGTGCGGATGGGCGATCGTTCCCTTTAAACCAGCTAAGCACATCCGCATGGGCGGCGTTTGGTAAAGAGAGGGCTGCAGCGCTGATACCTAATGCTTTCAGAACTTGCCGACGTTGCATAAAAAAAGCCGACTCGGCGGTAATATCAGATTCTTTTAATTTCATAATTCATCACGATTTTTTGTTATTTATCAGCAAGAGCTAACCTGTCAGGAAAAGCCTTTCCTGACAGAAGCAGAGATATGCATCTATATATTTATGAATTAACTTCCACGATAGGTTGAATATCCATATTGACTGAGCAATAAAGGCACATGATAATGTTCATTCAGTTTATTAATATGAAATTCAACGGGGATCTCAGGAAAGAAACTTTCAAGATTTTGTTGCTTGAAATAGTCCCCGGTTTTAAATATGACACGATAATCGCCCGTGGTCGCAGTTTGTTCGGGCCACAGCGCCTTAATTCGTCCATCTTTATCTGTTTTAGCGGTATTAATTTGTAACCAATCATTATCCGTTTTCTTTTCAAGAGTGACTGTCACATCGGCAGCAGGTTTTCCTGTTTGCTGGTTCAAAATATGCACGCTAAGAATGTTTTGTTGTGTGGCATAAACCAAAGACGGTAATGAGAATGCAGCCGTTGCCACCGAGAGTAGTAAATAACGCTTTAACATTTTTATATCCTTATCATGTGAATGAGCTTTGAGGATAGCGAAAAAACGTCTGGGTAACCTTACAGCAGAATTACAATTTTGTAATGAACCAGGCTGTTTCTATAATATATGATTTATGGCATATTATTTTCATGAAGATTCTACTTATTGAAGATAATCAAAGAACCCAGGAATGGGTAACGCAAGGGCTTTCAGAAGCGGGTTATGTCATTGATGCCGTTTCTGATGGCAGAGATGGGCTTTATTTTGCGCTGAAGGATGATTATGCATTGATCATTCTGGATATTATGCTTCCTGGTATGGATGGCTGGAAGATCTTACAAACGTTACGAACGGCAAAGCAAACCCCCGTTATTTGCCTTACAGCAAGGGATTCTGTCGATGACAGAGTCAGAGGGCTGGACAGTGGGGCAAATGATTATCTGGTAAAACCCTTTTCATTTTCTGAGTTGCTGGCAAGGGTTCGGGCACAATTAAGGCAACATCACGCCCTGAATTCAACATTAGAAATCAGCGGGTTAAGAATGGACTCTGTCAACCAAAGTGTAAGTAGAAACAATATCAGTATTACTCTGACGCGCAAGGAGTTTCAGTTACTTTGGCTACTGGCCTCCAGAGCTGGCGAAATTATACCCAGAACGGTTATTGCGAGTGAAATTTGGGGAATCAATTTCGATAGTGATACCAATACGGTGGATGTTGCCATTCGCAGGCTCCGCGCAAAAGTTGATGATCCTTTTCCTGAAAAACTAATCACCACAATCCGGGGGATGGGGTATTCATTCGTAGTGGTAAAAAAATAATGAAAAGATTATCTATAACCATCCGTTTAACCTTGCTTTTTATATTACTGCTGTCTGTAGCTGGCGCTGGAATTGTATGGACTCTCTATAATGGCCTGGCAAGTGAGTTGAAATGGCGCGATGATACAACGCTCATTAACCGGACAGCGCAGATCAAGCAGTTGCTAATTGATGGAGTAAATCCAGACACTTTACCAGTGTACTTTAACCGGATGATGGATGTTAGCCAGGATATCTTGATTATTCATGGTGATGGCATCAATAAAATTGTTAACCGAACAAATGTCAGTGATGACATGTTAAATAACATACCTGCGACTGAGACAATCAGCGCACCTGGCATTTACAGAAGTATTATTAATGATACAGAGATAGATGCTTTGCAAATTAATATTAATGAAATTTCGCCAGTATTAACGGTTACTGTGGCTAAATTGGCTTCAGCAAGACATAACATGCTTGAACAGTATAAAATCAATAGCATTATAATTTGCATTGTCGCCATTATATTGTGCTCGGTACTTAGCCCGCTGTTAATCAGAACGGGATTACGAGAGATCAAAAAGTTAAGTGGTGTAACTGAAGCATTGAATTATAACGATACCCGTGAACCTGTTGAGGTTAGCGCACTACCGAGTGAACTAAAACCTCTTGGACAGGCGCTGAATAAAATGCATCATGCTTTAGTAAAAGATTTTGAACGCCTTAGTCAATTTGCTGACGATCTCGCTCATGAACTTAGAACGCCAATTAATGCATTACTTGGTCAGAATCAGGTCACGCTCAGTCAAACAAGAAGTATCGCTGAATATCAAAAAACAATCGCTGGAAACATTGAAGAGCTGGAAAATATTTCGCGATTAACAGAGAATATACTTTTTCTTGCCAGAGCAGATAAAAACAATGTTTTGGTGAAACTGGATTTGCTTTCTCTCAATAAGGAAGTTGGAAATTTGTTAGACTATCTTGAATATCTCTCAGACGAGAAAGAGATTCGTTTTAAGGTCGAGTGCAATCAGCAAATCTTTGCGGATAAAATTTTACTACAACGAATGTTATCGAATCTTATTGTTAACGCTATTCGATATTCACCGGAAAAATCGCTCATTCATATAACCAGTTTTCTTGATTTCAACGGATATCTTAATATTGATATCGCCAGTCCAGGAAAGAAAATTAATGAGTCGGAAAAAATCTTCCGCAGGTTTTGGCGGGGAGATAACTCGCGTCATTCCGCAGGTCAGGGACTTGGTCTTTCTTTAGTCAAAGCGATTGCCGAATTGCATGGGGGAAGCGCCACATATCACTATATAAATGAAAATAATGTATTTCGAATCGCCTTACCACAAAAATATTAATTTATGACAACAATTTATCTTTTGGGGTTGGCATATATTCTAAATGTGAAGGCGAAAACTGTCGCTGCAGGGGGAAATCTGGCAGGATGACAGTTGGCTGCCTGCTGCATAAGCGCCGTTTATCACTGCCTGGCAGACACTTCAGGCGACGGCGGTTACGTACGACAGTTATTTACCGATTGCTGTCTGACAGTTTTTCTGTCCCTGCCACCGATTATGCTGAGCAGGAACTGGAGCGGAACAGCTATTGCATCAGCAGACCTGCAGCCACCTTCTTTCTGCGCGCCAGCGGTGAATCGATGAACCAGGCTGGCATGTACTTCCCATTGTATCTGATACTGGAGGCAGGTCACTTTCCTGAGTTTTAATGCATCAAAATAAACAGATTAAAACTTAACCGCATGTGATATGTGAAGCACTTTCATTGCAGGGGTAATGGTTATGTCTATAATCAATCACGCAATGAAATTTTTCAGTGGTGCGTCTACCGCCACCGGCTCTGTTTGTGGCTTAAAATCAGTACAAGCGTTGTCAAAATCCGGCTCAACCAAACCATGCCTTGCCCCGGATGTAAGGCTCTGTTTATCTCCCGACGCTAGTCCCAACCAAAACAGCACTCAGAGCCCATACTCTATACTTAAGTTAAATTCCGGCAGCTGCTAAATCCCTGATGCCTGACGCCCATCCTGAGAGAACGTTTCTGAACTGATTTTGCAACTGCTCCTGCGCGCTAACGTTGCATCAGAGCAATGCTATGAAAATGAACCCCAGAGCGTGGTTTAACCGCTCCCGTATCCCAATGAATGCTTCCGAATACGTAACGTTTTCGGTGAATGACCCCGCAAGCGAAAGCATTCCGCGGTCTGAACTCTTTTCGACCGTCCAGATGGAACGCTACGGCCAGAAGCTGGCGCGGACTCATAAAGTATCACCGGATAAGCATCCTTATTATCTTCTGAAACGGCTTGGCGACAATGAGGCCGTCATTACCCAAAACTGCTATGAGCTTAACGCGGGTAAAAAGACCAGTATCATGCCCGCGGGTGAATGGTTGCTGGACAATTATTATCTGATTGAGGAACAAATCCGCACAGTCCGCCAGCACTTGCCGAAAAGCTTTGGAAAAGGTCTCCCGTCGCTGGTATCGCCACTGAATTGTCCACGAATTTATCATATCGCATCAGAGGCAGTTGCTCACGGTGATGGCCGCTGGGATGCCGCGAGCCTGACCAGCTATCTCACTGCCTATCAAAAGGTGACACCGCTGACGCTGGGTGAAGTCTGGGCGTTGCCGGGAATGCTGCGCCTTGCGCTGATTGAAAATCTTCGTCGTATCAGTATGGAAGTTATAAAAGCGCAGCGGGACAGAAACCTTGCTGATACGTGGATAACAAGGATTGTCGAATGCGCAGAGAGTGCGCCTGGTGATTTAATCATGGTGGTTGCCGATATGGCGCGCTCCCGACCTCCGTTAACCAGTGCGTTTGTCGCAGAACTGGTGCGGCGCCTGCAGGGGCATGGCAACGCGCTGTCGTTACCTCTGACCTGGGTTGATCAGTGCCTTCGGGAACAGGGGATCACCACTGACGTTCTCATACATAGTTTCAATCAGCAGCTTGCCGCCAGCCAGCTGTCCGTCAGTAACAGCGTCGCGGGCCTGCGTTTATTGAGTGAAACGGACTGGGCTGATTTCGCCGAAACGATAAGCGTTGTCGAACAGGCATTACGTAATGATCCTGCTGGCATCTATCCCCGGATGCACTTCAATACCCGGGATCATTACCGGCACGTAGTTGAGGTTCTGGCCAGAGACAGCGGTCTCAGCGAGCTTGAGGTTGCTGAGAGGGTGCTTGCGCTTTCAGAGGAAAAAGCGCCCGATAAACCGGAACATCATGTTGGTTATTATCTTGCGGGCGAAGGTCGACAGGCGCTGGATATTCATCTCCTGGCAGACGCCTCAAGGCTCATACGCTTGCGGCACAGTTTCAACAGAATAACCCTGCTGTCATGGCTTGGCAGCCTGGCGTTGCTGACAACCGCAGCGACCGCAGCAATATTGCACGAAACCGCCATGCAGGGCGCAGACTGGCTATTGATCGCTGTGATATTACCTCTGATTATCGCATTAACTCAGTTAATGAGCGATTTGCTCAGTGATGCAACCACCCGTTTTCGCGTACCTCGCCCCTTGCCGGGGATGGATTTTTCAGCCGGTATTCCCGCTGACAGTGCCACCATGTTAGTCATTCCCTGCATGCTGACCAGCCACGAAAGTTTCAGCCAGCTCCTCACCAGTCTTGAAGTTTGCTGGTTGGGGAATGAAAACGAAAATCTCAGGTTCGCGCTGCTCACAGACTTCGCTGATTCTGAAAATGAACCCTCGCCGGAAAGTCACGCGCTGCTCAGAAAGGCTATCGCCGATACGCAGGCGCTTAATCGCCGCTACCCCTCCGGCCGACCACGTTTTTATCTGTTACATCGTCAGCCTGAATGGAACCCCTCGGAAGGTGCGTGGATGGGCTATGAACGCAAGCGGGGAAAACTGGCGTTATTGAACAGCTGGTTGCGACATCCCGGAATGCAATTCGTCAGCGTTGCAGACATGCCTGCCCATCTTTTACCGGGCCACATAAAATACGTCATTACCCTGGACAGCGATACGGTGCTACCGCGCGATACGGCACACAAACTCGTCGCGACGATGGCGCATCCGCTGAATACGCCTGAGTATGATCCGGTACGCCAGAGGGTTGTCAAAGGATTCGGTATTTTACAGCCCGGTCTTGCGGAGGAGATACCACGCAACGGTCAGGGGCGTTACGCAGCCCTGCGCAGCAGCGTACCGGGCAATAACCCTTATTCGATGATGTCTTCGGATATCTATCAGGATCTCTTTGGGGAAGGCTCGTTTGTGGGTAAAGGGATTTACGATGTTGATATTTTTATGCAGGCCACTACCAACATCTGCCCGGAAAATCTGGTACTCAGCCACGATCTGCTTGAAGGATGCTATGCACGTTCGGGTCTGCTGAGCGAGGTGTTACTGTACGAACAGTACCCTAATTATTATCTGTCGGATGTTGCACGACGTTCACGCTGGATCCGGGGTGACTGGCAACTGCTTAACTGGCTAAAACCACGCGTAAGAAAAGCCGATGGAACCCGGGTCAGGAATCCGCTGACCGCGCTTTCTTACTGGAAATTACTCGATAATCTACGTCGCAGTCTGGTCGCCCCCTCCTTACTGGTATTGCTGTTCTTCACTCTGCTTTGGGTACCCAATCCGTTTTACTGGCTGGGCATACTGTTGCTGATATGGCTGTTGCCAACCATCCTCTGCATTAGCCATGACCTTCTGCATAAACCTCTGCGTCGCCGCGTGAAACCGCATCTGTTACTGGTGGGGGCGGGCGCGATAAAGCGTCTGTCAGGTATCAGCCTTAATTTTGCGATACTGCCGCACGAAGCCGGATATTCGTTGAAAGCGATCGCCGTGACGCTATGGCGACTGGGGATAAGCAGGCGCCACCTCAGCCAGTGGGTCAGCCACAGCCAGGACAGCAGTCAGGCCAGATCCACCGTTGCACGTTTTTATCAGGCGATGTGGCTGAACGTTGCCAGTGGCGTGTCGCTGACAATACTGACCGGACAATTTGCCCCCCAACTGCTGTGGATTGCGTTACCGATCGGTTTGGTATGGTGTGTGGCCCCGCTGCTGCTGAGCTGGCTGAGTCACCAGCCCGTGCGTAAGGTTTTTTCGCCAACTCAGGAACAAAAACAGCTGTTACGCCAGACAAGCCGTGAAATCTGGGCTTTTTTTGAAACATTTGCCACAGCAAAAGAGAACTGGCTTCCGCCTGATAATTATCAGGAAATACCACAACCGACGGTGGCACACCGAACTTCTCCTACCAATATTGGCCTTTCACTTATGGCTAACCTGACGGCATGGGACTTTGGCTACCTTCCTGGCGGAGAGGTGCTCCGGCGCGTGTCGCTCACACTCGACACGCTGGATAAATTGGAGCACTACCGGGGTCATCTCTACAACTGGTATGACACCCGTACGCTGGTTCCCCTCAGTCCACGCTATATCTCCAGCGTCGACAGCGGCAACATGGCCGGGCATTTGTTGACCCTGCGTGCAGGCCTGTCTGCCATGCGTCATCAGCCTGTTTTAAGCAGCCAACAGATACTGGCAGGACTGAACGATACGCTGGATATTCTGGAAAAACAGTGGGGTAAGAACCCACCTGACAGCCTGAGACTGCTGCGTAAGCATTGCCTGAATGCGGTGTCGCTCTCTCCGCAGGCGTTTATCAGCGAACTGAAAAGCATGCGCACCCAGTGCAACCATCTGACCAGCGCATGTCATCAGGGAGCTTCTCTTCAGATGCGCTGGGCTGGACATCTGGAGCATCAACTGGTTCAGCTTTGCCATGAGTGGTCTCTGTTGCTTGGCTGGTTACCTGTATCCTGGAATGAACAGACGCTGCCGACGCTGAGCGAGCTTGCCCGTCTGACATTAACCGATACAGAAACGCCTCCGGCGTCAGTGGCGGAGCAGGCCCGAATGCGACTCAATATTATCACCGAGCTGGAACAGCGCTTGGATGAGCATGCCCGGATGGATTTCGCCTTTCTGTACAGTGAAGCAACCAGTCTGCTCAGCGTCGGTTATAACTGTGACACGAATACGCCTGACAAGAGCCACTACGATCTCCTGCCGTCTGAAATCCGCCTGACCAGTTTTCTTGCCATTGCGACTAATCAGTTGCCTCTTAAAAGCTGGTACGCGCTGGGTCGATTGTTTACCACGATTGATAATGAAACTGCCCTGATGTCATGGAGCGGATCCATGTTTGAATATCTGATGCCGAATCTGGTGATGCCCACCTGGCCCGGCAGCCTGCTCGATGAAATGAGTCAGTCGGCGGTTATGCGCCAGATTCACTGGGGGAAAGAACGCGGGGTACCATGGGGTGTTTCAGAGTCTGGCTATCATGCTTTTGATGTTCAGCATAATTATCAGTATCAGGCATTTGGCGTACCGGGGCTCGGTCTGCGCAGGGGACTTGCCGATGACATGGTTGTTGCTCCTTACGCCACGCTGCTGGCGCTGATGGTTTCCCCACAGAGAGCCTGTGAGAACCTGTTCAGGATGCAAAAAAATGGTGCACGCGGAGAATACGGTTTTTATGAAGCGCTGGACTATACCCCCTCACGTCTTGCAACCGGTCAGCTCTATGCGGTGGTACAGTCCTGGATGGCGCATCATCAGGGTATGGCATTTCAGGCGTTGGCTCATGTACTGCTTGACGCTCCCATGACTGAACGCTTTATGTCCAGCACGGTATTCCGGTCAGCGAGTCTGCTGTTACAGGAGCGCGTGCCGGATGCGGTCGATCTGTACAGTCCGCGCCGTCATTTTGAATCTCATGAGGGCAGGGTCAAACCCGTTCGCTATGAACCCCGTATTTTCTATAGCGTGGATACCCCCGCCCCGGATATTCAACTCCTGTCCAACGGCCATTATCATCTGATGTTGACCGCGGGCGGCGGTGGTTACAGTCGCTGGAATGATATCGCACTGACGCGCTGGCGCAGTGATGCCACCCGTGATAACTGGGGAGCATTCTGCTACATCCGCGATACCCAGACGGGAGATGTGTGGAGCAATACCTGGCAACCAACAGGCTACACCAGCGGACAAGACGAGGAAGTGTTGTTCATCGATGCGGGGGCAGAATTCAGACGCAGCTTCGGGGGACTCAGCCTCAAAACTCAGGTGGTGATCTCTCCGGAGGATGATGTTGAATTGCGACGGCTCACGCTGATCCATCGTGGTCGCAAGCCTCGCTCTCTGGAGCTGACAACCTATGCTGAAGTGGTACTGGCACCTGATGCCAGCGATCTGGCACACCCGGCATTCAGCAATTTGTTTATTCAGACTGAGCTGGCTCCTGAGCGTGACGCTATTCTTTGCCACCGGCGCCCGTGCTCACCGGATGAACCGGCTCCTTGCCTGTTTCACATGATGGTGGTGCACGGCGATAACCGACATAACGTGTCGTTTGAAACGGACAGGGCAAGGTTTATTGGACGTGGCAGAAACCCTGCGAATGCACAGGCAATAGAGGCGGGAGGGATGCTAGGCAACACGTCGGGCTCGGTGCTGGATCCGATACTGGCAATTCGCAACGCCATCATTCTGCAGCCGGGGCAGCCGATTACGATTGATATCATTTATGGCATCAGCGAGACCCGTCAGCAGAGCCTGGCGTTGCTGGAGAAATATCGCGATTACCCTATCGCCGATCGCGTCTTTGAACTGGCCTGGTCTCACAGTCTGGTGGTATTGCGCCAGATGAACGCCAGTGAAGATGATGCCACGTTGTTCAATAGTCTCGCCAGCGCTGTGCTTTACCCTGTCCAGGAGCTGCGCGCCGAAGGCCAGGCGATCGTCCGCAACCGGCGTGGCCAGTCCGGACTGTGGGGCTGGGCAATTTCAGGGGATCTGCCGATAGTGCTGCTGAGTATAACCAGCGAGGAAAGTATCACCTCAGTGACCACACTGATTCAGGCACACCGTTACTGGAGGCAGAAAGGGCTGGATGTTGATTTGGTTATCCTGAATAACAGTCCCGGCGGCTACCAGCAGGGATTACAAAATCAGATTATGGAGTTAATTTATGCCGGGTCTGAAGCCAGTCTGCTGGATAAAAAGGGTGGGCTTTTTGTCCGCAACGGTGAGCATCTCTCCGCTGAGGATAAGTTGCTTTTGATGAGCGTGGCCTGTCTTTATCTTGATGATCGCGCAGGGGGGATTAATGAGCAGCTTAACCAGCGTATTCATACCCTGAAATCGCCGGCAAGGGCATTCATTCCGCGTGCTGTGCGCGAGCGTAATCAACATACGGACTGGAGCCCTGATACCAGTCAGCTATGCCATTTCAATGGGTACGGTGGATTTTCTCAGGATGGGCGGGAGTATCAGATCGTCCTTCGGGAAAATGCGCTTACACCGGCTCCCTGGTCGAACATACTGGCAAATTCCCGTTTTGGCAGCGTGATTTCAGAGGCAGGGCAGGCCTATACCTGGTATGAGAATGCCCATGAATACCGGTTGACGCCGTGGGAGAACGATCCGGTGAGCGATTGCAGCGGCGAGGCATTTTACCTGCGCGATGAAGAGAGCGGGGAGTGCTGGTCGCCGACGGCTTTACCTGTTCGCGGACACGGTGATTACCTGACCCGCCATGGTTTTGGCTACAGCGTTTTTGCCCATCGTGAGAGTGGTATAGACAGCGAGTTGACGGTCCTGGTTGCTGAAGAAGAGCCAGTTAAACTGGTGCTCCTGACGCTCAGTAACTCTTCGGGGCGGACACGTCAACTATCCGTCACAGGCTATGTAGAGTGGACGCTCGGAGAAACACGAACGCGCTCAGCCCCTCACATTGTGACACATGTGGCCAGAACGCCCGGCGGCTGCGGGGTGCTTGCGAATAACTTTTATGGTGATAATGGTGGCGGCCGAACTGCATTTTTTGCCGTCAGCGGTAATGGCTGTTCTCTGACAGGGGACCGCCGGGAGTTTATTGGCCGTAATGGTTCCCTTCACGCCCCGTCGGCCATGAAACTGCAAAAGCTTTCTGGTAAGACGGGGGCCGGTCTGGATCCCTGCGGAGCGGTGCAATCGGCGGTTACATTAATTGACGGGGACCAGAGGACGTTTATTTTTATCCTCGGCGCAGAGGAGAATGATGTTTGTGCACAGGAGACGCTGGCCCGCTACATGAATGAGGATACGGTCCGCCAGGAGCTGAACCGGATTCATAATCACTGGCACAATGTGCTCGATAAAATCGTAGTTAATACCCCCGACACGTCCGTAAATTTACTGGTTAACGGCTGGCTGTTGTATCAGACGGTAGCCTGTCGTCTTATGGCACGGAGTGGTTACTATCAGTCTGGCGGTGCATTTGGTTTTCGCGATCAGCTGCAGGATACGCTGGCACTGAACCACGCTGCTCCAGACCGGATGCGTGAACAGATAATACTCTGTGCATCACGGCAGTTTATCGAGGGGGATGTGCAGCACTGGTGGCACCCTCCACACGGCAACGGTGTGCGTACCCGCTGTTCCGATGACTATCTTTGGCTTCCGCTTGCTGTTTGCCACTATGTTGAAACGACGGGGGATATGGATGCACTGGAAATACGCATTCCTTATCTGGAGGGATGCCCGCTTCAGCCTGGTGAAGAGTCTGTCTATGACACGCCGGTCATCAGCGGCACCGAAGAGACACTCTGGTTACACTGCGTCAAAGCTATTCACTATGGACTTCGCTTCGGGGAGCATGGCCTGCCGCTGATGGGGGCTGGTGACTGGAATGACGGGATGAACCGGGTGGGTATCGAAGGCAAAGGTGAAAGCGTCTGGCTGGGCTTCTTCCTGTACGACATTTTGCAGCGGTTTGCAGCGCTGGCGGATCGCAGGCTGGATGAAAGCGTCGCCGCGATGTGCCGTTCACAGGCTCTGCGCCTGCAAAGTAATCTCGAAGCCCACGCCTGGGATGGGGAATGGTACCGGCGTGGGTATTTTGACGATGGTACTCCCCTGGGATCGAAAACCTCACAGGACTGCCGGATTGATGCGATTGCGCAGAGCTGGTCTGTATTGTCCGGCGCTGCGAGCCCGGGGCGGTGCGCAAAGGCCATGCAGGCGCTGGATAAGCACCTTGTGGATAACGAAGGAGGGCTGATCAAACTGTTAACGCCTCCTTTTGACGGACACGGTCCAAATCCGGGCTACATACAGGGGTACCTGCCCGGTGTGCGGGAAAATGGAGGGCAGTATACGCATGGCGCCATCTGGGCAGTGATGGCCTTTGCCCGAATGGGGAATGCCGAACGAGCCTGGCAACTCTGGTCAATGCTCAACCCTGTAAATCATACCCTGAATGCGGGTCTGGTCGGGATTTATAAAGCTGAGCCTTATGTTATGAGCGCTGATGTCTACAGCGTCGCTCCCCATACCGGACGTGCAGGGTGGAGCTGGTATACCGGTTCCGCAGGCTGGGCCTGGCGTTTACTTACCGAGGAATTACTGGGGATAAAACGTTCCGGCACTGACTTTAGTGTTCATGCCCGGTTTCCGGATGAGTGGTCGTCTTTTTCTATGGCATATCAATATGGTGACAGCCATTATCAGATTAGTGTTTCACGTGGCGATGCAGAATATTGCGTGACGCTGGATGGTGTTCTCCTCCCTGATGACAGAATACCGCTGAAGGATGATGGACAAAACCATACGGTTGAGATCATTCAGAACTGACACTGATCCCGGAAGTGCATTAACGTCTGCCGTTAATACGCTGATTATCCCTGAGAACATCAATCGCAGTCTGCATGGCGATTTTGTCATCCCGCCTTTTTTGTTTGTCCTGCATGACCTGAAGGTATTCCAGCAAGGTGCGGGTATTAATCGGTCGGCCCTGTTTACCCACAGCCAGCACGGCTTCGCCAAGAATAATTTTCACTGGCGGTAGTTGTGCCGGATACCAGTCGAGGGTGTCATCTGATTTCATCATAAATTTCTAACGGAAGGGTAGTGTATCATAAATCAGACGTTTAATTTTCAATATCTCTTCTTCTGGTTCAGTAATAAATTAACAGAACTTAAACCAGTTATTATTATATTAAAGCGTATAATAATTATTGTATTCCTCAGAGAGCTTTAATTATGTCTTACACAAAAGGACTCAGGCACTTTAAAGAAAGACCTGTTCATGTTGCCTGCCTAGTATGCGCACACAGAGCTGATCAGAAAGCAGGTAAATTAAGAAAAGATGTGCCCTGCCTGCGGACTGTTGTTCAGATCTTCAGAATGCTGGTGTATCGGCAGCTGATCAGCTTCTGCCACTTAACGTAAGTGATGTCGGGAAATGACAACATTTCTCCTGTACTGCAGTTGTCGAGGGTATGATAATGAAATCTAAAAAGTCAGTTTTTATTGAAGGACATATCCTGTCGAACAGCTGTCATGGGCAGGCCGGTCAGCCTTTCTGTATCCACAGGGTCGGTTTTAGTAATGGCAAATATGCAATTATCCGGGAAGCATTAGGCATATGTTTCAAACCTGGCGAAATTATTCAACGAAACGATTGTGAGTGGTTTTATAAACTTACCAAAATTCGGCTTCTTTCTTTTGAGTACCTTGATGATGATGAATCAAGAAGACAATTTCTTGAATATCAATGAGAAGCACTTGATTTTTTGCAGCATAACTTTGCTGGTTTACATTCATTTCTGACTCTCCAAATCGTTTACTCGGTGCGCCGTAAAGCCCCGTCCTTCTGGTCAGGGATATAAGGCGCGGTTTTCCTCCTAACTTTCTTTTGTTTAAAATAGCGGGATGAAATGACTACAGGCACTCAAATGCCGGTTAAGAGCAGATGGTCAACAGGAACGTGAAATGAGGTGCTTCGCGGGCGCGTGTCGTTTCGTTTTCAATCGTGCTCTGGCACGTCAGAATGAGAATCATGAGGCCGGAAATAAATATATTGCCTACACGAAAATGACCTCGTGGCTGGTTGAGTGGAAAAATGCCCATGAAACACAATGGATTAAAGATTCTCCCTCACCGCCATTGCAACAGTCACTGAAAGACCTTGATCGATAGGAATTTAAACCCTAAAAAGATTAAAAAAACACCCAAAAACGGATGTTTATTCAACACTGCCTGCGTGCCATGAGTGCACCGCCGTCAATTAAATGGACTGCATTGATTGATACCGGGTATCAGTGATGGTTTTTTGCTCCATTTCCCGGACAATGGATGCAACTTCCCCGATGCGGCTCTCAGCCGCACCACGGCATCCTGGCCAGTGGCTCATGCATCATAACCAGCTCTGCCAGACGGTATCCCCGCTTCAGCCCCGTAAAACGCATCTGACTTCCGCACAGCACGCATTTCAGCGGGTCAACCTTCAGTAACCGCTGATACATCCCCCTCCATGTTATTTGCCTTGCCGTTTTTCTCACTGTCTCCGTTATGGTGTATACCACCTCTTCCAGTAAGCGCCGCTTCACCGGACTCAGGAACCCGTAGTACCTCACCATACGGAACCCCTTATCTGCCACATGCCACGAGAACCTTTCCATAAACTCATCACCGCTCATCACAAGGTACTCTTCCCGCCGTGTGCGGTGGCTGTTATAACGCAGACCGATTTCATCCTGACCGGCATAATGCTCCAGACGACTCATCGGCACCTGTGGCTTTTTCAGGTAAGAGCCGAAGTACACCGCCACATGTGTGGCGTTATCCATCACCCGGGATACGTTGACATTCCAGCCACGGCGGTAATGCGTGTCCAGGAAGCGATTCCAGTCCCGTTTACTGCTTCCTTCTGCTGCCAGCGCATCCGGTATCACCAGGTCCGGATATTTCCGTGACAGCAACCGCGTTATCCGGTAACGCCACATGCTCATCACCTTACGGGCGTAAAAATGAAGGTTTTTCCAGGTATGACCTGACGTCACACCACCGGCAGTGGTCGACAGATGAATATGTGGATGCCATTGCTGGTCACGGCCCCATGTGTGGATTACCGTGAATACCCCCGGTCCCACATCCGCCTGGCGGCAGATTTCCAGTATCACATCCGCTGCAATACGGCTCATCTCTGCCAGTAACCACCGGTTGTGGAACACCAGGGACCAGAACTGGCAGGGAAGAGTGAACACAATATGCTGCCACGGGCAATCGGGGACCAGACTCAGCAGATACTGTATCCACTGTGCGCCAGCCTTCACTCCGCAGTGCGGGCAGGAGCGGCTTTTACACCGGAAGCAGACCTTTTTTGTGTGGCAACAGTCCGGTGATGAACAGCACCACTGTGTGTAACCCATCAGCGTGGTCCCGCAGGCCATGATTTTTGTCACTGACTCAATCACCACCGGACGCACTGAATCTTCCGGCTGCTTCTCCAGCCAGTTAAGCCAGCGGTTTCCCTGCTGGAAAATATCGGCAAAACGGGGAAGCATGAATTACGCAGGGGGAGGATGTGAGGTGCCGCACTGCGGACAGATAAAGGGATGTATCGTGCACACGGACAGAAAATTTTTCCAGGACATGGGGAGCATGGTGACATTACCGTCGGGCTCACCAACTATCCATACAGTTGTTTCATAATTGCCGGTGGCATCTTCTTCAAACAGGTATGGAATATCTTTCTCCATACAGTAATCGGCAGCGCTGGCGAAGTCGGGAAAAAACAGCCCGGCTTCATTATCTGTTCCTCCGGCGCAGGGGACCACCCGCCATCGCAACAGGGGGGGGGCTGAGCGGGAAGATTGTCTGCTGGATTTTTGTTTGCGAGGTTTAGCTGAACGGGCTATATAACCACCTGAAAGACAATGATATTGTCTGTTTTTATAACGGTAATTACAGGCCATGACAAGCCGCAGCCGCCAGGCTGCCTACTCGGGGGAAAAATCCACGATGTGCATGCAAGAGCGCCAACCGACGTCACCACGGAAGCCCTGCAGCGTGTCAGTGAACTGTATGCCATCGAGGTTGCGGTCCGGGGCTGTTCAGCAGAACAGCGTCTGGCGGCAAGAAAAGCCAGAGCTGCGCCACTGATGCAGTCACTGTACGACTGGATACAGACTCAGATGAAAACACTGGCGCGTCACTCGGATACGGCAAAAGCGTTTGCATACCTGCTGCAGTAGCGGGATGCTCGGAACGTGTACTGCAGTAATGGTTGGGTGGAAATCGACAACAACATTGCAGAGATCGACTTACGGGGAGTGGCCATAGGCCGGAAGAACTAGCTCTTCGCGGGTTCCGACAGTGGTGGCGAACATGCGGCGGTGCTGTACTCGCTGATCGGCACATGCCGTCTGAATAATGTGGAGCTGGAAAAATGGCTGCGTTACGGCATTGAACATATCCAGGACTGGTCGGCAAACCTGGTACGCGATCTGTTACCCTGGAAAGTTGATCTGATCGCTCAGTAAATATCAATACTGTTCTGGTGAGCCGTTTACTTGCATAGTGCTCAGGAAACACAACCGCGTGATGGCCACCTGATGTTGCATTCAGATCAAGGTGTTCAATATAAAAGCAATAAATACAAAATTTTACTCTGCCGTTATGAGGCGATGCAAAGTATGAGTCGCAGAGGGAATTACCTAGATAATTCGCCGATGGGAAGAGTCTTTCGCAGATTTAAAAGTAAATGGCTTGTGAAGGGTGGTTATGGTGATTTTAGGCATGCAGTACGCGATATAAAGCAGTAGATAAATTGTTATTACAACGTTTATCGACATCATACAAACAATGGTGGTTTATCGCCTTGCTTACATGAAGAAAAGTGGAAACAGGTTATTCCAGTGTCCTGATTTTGTGAACCACTACAAACAACCCTGAATATATGTAATAGCAAAGTTGTTATGTACTCTCTTGACTAAGTTAAGATGTCTGTCATGTAGCTTTACCATTGTGATATTATTATGAACACTCATGCAAAGGAGTTTTTCATTTTGGGTGACGTAAATCGACTTAAAAAACTTCAGGATAGTGTCAAGCGACACATGAGAAAATAAGTGACCATATGTCGCTTGACTACCTTCAATCAGTAAAGATGCTCTCTTTGCGTTACTGAGAGCAAAGGTCTATTGATATGGCTAAAATTCATAGGAGAAAGCCTGGCAATAATAATTCTCCGTAGTTCTTTCCCTATATAATCTCAACACATTCCGCAAGCGCTATATCAACTTTTGGCAGACGCTCATTTGTGATGTCTAACTGTTCAAAGAAACATTTTCTTGCTTATGGTTAAAACTGATCCCGGGAGCACCATAAATGGCAATAACAAATGTTATTCGTTATTAATAATAATAGATGGTCTCCCATGTGTCATTTTATTTTAGAGTAGCAGTTATGTGAAATTTCTTTTTATCTTTATAGTCATATCTATTATCATTTTTAAATTTTGTAAATATAGCAATTTTTGTTTGAAAAACATATTCATCAATGATGTATAAAGTATAAAAAGCATGATGTCGACAATAATTTTATCACCAGTCTCTCCAACAAAAATACCATCTATGCTACCTCCATTAACGATACAAATAGCCGAATACGATAGGCATAAAATTGATATAATTGCTGTTTTCCCGCCTCCCCATAAGAAACATTTTGATTTTATTTTGGGAATTCTTACCTGTATACATTTCCGCTCATTGTGACTTTAGCAGCCTCTCCTCCACCAAGAGACAGAGAATCAGCAGACAGCACTGCATTAGTGACTGTCACATCTACCGAAGCAGAACTTCCCTGGGCCACTGACATCTCGCCGCTCACATTTACTGACGAATGATCATTTAATGTCAGGTTTGTTTGGGTTGTATTTCCCTGCCCGATAAATACCTTACCACTGGCAGTCAGTGCCGAATTATTCAGCTCCAGCTGGGTCTTCGCAGACTCACCCTCTCCGATATAACCACTACCGATATCTATCTTCGAACCAGTGTAATTCAGCGTCGCTGATGCATTATTACCTTTTGCAACAGTGAAGGTATTTTTACTGCTGACAGAAGCTCCTGCACCTGTCATTTTGACATCAGCATTATCTCCCTCACCAACTGATAGCGAACCAGTATTTAACTGCGAAGAAGATATATTTATATTAGCCTGTGTACCTTTACCTTTAGCCAAAGTCATATCACTGCTGCTTGTTACAACAGAACCGTTCTGAATATTAAATTTAGTTATGGAGCCATCTCCACTTCCGATGGTAGAGACTCCATTCACTGACAGTTTTGAGGCATCTAATTCTAGATTAGCATTGGAATTATTTCCAGTAGCTACAGTAAAATTCCCATCTGAAGATATAGTGCTTCCACTAGACGCGCTTACAGTAATATTTGATTCGCTCCCAATACCCACAGCAATATTCTTATCAACATGCAGGTTGGAACTATTATCCATATTTAAATTTAACTTGCCTGCAGCAGAAATTCCTCCTTTCATGTCCCCATGAACTAAGAAATCACTTCCATTTTTTATATTTATCTCCGAAGGTTTTTCATTAGGAATGCCATCTACCCCCGTAGATACAACCACATCATTTTTTACATCTAGTTTTGATTTGTTATTTATGTCAATAATGCCATTGCCTGTTTTACCCAAGACTAAATCCCCGGAGGAAACTGTCCCATCTGTTATATTATTTCCTTGAGAAATAATTTGTTGGTTCCACTTCACCTGACTATCTTTAAATGGGGTGTCAGCTTGAGATGACACGACAAAAACATTGCTTCCATTGTTAATACTCAATGAACCATTACTGTCATCACTGACATTACTGGTTTTGTCGTTATCATTCTCAGAGACCCATAACTGCTGTGTATACAGAGTGCTACCACCATCTATATTTAATTCCCCTTTTGAGGAATCACCTACAATAGTAACGCTTGCACCAACACTTGCTGATTTATCAATATTTGCAGATGCATTTAACCCACCTGCAGGGCAGGTGCTAGATTGACTATTACAAGTAGCCACCGAAAAATAATCTTTAATATTGACGGTGCCATTAATATTAACATTCGCATCTTGCTTAATCCCTATATTTAATGATCCTGAGATATCCTTATTGCTAATGATACTGCTGCCGTCAATATTTTCAGCGTATGCTAAGCGAGATCCCAAAAAGAAACACATGATATATCTATTGATCTTTTTAAGTTCTTTCATAATAGATAAAATAAAAAGCTAGAATAAAATTAAATTCGAGAAAATAGATAATTATTTCTTTTACAGAATACCCTCAACATTACGAAAATCAGAATATTCTTTTCAACTTAAGCACAAAACATCAAGTACTTGTATAATGCTTTGTATTTTATGATAAAAAAATGTTAACTTCCGTGCAAACTCCTAAAGAAGTGCTCTCTTTTTCTATGGCTAGGCTTATCTGGATTTGTTCGTAAACTTGATGATTTTTCTTTATATTAAAATTATCAACATAAACAATGTTAACAATAAGAACCAGGACAAGTTGCGTAGTGGCGTTTCTTACTACAGATTCAACTTAAAGAAGAGTATGTTCTTTAAGGAACAGATAGTTACCATATACAATAAATTGATATTCTGAGAGCAATTGCTTCAGGTCAAACACTTTAATTTCTTTATGTGTATTGAAGATGACACAAATAGCTAAAAAATTATATTTTATAATTCTTCTATTTGCATTTACTTTTTGTTGCTATTCTTAATACTGTCACATCAGTAAGCAGCATGGAATTATCAGCTATTTAATTTATGATTAAACTCGATTCAAAACAAATCAAATATATTTTTAATTTACAGAGAAGTCACACTCAGAATATATACTCTGCACCTGGCATAGCTAATGTATTGTTATAACCTTTATTACCAACCTGGACTCCTACATTTCCCCACAAATACAGTCCATTAATTAACGGTCCTTAAATATCAGTTTTCACTTCTCCAATATTACGGATGCCATCCTGATACACCGGTATTACGTTCATACGAACACCAAAATCATGGGTATTATGCAACCAACTCACCTCAACAAATGGGCTGAAATTATGGAATTTACCACTGTCCAATTTGATGTGCCCTTTGAGCCAGTTTTTCACGCCCAGACGGGTATGGACATTACCGTCTCCGATGCTTTCAATAAGAGTACCGTTACTTTCATAGAGTTCATCAGCTTTGAATAAAATATAATCCCGACATTAAATAACATCAGTGCTTTGATATTGGGGCCTGCTAACCCTCTCTTGATATCAGTTGAGTGCAGGAAACGCCAGTTCAGAGGAGGCAGGACTTAGGAAAAATAAGAGAGTGGCAATCATGAGTCAGGTTCATGTACATGCAGTTATGAAAAGAGGATATCAGGCAATGAATAAGGCACTAATATAATAAATCTCATATCTAAGATATGATACATTTTAGTTACATATATTTTCTTATTTTATGCGAAAAATATTATATGAAA
>NZ_PTSN01000003.1:0-283557 GCF_002965865.1 Escherichia sp. MOD1-EC6098
AATGTGATTCGACATTCTCCACTCATACTAAACACACTGTCACTTGACGCAGGGCTGAAAGTTCTACAGCAACGGTATACCAATATGATAATGGTTTACTAAATTTTCTGGGGATCCCTCAGGGGATAGCCCCGTCAATTTCTGTTTACTCAATCTGTATGTTGACGCTGTATTTTTTAACTTTGTTTTTACGAGCGTCATTACGGGTTTGAAGCACTCTTAGCTCATATTTACCGGAAGCGGGAAGGATGTACTGACCATTGTCATCAAGCTCGGGAGAATATCTGGAGAGATCAACAGAGTCGCTAATTCCTGGCCCAAAGAGGACAATATCAGCCCCCTCATTGGAGATACTGATGTGCACCTTCTGGCCTTTTTTGGCATAGAAGTTATATGTGTCGTAATCGTACCCCTTTATCTCTCCTGAGTACTGGGCGCTACTATGCCCCTTTCTGAACTCAACATTAATGTCCTTGCCAGCGGCAGAGGCCGTTGAGGTTAGCAGTGCAAAAAGAAAAATGGTTTTACCTATGTCATTGATTTTCATGTGTTTTTCTCCTCAGTCAGAGTAAAGCTGTTCGCTGTTATAATATAACAATTTTTGGCAGGCATTTTCCATGAACTTCCCGTCTGGGAGCTGCTATGGAGCGTGAGTGGTGTCAGAGAAGAGAAAATCAAGCCAGAGATAATCTGACAGATACCTGTACGGATAACTGTCAGATCTGAAATGAGCTAATACATCTAAATTAAGGGTTTATTGTTCTCAACATCTTCAATATATAAGAGTGTATTATCGATAGAATAGTAACGACGTTTATTATCGTTAACGTCAGTAACCCACCGGAAGACACCCGCATTCGCGAGCGTTATACAATATTCCCGAAAAGTAGATCTTCTGGCAATGTGAGTCCGGGCTGCTTTTATTACTTTCTCAGGGTTCTTAGTGGCACTGACTTTTAATAGATTTCTGCTTCCTCTTATTAACAATACCTTGTCATCGTGTGTAACGATCCTAATGTTATCTGTAGCAAGATAGTAAATGTAATGCGCAATATGATGACGTTTTAACTCTGTGTAAAACCAGGAAAAGTTTAGCTCCGTTCTCACTTGCTCAAACATCTTTTGGAAAATAGCAACCTGATCCATCAGGGGGAATAATCTCTTGTTGGTTGTGAGAGTTTGTAGTTTGCATGATTGGTGCTATTCCTTCAATCAGATCCGATGACTTAATGTTGTCTCTGTACTGCATTCATGATTTCCCGTTATTACTGGCAGCGCAGTAAGACAAAATCATTACAATAAAAGCTTTCAACGGCGCATTTTTTCAACGGTTGTAGTTGGTGATAAAGACGTACTAAATGTAGGGTTATGGTGCGTGTGTTTGGTTAGGTTTTGCTATTCGTTCTTCAGTGTTGTTTTTATTAAATGTTATGTTATAACATTATGTGATGTTGAAGCGGGAGGACAAACTGGATGATGATTGTTAATAAATTGGCTTTTGCTCTGGGGTTACTATTAGCAGGCAACTATGCACTTGCTCATGGGCATCATTCACATGGGGCACCACTGACAGAAATGGAACAAAAAGCAGCAGAGGGTATTTTTGATGATAATAACGTGAAGGATAGATCCCTCGCTGATTGGGAGGGTATTTGGCAATCGGTGTACCCCTTGCTTCAAAGTGGTGATCTTGATCCTGTCTTTAAAATGAAAGCAGAAAAAGAACCGGGTAAATCATTCGCAGATATTAAAGCCTACTATCAGAAGGGATACATAACAGATGTTGACACAATTGGCATCGAAAATGGTGTTATGGAGTTCCATCGAGGGGAGGAGATGACTTCCTGTAAATATAATTACAGTGGGTTTAAAATACTGACATATAAATCAGGGAAGAAAGGTGTGCGTTATCTGTTTGAGTGCCGGGAACCAGCCAGTAAAGCCCCTAAGTTTGTGCAGTTTAGTGATCATATTATTGCCCCTCGTAAATCATCCCATTTTCATATATTTATGGGGAATACGTCACAACAGCAGTTACTTGAAGAAATGGACAACTGGCCAACTTATTATCCTTATCAGTTACAGACGAAAGAAATTGTGGATGAGATGCTTCACCACTAATTCATTCCTGCATGGTCATCAAATATTGAGACTATTTTTCTGATATACCACGGACTTTCTGTACGTCCACAATGGAGAATTCGTAGCAAAGATACTCCCGCTGCCTGAAACAGCGGGAGAAAAGATTACTTCTGAATTAAATAACGAATGGTCGGCCCGTCTTGTTGGATATCCAGTACGGTATAGCCGTGGTTACGTGCGTCCAGTGGAATATTATTAATTGACTGCGGACAGTCGCTGACCACTTCGAGGATCTCGCCTTTTTTTAACTGCGGCATCGCCTCAAGGGTCGCGACCGCCGGATAAGGGCAGGGTTCGCCCACCATATCAAGACGGTAATCAGGAACGATATTTTTCATGCAATCTCCTTAGCAGTTTGCAGCGCCGCGCGGCGGAAGAAGCGTTTCTCCCAGCCGATAATCAACATCAGGGCAGCGAACAACAGTAAATATGTCACCAGCAGGCCGCCCATTGGGCCAAAGGTTTTCAGCAGGTTGATTTTGTCCCAGTCGGTGGCCAGTGCCGGGGCGAAGTCATCCCAGTAATAAGCCAGAATCGTTGAGCCGATAACATTACCCAGCCCAACCCACCAGTAGTGCACCTGGCCTTCCACTGCACGGTACATCCAGCCAGTTTCGCAGCCGCCCGCCAGCACAATACCAAAGCCAAACAGTAACCCGCCAATGACGGCGTTCGGGCCAGCCCACATGATTTTCGGTTCTACACCTAACTGTACGTAACTGAAAATACCGATGGCACTTACCGCCATACCGATAATGATCGCTTTCGCCATATGGGTACGCCCGGTGATCCACATATCGCGGAACGCCGAAGTAAAGCAGATTTGCGCGCGTTCAATCAGTAAGCCAAAGCCGACGCCAAACAGCATTGCCAGCCCCAGCTTCGGTTGATTCATCGCCGTTAACAGCGCCCAGCCCAACATGCCAAAAAAGACCAGCATCCCGAGGCGGAAACGACGCCGTGCCTGATCTGGTTTTTGTGTTAGCGGTGAGGCGGCAGAGACTTTTTGCATTTTTACCGGGATACGGAAGACTGGCAGCAGAGTAAAGCGTGCACCAAACCATGAGCCAATGGCGGTGGCGATGGCAAAGAACCAGGCGTGCAGTGAGAACTGCGGAATGCCAGTGAAAAATGCAGCCAGGTTACAGCCCATCGCCAGACGCGCGCCGAAACCAGCGATAATCCCGCCAATAATAGCCTGCATAATGCGGATACGGCTGCGCGGCATACGTAATTTAACGTTGTTGGCCCACAGAGCCGCGGCAAAACAGCCGCCAAACATACCAAGAATCATCATCCCGTCAATGCGGGTTAATGGCGATCCTTCCAGATGGATAATTTTAAAATAGCCCCACTCTTCGGCATGGACGCCAAACAGTTGCAGGAGCTGACCACCCCAACGGGTAAATTCGCCGGTAACAGCCCAAAAGGTGCCGGTGATGCCAAAATAATAAGTGGAGAGAATACCCGCCGCGATGACCGCAGGGATGGGGGCCCAGAATTTAATCAACCAGGCTTGTTTGAATTGCTGCCATGACATGTATATAGCCTCTGAACTCAGAAGGTTTGAAACAAGAGCCGCGAATAATACACCAGACAAATTCTTTTTCGTGGTAATAATTCACAAAAATAATGGTTAGATCAAATTTCTCTTTGGGCCTGGAAAGGCTGGCAGCATCAAGGCATTAATGCCACAATCTTCTTTTCTTCTCATGCAGGATGAATGATGAAAAAACTCGCAATTGCAGGCGCACTTATGCTGCTGGCTGGCTGTGCCGAAGTTGAAAATTATAACAATGTTGTGAAAACGCCCGCGCCAGACTGGCTGGCGGGCTACTGGCAGACTAAAGGGCCGCAACGTGCTCTGGTCAGCCCGGAAGCGATAGGTAGCCTGATTGTCACTAAAGAGGGTGATACGCTGGATTGCCGTCAGTGGCAGCGGGTGATTGCTTTACCGGGTAAGTTGACGCTGATATCTGATGATCTCACTAACGTTACTGTCAAACGTGAACTGTACGAGATTGAGCGTGACGGTAACACTATTGAATACGATGGCATGACGATGGAACGCGTGGATCGACCAACGGCTGAATGTGCTGCTGTGCTGGAAAAAGCGCCGTTGCCGACGCCACTACCGTAATGAAATATCCCCGGTTTGCCGCCGGGGATGTGTTTAAATCACCTCTTCGATAACCCACACACTGACGCTACCGCCGTTGCAAAAAAAGGTCGCTTCGCCATTTTCATCGGTCACCACGCTCTCTTGCCGATTGCCCAGAAAATCACGCCAGGTTTTATTGCCGTAATTCTCTCCCAGATGAATGGTTTTTTCGCCATCGTCACCGTTTGACATCACCACCACACAGCCTGGATATTCGTCGGTGCCGCTGCGACTAAAGGCAATACAGTTCGGATGATCGAAAAATAACGTCTGTACACCGTGGGCGAAGCGCTGGCGGGCGAGGATTAACTCATCGAGCTGTTCGATTATTGGCATATCTATCAGATAGGTTTGCCCGTCACCGCCGACATCTTCGTAATGAGCACCGTACAGATCAGGGTAGAACACTGAAGGGACGCCATTTTCCCGCAGCAAAATAAGGGCATACGCCAGCGGTTTAAACCACGGTTCTACCGGAGCTTCAAGGGCTTGCAACGGTTGGGTATCGTGGTTGGCGACCAGTGTAACGGCATGGAAAGGATCGGCTTCCACCAGCGTACCGGTGAATATCTGCGTCATATCGTAGTTGCGCCCCATTCGGGATGCTTCATGGAATTTCATTTGCAGCGGCGCATCAAATAGCATGGTTTTGCCTTCTACCTGGGCAATATATGTTTGCAGCTTATCTACTTCACGCGACCAGTATTCCGCCACAATAAATAGCGGTTTTGGCGCGACTTCCTGCACGTGTTCGATCCACTCTTTATAAAACCAGGCTGGAATATGTTTTACTGCGTCGAGACGAAAACCGTCGCACTGCGTTTGCTCCATCACCCAGCGTGCCCAGTATTTAAGCTCTTCCGTGACGGCATGGTTGCGAAAATCGATATTTTCGCCCATCAGATAGTCGAAATTACCTAACTCATCATCAACCTGGTCATTCCAGCCTTCGTCGGTGTAGTCGTTGACGATTTTAAAAATGCCATCTTCGTTTGGATTTTCGATATGGTCGATGCCGCTAAAACATTTGAAGTCCCAGATGAACTGCGAGTATTGACCGGCACGAGCCGGGAAGGTGTAACGGGTCCAGCCTTCGCACTCAATGATTTCATCATCAATTTGCGTGCGATCATCTGCATTGACGCGCTGTACGCGAATGGCTTCTTTTTCGTCAGCCCCCATTTTGTGGTTGACGACCACGTCCAGCAGTACGGCAATGTCATTGCGTTTGAGTGCGTCAATGGCCGCCAGCAACTGTGCTTTATCGCCATATTTGGTGGGGATGCTGCCTTTCTGATCAAACTCGCCTAAATCAAATAAATCATAGGAGTCGTAGCCAACAGAATACCCGCCCGATGCGCCTTTATAGGCGGGCGGCAGCCAGATCATATTGATACCAATATCATTTAAACCGTCGGCGCGCTCGGCCAGTTCAGGCCAGAGCTTGCCGCCTTCCGGGTAATACCAATGAAAACATTGCAACAGCGTGGGGTTACGCATTCTTCGACTCCGCTCAAGGGGAACATTAGAAGCGTAGCCGTAATCGGATTATTCGCGAGCAATCAGCTCTTTAAGCTTCAAAAGAGATTTTCCTGCGGCGCCAGCACGTAGCCACCCTGATCGCCGTAGGTGCTTAACACCGATTTTTGCATTGATGACTGACCGACCAGTTTCGCCAGTTCATCCATCCGAATCTGCAATAACTGTTTTACTTTGTTTTCGTTTTCCAGAACGAGGCGCAGCATAGGTCTGAGTTGCTCCTGGATCATGGCAGAGGGTTCCATTTCTTCCGTTAAGTGTGCAATTTTTTGCACCGCATTGACATATTCCATTTCGCTGGCGATGAGTTCATCCCACCGTCCTTCTGTCGCCAGGCGTAACATGAGCTGGCTTTTTTCGACGAGTTGTTGCCAGGCAAAATACAAGTGCGGTGCATGGTTCATCAGACAGGGTCCTGAATCAATGAAGGGGAGAGTAGAGACTCTTTCCAGGCATCGGCAAGATTGCGCATTAAAGTTTCCACTTCTGCGACTGCGGAGACATCGTTGCGTAAATTAGCTTGCAGCAAACGCCTGATCATATAGCTATAGAGTGCAATCAAATTCTGGGTTAATTCGTCCTGACTTTCTTCGTCAAGACTGAGTCTCAGCCCGTTCTCAATAATGTTGATCGCTTTTGACAAAGAGACGCCTTTGCCTTCCTGATTGTTGTCCTGCATAAACAAGCGCGCTCTTACCAGCGCACTCAACACGCCGTCAAATAGCATGGTGACCAGTTGCTGTTGGCTGGCACTCATTACGGCGCTTTCGACGCCAATTTGTGCGTAGGCCTGGGTGCCTTTTGCGCTGTACATTGTCTCTCCTGAGATTATTTCGAACTGCTATTTGAGGTGTCGAACTGTTGTGTCAGATAGCTGCTGGTGGAGTTCAGCGAGTTCATTAACACATCTAATTGGGTGAACTGGGCTTTATAGCGCGCCATTAATGTATCGATGCGTTCGCTGGCGGCATTGTATTGATCGGTCAAATTGTTCAGCGTTTTGCTGACGCCATCTTTTGCGGCCTGGATTATCCCGGTGGAGGAGAGCCAACTGGTCAGGTTGCTGCTAATGCTGGTGGTTACGCCTGTACTTTTACTGTCACCAATAAACATTTCACCGACGCCAGCAGCATCTTTTTTCAGCGCTGTTTGCAGTTTGTCGGTCGCTATTTCCAGCTTTCCGGTACTGGCATCGCTGGTAATGCCAATTTGTGCCAGCGTTTTATAGTTTGAACTGCTGTGGGTATTGGCGAGCAAGGTTTTAAGCTGAGTCTGGATGGTACGCAGTGTGGAGTCACCGAGTAATGCACCATTGCTGGAATCCTGGTTTTCAGCACCGGCATCGACGGCTGTGTATTTCGTTAAGTTGCTGAAGGTATCCTGTAATGCGTTATAGGCATCCACCCACGCTTTAACCGCATTTTCAGCTTTGGATGTATCTTTACTGATGGTCAGTGTCTGATTACCGGTGGTGACGTCATTCAGGTTGAGGGTGATATCTTCCAGCGCGTCACTGATAGTATTGCTGCTGTTTTCAATCTCAACGTTATTGACCGTCAGTTTGGCGTTCTGCGCGGTGACGCTTTCAACCATGCCATTGCTGCTATCACCCGAAGTTCCGTTGTAACCCATAAAACTTTGCAGGGTGCTGTCACCGCTGACGCTGAGCTTCATGGCGTTGTCGCTACCGGTATCATTGGCGGTGATGGACAAACGATACTCGCCGTTACCCACATTGATGATACTGGCGCTGACACCAGCTTTGGCGTTGTTAATGGCATCGCGAATGCCGGAGAGCGACGAATCAGCCGCACTGATATCAATCGTGACCGGCTCTTTACCGCCGCCTTGCTGGATGGTCAGTACGCTATCGCTGGTGGCGATGGCGACTTTACTGTCTTTTTGACTATTTTGGGTGGTCAGCGTCTGCGCCTGCGCCAGTTGGCTGACGCTAATGGTGTATTTCCCGGCAATTGCGCTGCCCGTGGTCGTGGCGCTGAAAGCTGATGAACTGCTGGTGGTTGAGGTGGCGGTAAATAAATCGGCTTTATTCAGTGCTGTATTGGCCGTCTGGAAACTCTCCAGCGCGCTTTTCAGCGTCCCGTAAGCGCTCAGTTTCGCGGTGTAAGAACTTTGCTGTTTCGATATCGGCGTCAGGGTAGATTTTTCTGCCGCCTCCAGACTGTCGAGGATGCTGCTTAAGTCCAGCCCCGACCCAACCCCAAGCGTTGAAATACTCGCCATATAGATTCCTTAATCATGCGACATGTAGAACGAATACCGGGGTTATCGGCGTAAGTGGGGCAAAGTTTACGATTTATTTTTGGGCTTAATGACACGAACAGCAACGAGGAAGGGGAGTATTTCGACCGCTAGAAAAAAATTCTAAAGGTTGTGAGTGACCAGACGATAACAGGGTTGACGGCGACGAAGCCGAAGGGTGGAAGCCCAATACTTAAACCGTAGACTTGAAAACAGGAAAATGAATTATGGCACAAGTCATTAATACCAACAGCCTCTCGCTGATCACTCAAAACAACATCAACAAAAACCAGTCTGCGCTGTCGACTTCTATCGAACGCCTCTCTTCTGGCCTGCGTATTAACAGTGCGAAAGATGACGCTGCCGGTCAGGCGATTGCTAACCGTTTCACCTCTAACATTAAAGGCCTGACTCAGGCTGCGCGTAACGCCAACGACGGTATTTCTCTGGCGCAGACTACAGAAGGTGCGTTGTCTGAAATCAACAACAACTTGCAACGTGTGCGTGAGTTGACCGTTCAGGCGACGACCGGTACTAACTCTGATTCTGACCTGTCATCTATTCAGGACGAAATCAAATCCCGTCTGGATGAGATTGACCGTGTTTCCGGTCAGACCCAGTTCAACGGCGTGAATGTACTGGCAAAAGACGGTTCGATGAAGATTCAGGTTGGCGCGAATGATGGCCAGACTATTAGCATTGATTTACAGAAAATTGACTCTTCTACATTAGGGTTGAATGGTTTCTCCGTTTCTGCTCAATCACTTAACGTTGGTGATTCAATTACTCAAATTACAGGAGCCGCTGGGACAAAACCTGTTGGTGTTGATTTCACTGCTGTTGCGAAAGATCTGACTACTGCGACAGGTAAAACTGTCGATGTTTCCAGCCTGACGTTACACAACACCCTGGATGCGAAAGGGGCTGCCACCGCACAGTTCGTCGTTCAATCCGGTAGTGATTTCTACTCCGCGTCCATTGACCATGCAAGTGGTGAAGTGACGTTGAATAAAGCCGATGTCGAATACAAAGACACCGATAATGGACTAACGACTGCAGCTACTCAGAAAGATCAGCTGATTAAAGTTGCCGCTGACTCTGACGGCGCGGCTGCGGGATATGTAACATTCCAGGGTAAAAACTACGCTACAACGGCTCCAGCGGCGCTTAATGATGACACTACGGCAACAGCCACAGCGAACAAAGTTGTTGTTGAATTATCTACAGCAACTCCGACTGCGCAGTTCTCAGGGGCTTCTTCTGCTGATCCACTGGCACTTTTAGACAAAGCCATTGCACAGGTTGATACTTTCCGCTCCTCCCTCGGTGCCGTTCAAAACCGTCTGGACTCTGCGGTAACCAACCTGAACAACACCACCACCAACCTGTCTGAAGCGCAGTCCCGTATTCAGGACGCCGACTATGCGACCGAAGTGTCTAACATGTCGAAAGCGCAGATCATCCAGCAGGCGGGTAACTCTGTGCTGTCTAAAGCTAACCAGGTGCCGCAGCAAGTTCTGTCTCTGCTGCAGGGCTAATCGTCGTAATATAATGACAGCAAACGCCAAATTGCCTGATGCGCTACGCTTATCATGCCTACAAGGTGAATCGCAATTAATTAAATTTGCATATTCGCGTAGGTCGGATAAGACGTTTACGCCGCATCCGGCAAGATGAGGCGGACTTTGTCAGCTATCTTAACCCCGCTCCAGCGGGGTTATTCTGCTCGCTATTTACCGATTACCCCAAATAACCCCTTATTTCACCCATTAATCGTCCGATTAAAAAACCTGCAGAAACGGATAATTATGCCGATTATTTATATAACGCAGGGCTGTTTATCGTGAAATCACTCTATACCGCTGAAGGTGTAATGGATAAACATTCGCTGTGGCAGCGTTATATCCCGCTGGTGCGTCACGAAGCATTGCGCCTGCAGGTTCGACTGCCCGCGAGTGTAGAACTTGACGATCTGCTACAGGCCGGCGGCATTGGATTACTTAATGCTGTTGAACGTTATGATGCCCTGCAAGGAACGGCATTTACAACTTACGCAGTGCAGCGTATCCGTGGTGCTATGCTGGATGAACTTCGCAGCCGTGACTGGGTGCCGCGCAGCGTGCGACGCAATGCACGTGAAGTGGCGCAGGCAATAGGGCAACTGGAGCAGGAACTTGGCCGCAACGCCACAGAAACGGAAGTGGCAGAACGTTTAGGGATTGAAATCGCTGATTACCGGCAAATGTTGCTTGATACTAATAACAGCCAACTTTTCTCTTATGATGAGTGGCGCGAAGAGCACGGTGATAGCATCGAACTGGTTACTGACGATCATCAGCGGGATAACCCGTTACAGCAGTTACTGGACAGTAATTTGCGCCAGCGGGTAATGGAAGCCATCGAAATGTTGCCGGAGCGCGAACAGTTGGTATTAACGCTCTATTACCAGGAAGAGCTTAATCTCAAAGAGATTGGCGCGGTGCTTGAGGTCGGTGAATCGCGGGTTAGTCAGTTACACAGCCAGGCTATTAAACGGTTACGCACCAAACTGGGTAAGTTATAACTCAGGTAAATGCCGCACATTAATTTTGAATACCAGGAGTTCTTAATAATGATGCAGCACCAGAAAAGGCGACCATTAAGCCGCTATCTTAAAGATTTTAAACACAGCCAGACTCATTGCGCATATTGCCGTAAATTACTCGATCGCATTACCCTGGTTCACGATGGCAAAATAGTCAATAAAATCGAGATTTCCCGTCTTGATACGCTGCTTGATGAAAATGGCTGGTATGAGGAACAAAAATCATGGGCAGCGTTATGCCGTTTCTGCGGTGATTTACACTGCAAAACCCAGAGTGATTTTTTTGATATTATCGGCTTTAAGCAGTTTCTTTTTGACCATACTGAAATGAGCCCCGGTACAGTGCGCGAATATGTGGTTCGTCTACGTCGTTTGGGTAATTATTTAAGCGAACACGATATTTCCTCTGACCTGTTGCAGGATGGTTTTCTTGATGAAAACCTCGCCCCCTGGCTGCCCACCACCAGTACCAATAATTATCGCATCGCATTACGTAAGTACCAGTGTTACCAGATGCAAACCCGCGGCGACCTTGCGCAGAAATCCCCCAGTCTGTCAGCTTCTGATATATATTAAATAAGAATAAGATGTAGCAGAGTTGTTTTTGTGTCTACGAACAATGGCTCTACACTGCAAACCAACATAACAACATTCGGGGTGAATATGAAATTAGTACATCTGGGGCGTCAGGCGTTGATGGGTGTTATGGCCGTGGCGCTGGTTGCGGGTATGAGCGTGAAAAGTTTTGCCAACGAAGGCCTGCTCAATAAAGTAAAAGAGCGTGGCACGTTGCTGGTGGGACTGGAAGGGACTTACCCGCCGTTTAGCTTTCAGGGCGATGACGGTAAATTGACCGGTTTTGAAGTGGAGTTTGCTCAACAACTGGCAAAACATCTGGGCGTTGAAGCCGCATTAAAACCGACCAAGTGGGATGGTATGCTGGCGTCCCTGGATTCTAAGCGCATCGATGTGGTGATTAATCAGGTTACCATCTCAGATGAACGTAAGAAAAAATACGATTTCTCTACCCCTTACACCATTTCCGGTATTCAGGCGCTGGTGAAAAAAGGTAATGAAGGCACAATAAAAACCGCAGACGACCTGAAAGGTAAAAAAGTTGGCGTTGGTTTAGGCACCAACTATGAAGAGTGGCTGCGTCAGAATGTTCAGGGTGTTGATGTGCGCACCTATGATGATGACCCGACCAAATATCAGGATCTGCGCGTAGGTCGTATTGATGCCATCCTGGTTGACCGTCTGGCGGCGCTGGATTTGGTGAAGAAAACCAATGATACGCTGGCAGTAACCGGCGAAGCCTTTTCCCGCCAGGAGTCAGGTGTCGCGCTGCGTAAAGGTAACGAAGACTTGCTGAAAGCAGTCAACGATGCCATCGCAGAAATGCAAAAAGATGGAACCTTGCAAGCCCTTTCGGAAAAATGGTTTGGTGCTGATGTGACCAGGTAATCAGCATAATGACAAAAAAGGGCGCTTTAATCGGCGCCTTTTTTATTTAAGCGTTTTCAGCGTGCATAATAACAATATCACAACAACAGACATCGGAGGCTTTTATGCCACTGCATAATTTAACTCGTTTTCCACGGTTGGAGTTTATCGGCACACCGACACCGCTCGAATATCTGCCACGTTTTTCTGATTATCTCGGTCGGGACATTTTCATCAAACGGGATGACGTCACCCCGTTGGCAATGGGCGGAAATAAGTTACGCAAACTGGAATTTCTCGCAGCAGACGCCTTGCGCGAAGGTGCTGACACACTGATTACAGCCGGAGCGATTCAGTCTAACCATGTGCGCCAGACTGCCGCAGTGGCCGCAAAACTTGGTCTGCATTGCGTGGCGCTGCTGGAAAATCCCATTGGCACTACTGCAGAAAATTATTTAACCAACGGCAACCGCTTGTTGTTAGATCTCTTCAATACCCAGATTGAAATGTGCGACGCGCTGACCGATCCCAATGCCCAACTGGAAGAGCTGGCGACTCGCGTCGAAGCACAAGGCTTTCGCCCATACGTCATTCCGGTTGGCGGTTCCAATGCTTTAGGCGCGTTGGGCTATGTGGAGAGCGCGCTGGAAATCGCGCAACAGTGTGAAGGGGCGGTTAATATTTCTTCGGTGGTGGTGGCGTCGGGCAGTGCCGGAACGCATGCCGGGCTTGCAGTAGGGCTGGAACAACTGATGCCAGAAAGCGAACTGATTGGCGTGACCGTGTCACGTTCCGTTGCTGATCAGTTGCCAAAAGTGGTTAGCCTGCAACAGGCAATCGCGAAAGAGCTGGAACTGACCGCGTCAGCAGAAATTTTACTCTGGGATGACTACTTTGCCCCTGGCTACGGCGTGCCAAATGACGAAGGCATGGAAGCGGTGAAACTGCTGGCGCGGTTGGAAGGCATTCTGCTTGATCCTGTGTATACCGGAAAAGCGATGGCGGGGCTGATTGATGGCATCAGTCAGAAACGCTTCAAAGACGAAGGGCCGATTCTGTTTATTCATACTGGCGGCGCGCCTGCGCTGTTCGCCTATCATCCTCACGTCTAGCCCCGGAAACGCTCATGCAAGAAAGTATACAACTGGTTATTGATTCTTTGCCGTTCCTGCTAAAAGGGGCTGGGTATACGCTGCAACTCAGCATCGGCGGTATGTTTTTCGGTTTGCTGTTGGGGTTTATTCTCGCGCTGATGCGCCTGTCACCCATATGGCCCGTACGCTGGCTGGCGCGTTTTTACATCTCCATTTTTCGCGGTACGCCGCTCATTGCACAACTGTTTATGATCTACTACGGTCTGCCGCAGTTTGGCATTGAATTAGATCCGGTTCCGTCAGCGATGATTGGACTGTCACTGAACACCGCCGCCTATGCTGCCGAAACGCTGCGGGCAGCGATTTCGTCTATTGATAAAGGTCAGTGGGAGGCGGCTGCCAGTATTGGCATGACGCCGTGGCAAACTATGCGTCGCGCAATTTTGCCGCAGGCGGCGCGGGTGGCACTGCCGCCGCTGTCGAACAGCTTTATCAGCCTGGTGAAAGATACCTCACTGGCCGCGACGATTCAGGTGTCGGAACTGTTTCGTCAGGCGCAGTTGATAACCTCGCGTACTCTGGAAGTGTTCACCATGTATCTGGCGGCTTCGCTCATCTACTGGATTATGGCGACAGTGTTATCGACGCTGCAGAACCATTTTGAGAATCAACTAAATCGCCAGGAGAGAGAGCCAAAATGAGTGCCATTGAAGTTAAAAACCTGGTGAAAAAATTCCACGGTCAGACGGTGCTGCACGGTATCGATCTGGAGGTCAACACCGGCGAAGTGGTGGCAATTATCGGCCCGAGTGGTTCCGGCAAAACCACGTTGCTACGCAGCATAAATTTGCTGGAACAGCCAGAGGCGGGGACCATCACCGTTGGCGATATTACTATTGATACCGCACGTTCGTTAAGTCAGCAAAAATCGCTGATTCGCCAGTTGCGCCAGCACGTCGGGTTTGTGTTCCAGAACTTTAATCTGTTCCCGCATCGTACGGTGCTGGAAAACATTATTGAAGGGCCTGTGATCGTTAAAGGCGAACCGAAAGAAGAGGCAACGACACGCGCCCGCGAACTGCTGGCGAAGGTCGGGCTGACGGGGAAAGAGACCAGCTATCCGCGTCGTTTGTCCGGCGGTCAACAGCAACGTGTGGCGATTGCGCGTGCGCTGGCGATGCGCCCGGAAGTCATTCTGTTTGACGAACCTACCTCGGCGCTGGATCCGGAGCTGGTGGGCGAAGTCCTGAATACCATCCGCCAACTGGCACAGGAAAAGCGCACGATGGTCATTGTGACGCACGAAATGAGCTTTGCTCGTGACGTTGCTGACCGCGCGATCTTTATGGACCAGGGGCGGATAGTCGAGCAGGGGCCAGCAAAAGCGTTATTTGCTGATCCGCAGCAGCCCCGTACCCGCCAGTTCCTTGAGAAGTTTCTGTTGCAATAATAAGAAAAAATCAGCCCCGTCGGCTTTCCAGACGGGGCGAGAACGCGCTCTCAATCTGGTGAATTGCTTAACAAATCAGCATAACTTATTAATAACATAAAAGAATGCTATGTCTTGCAAAAGTAATTCATTGTCTGAATAATATAAATTATATATAAATCTTATTTATGTGATAGTTTGAGTTATCAATATAAATGATACTCACTCTCAGGAGCGTTGCGGTTAACTATGCAGGATACGGATTTTTTCAGTTGGCGTCGCACGATGCTGTTACGTTTTCAGAGAATGGAGGCCGCGGAAGAGGTCTACCATGAAATAGAGCGGCAGGCTCAACAACTCGAGTACGATTTCTATTCATTATGTGTGCGTCACCCGGTGCCATTCACGCGACCGAAAGTGGCCTTCTACACCAATTACCCGAAATCATGGATTAGTTATTATCAGGCAAAAAACTTTCTTGCCATTGATCCGGTGCTTAACCATGAAAACTTCAGTCAGGGGCATTTATTGTGGAATGATGACTTATTTAGCGAAGCGCAGCCGCTATGGGAAGCCGCGCGTGCACATGGTATACGCCGTGGTGTCACTCAGTATTTAATGCTGCCAAACCGGGCGCTGGGTTTTTTGTCCTTTTCCCGTAGTAGTACGCGTGAAATACCTGGCCTTAGTGATGAACTGCAATTAAAAATGCAGTTATTGGTGCGCGAAAGTCTGATGGCGTTGATACGCTTAAATGATGAAATAGTGATGACGCCAGAGATGAATTTCAGCAAGCGGGAAAAAGAAATTCTGAAATGGACCGCGGAAGGAAAAACGTCAGCAGAGATAGCGATGATCTTGTCAATCTCTGAAAATACGGTCAATTTTCATCAGAAAAACATGCAGAAAAAAATCAATGCACCGAATAAGACACAGGTTGCCTGCTACGCTGCTGCAACTGGCTTAATATGACATCAATTACATTCTGCGTGCCAGATGCAAAACCGGCTGAAAGGCGCGCTTTCAGCCGGTTTTATATTACTGACGGTAGGCTTGTTTAATTTGCTTAACCGTTTTGGAAAATATTGCAGCCTGGGTTTCGTCTTCGATCAGCGCAAGCTGTTTTTCCATCTTTAACATCACGCGGCCCGCGTCAGCTTGTCCCATCGCCTGCAGCATCAGCGTCAGCATCGCTTTCAGGCAGGAGACTTCATTTGCCAGATCTTGATTATTCTCGGCAGTAGAAAAATCAGGCGTACTCATTTATTTTCCTCGTCATGTTGCAATAAAAATTTGCGGTGAAAAATGTTAAGGCGGCGGAGTATACCATAAGCTTTGCTAAAAATATTAGTGGTTGTTTTTTGTGCGCTGTATCGTCAACTATATTAATTCAGTCAATATAATGACCAATAAATATTTTTATCATGAATGTTTTTTGCACGTATTGTTCGGGTTAATTAATGTTACATATTCATACCGCTGATTTTTCATTTGTGCTGAATAAAGTCAATTTTTGTCACATCTCGCCGTTGGTTGTGCTGTGAAACGAACCGGCAAACCTTTGATGACGGGCGTGATCATAACTGTGGACAATCGAATTTACAAAAACGAGAGAAAAATCGAATACCCACCATTTTTAACGTTTCAAAGTTGCAATAAAACCCGCTAATATACTAATGACTAACTATCAGTAGCGTTATCCCTATTTCTGGAGATATTCCTTTGATCAACGTTCTACTTGTTGATGACCACGAACTGGTGCGCGCAGGGATACGACGCATTCTGGAAGATATAAAGGGTATTAAAGTTGTCGGTGAGGCATCCTGCGGTGAAGACGCCGTTAAGTGGTGCCGGGCAAATACCGTTGACGTTGTGCTAATGGACATGAGTATGCCTGGCATTGGTGGTCTTGAGGCGACGCGTAAAATCGCCCGCTCGACAGCCGATGTCAAAATCATCATGCTTACGGTTCATACCGAAAACCCTTTACCAGCGAAAGTGATGCAGGCCGGTGCCGCGGGCTATCTCAGCAAAGGCGCAGCCCCGCAGGAGGTCGTGAGCGCGATTCGTTCTGTTTATTCAGGGCAGCGTTATATTGCTTCTGACATTGCTCAACAAATGGCGTTAAGCCAAATCGAACCAGAAAAAACAGAAAGCCCGTTTGCCAGTTTGTCGGAACGTGAATTGCAGATTATGCTGATGATTACCAAAGGCCAGAAGGTCAATGAGATCTCAGAACAGCTTAATCTCAGCCCGAAAACGGTGAACAGCTATCGCTACCGTATGTTTAGTAAATTAAACATACATGGCGATGTTGAGTTGACTCACCTGGCAATTCGCCATGGTCTGTGTAATGCGGAGACATTAACAAGTCAGTGAGTGTTCAGTTTGACGCAAAAGCGTTTTTAAAAACCGTAACCAGCCAGCCGGGCGTTTATCGCATGTATGATGCTGGTGGTACGGTTATTTATGTCGGCAAAGCGAAAGACCTGAAAAAACGGCTTTCCAGTTATTTCCGTAGCAACCTCGCTTCGCGCAAAACCGAAGCGTTGGTCGCCCAGATCCAGCAAATCGATGTCACGGTTACCCACACCGAAACAGAAGCGTTATTGCTGGAGCACAACTACATTAAACTCTATCAACCGCGTTACAACGTTCTGTTACGCGATGATAAATCTTATCCCTTTATCTTCCTGAGTGGCGATACCCATCCGCGTCTGGCTATGCATCGCGGCGCGAAACATGCCAAAGGTGAATATTTCGGCCCGTTCCCAAACGGTTATGCCGTGCGTGAAACCCTGGCGCTGCTACAAAAAATTTTCCCGATTCGCCAGTGTGAAAATAGTGTTTATCGCAACCGCTCGCGTCCGTGTCTGCAATATCAGATAGGGCGTTGTCTGGGGCCGTGCGTTGAAGGGCTGGTGAGTGAAGAAGAATACGCCCAGCAGGTAGAGTATGTGCGCCTGTTTTTATCCGGCAAGGACGATCAGGTGCTTACCCAACTGATTAGCCGCATGGAAACAGCCAGCCAGAATCTGGAATTTGAAGAGGCTGCACGTATTCGCGACCAAATCCAGGCGGTGCGGCGCGTAACCGAAAAACAGTTTGTCTCCAATACTGGTGATGATCTTGACGTTATTGGCGTGGCGTTTGATGCAGGCATGGCTTGTGTCCACGTCCTGTTTATTCGTCAGGGCAAGGTGCTCGGTAGCCGTAGTTATTTCCCGAAAGTACCTGGCGGTACGGAATTGGGCGAAGTGGTGGAAACTTTTGTCGGCCAGTTCTATTTACAGGGTAGTCAGATGCGCACTTTGCCGGGTGAGATCCTGCTCGACTTTAATCTTAGCGATAAAACGCTGCTTGCCGATTCTCTTTCGGAACTGGCGGGGAGAAAGATTAACGTTCAGACCAAACCACGTGGCGATCGGGCACGTTACCTGAAGCTGGCGCGCACCAATGCGGCGACTGCGTTAACCAGCAAACTTTCGCAGCAATCTACTGTTCACCAGCGTCTGTCTGCGCTTGCCAGCGTGTTGAAACTGCCGGAAGTGAAGCGGATGGAGTGTTTTGATATCAGCCATACCATGGGCGAACAAACAGTCGCTTCGTGTGTGGTGTTCGATGCTAACGGCCCGCTGCGAGCGGAGTATCGACGCTATAACATTACTGGTATTACGCCGGGCGATGATTATGCGGCGATGAATCAGGTGCTGCGTCGGCGTTACGGAAAAGCTATCGACGACAGTAAGATCCCGGACGTGATCCTTATCGACGGCGGCAAAGGACAGCTTGCGCAGGCGAAAAATGTTTTCGCTGAGCTGGATGTCTCATGGGATAAAAACCATCCGCTGTTACTTGGGGTAGCGAAAGGGGCCGATCGTAAGGCTGGTCTGGAAACGCTGTTCTTCGAGCCGGAAGGAGAGGGATTCAGCCTGCCGCCAGATTCACCTGCGCTGCATGTCATCCAGCATATTCGCGATGAATCACACAATCATGCGATTGGTGGTCACCGCAAAAAACGGGCAAAGGTCAAAAATACCAGCACCCTGGAAACCATCGAAGGTGTCGGGCCAAAACGCCGGCAAATGTTGTTGAAATATATGGGCGGTTTGCAAGGTTTACGTAACGCCAGCGTCGAGGAAATTGCAAAAGTGCCGGGTATTTCGCAAGGTCTGGCAGAAAAGATCTTCTGGTCGTTGAAACATTGATGTCTCTGTAGCAACATAGGGGTAATCTTACTGACAACAGATAGTTACCCGTCATTATGCAATTTAATATCCCTACGTTGCTCACACTGTTCCGTGTCATACTTATCCCATTCTTTGTATTGGTTTTTTATCTACCTGTTACCTGGTCACCGTTTGCTGCTGCGCTCATTTTCTGTGTCGCAGCGGTGACTGACTGGTTCGACGGTTTTCTGGCGCGTCGCTGGAACCAGAGTACCCGGTTTGGTGCTTTCCTTGATCCAGTAGCAGATAAAGTGCTGGTAGCCATCGCTATGGTGCTGGTAACAGAACATTACCATAGCTGGTGGGTGACTTTACCGGCAGCAACGATGATTGCCCGTGAAATTATCATCTCCGCGTTGCGCGAATGGATGGCTGAATTGGGTAAACGCAGCAGCGTGGCCGTATCCTGGATCGGTAAAGTTAAAACTACTGCTCAAATGGTAGCGTTGGCCTGGCTGTTATGGCGCCCGAACATTTGGGTTGAATACGCTGGTATTGCACTTTTCTTTGTGGCAGCGGTACTGACTTTGTGGTCAATGTTGCAATATTTGAGCGCTGCGCGCGCAGATCTGCTTGATCAGTGATCGTTTCGACGCAAAATTCAGCAAACGATCAAAACTGGTGAAAAATATCGTTGACTCATCGCGTCAGGTAAGTAGAATGCAACGCATCGAACGGCGGCACTGATCGCCAGACGATAATAAAATCAAGTGATTAGCTGATTGCTTGATGAATGCGGGAATAGCTCAGTTGGTAGAGCACGACCTTGCCAAGGTCGGGGTCGCGAGTTCGAGTCTCGTTTCCCGCTCCAGTTTAAAAGACATCGGCATAAGCGGGTGTCTGGCTGAAAAGCCTGAAGAATTTGGCGCGTTAACAAAGCGGTTATGTAGCGGATTGCAAATCCGCCTAGTCCGGTTCGACTCCGGAACGCGCCTCCACTTTTTTCCCGAGCCCGGATGGTGGAATCGGTAGACACAAGGGATTTAAAATCCCTCGGCGTTCGCGCTGTGCGGGTTCAAGTCCCGCTCCGGGTACCATGGGAAAGATAAGAATAAAATCAAAGCAATAAGCAGTGTCGTGAAACCACCTTCGGGTGGTTTTTTTGTGTCTGCAACTTGTCGTTACACCCCTCTTATTTTTAATCACCGGGTAATCCACGCAAAAAGTATCTCTCTGCCAGACCGACATGTAAGATAGGCGCTGGCGAGTCGAGATCCACAAGGAAAAGCGTATGAAAACTGGACCGTTAAACGAAAGTGAGTTGGAATGGCTGGATGATATCCTGACCAAATACAACACTGAACACGCCATCCTTGATGTGGCTGAGCTGGACGGTTTATTGACGGCGGTGTTGAGTTCTCCGCAAGAAATTGAACCAGAACAGTGGCTGGTTGCTGTCTGGGGCGGGGCGGATTATGTGCCGCGCTGGGCGTCAGAAAAAGAGATGACGCGCTTTATGAATCTGGCTTTTCAACATATGGCCGATACCGCAGAACGTCTGAACGAATTTCCTGAGCAGTTTGAACCGTTGTTTGGCCTGCGAGAAGTTGACGGTAGCGAGCTGACGATTGTTGAGGAGTGGTGCTTTGGCTATATGCGTGGCGTTGCCCTCGCTGACTGGTCGGCATTGCCTGATTCGTTAAAACCGGCGCTTGAGGCGATAGCTCTACACGGTACAGAAGAAAACTTTGCGCGGGTAGAGAAGTTGTCGCCAGAAGCATTTGAAGAAAGCGTAGAAGCCATTCGACTGGCAGCGCTTGATTTACATGCTTACTGGATGGCGCATCCGCAGGAAAAACCTGTTCAGCAACCGATCAAAGCAGAAGAAAAGCCGGGCCGTAACGATCCTTGTCCGTGCGGCAGTGGTAAGAAATTTAAGCAGTGCTGCCTGCATTAAGAGGGCATATTGGGTGCTGGAGATGTTTCCGGCACCCAACGTTGTTATCAAGGCGATTATCCCACTTCGGGTAACAATCCTGCCGCAATCAAAAATTGCACACCAATCACGCCAATGCCGCAGAGAAACACTAACACCAGCGCCGGACGGCCACCTTTCACTCGATAAGCAGCTTGTGGATTATGCTTTCTGCTCTGCCAGGTCAGCAGGGAAGGGATAATTAACGCCAGCACCGCCAGCGCCACACCGGCGTAACCCAGCGCCATCACAAAGCCACGTGGGTAAAACAGCGCAAACGCCAGCGGCGGCAGAAAAGTAATTGCACCAGTTTGCAGTCGCCCTCCAACGGTATTTGAACGCTGAAACAAATCTGCCAGATAATCAAATAAGCCTAACGCTACGCCGAGAAAGGATGTTGCGAGGGCTAAGTCAGCAAATAAATGCACCGCCAGTTCGACATGCGGTGAGGCCACCACTTCGCGTAACGCCTGTAACAGTCCGTTTAACCCGGCATGATTAGCCAGCAGCCCCATAAAGGTTGTTGAATCAATGCTGCCCAGCGTCGCCAGTTGCCAGAAGATATACGCCACCAGAGGGATCGCACTACCAGTAATAAACACCCAGCGCAGCTTGCGAATGTTGCCATCCATATAACTAACGATGCTCGGCACACTACCGTGGAAGCCAAACGAGGTAAAAATTACCGGGATCGCAGACAACGCAAGTCCTTGTTGCAGCGGCAGGGTTAAAAGATTCATTTTATGAATATGCGGCAACAGCAGTACCAGCATCACCACCAGAAAAATAATTTTGGCGCTAAACAGAAAGCGGTTAAACAAATCGACCAGCGACGTCCCGACACAAACCACACCACCGGCAACAAAAGTGAACAACAACACGCCAGCGGTTGCCGACACTGGAATGCCTGTCCAGTCGCTGATGCTGGAGGCAAGTAATTCACCTGCACCGCTGATGTACGCCGCCGTCAGGGCATACATTAAAAACATCATACTGAAGCCAGTCAGCCACTGCCCATAACGCCCCAGATAGCGCTTTGCCAGCGTGCCCAGACCTGTGTCTGCCGGGACATGCTGGTACACCTCCAGCAGTAACAGCGCTGTGTAGCACATCAATGCCCAAAGCCCAATCAATAAGATTAACGTGACGCTAAAACCGACACCTGCCGCTGCCAGCGGCATTGCCAGCATACCCGCGCCAATTGTGGTTCCTGCCACGATAAAAACACTTCCCAGAGTTCTGTTTTTCACGCTTTCTTCTGTCCTGACGATCTTTATAAGTGATATCTGCGGCGCAGGTTAAGGCATTCTACATTTTTCGTCAAATCGACGTTACATTAGATGTAAATAAAACTGTACGATAAAATGCATTCAGAACTGCGCTGGCGCAAAGCCTTGATGAGCGGCTATCGCTACGCTATGCCTTTTTTGAGGAGGAACGATGGAATCTATTCACGGTCATGAAGTGTTAAATATGATGATTGAATCAGGTGAGCAATATACGCACGCCAGTCTGGAGGCGGCGATTAAAGCGCGTTTTGGTGAACAGGCGCGTTTTCATACCTGCTCAGCAGAAGGGATGACTGCGGGCGAGTTGGTGGCGTTTCTGGCGGCGAAAGGTAAATTTATTCCCTGCGAAGAAGGGTTCTCAACCGATACAAGTAAAATTTGCCGTCACTGATATGCAACGGCGGCAGAAAATCTGCCGCCGGAGAAGATTAGTTTTGCGTGTCGAGGGTAGAGAGTTCTTTATCGATGAAATAAAGACCTTCGCCGCTTTTACCTGCCAGGCTTAATTTATCAATAATCGATTTGAACAATTTCTCTTCTTCATGTTGCTCAGAAACATACCATTGCAGGAAATTAAATGTCGGGTAATCCTGATTGGTCATGGCAGCATGAGCCAGTTCGTTAATTTTTTGCGTGATTAATTGTTCATGCTTATAAGTTTCCTGGAATAATTCATCAAGTGAAGAATATTCAGCAAACGGGGATTCAACAGTATTAATACGCGGTAAGTTTCCGGTATCGGTCAGATAGTCAAACAGACGCTGCATATGCGTCATCTCTTCCTGGGCGTGACGGCGCAGAAACGCGGCCGCGCCTTCAAAGGTATGGTAGCTGCACCAGGCGCTCATTTGTTGATAAAGCAGCGAAGAGTACAGTTCCAGGTTCATCTGCTCATTGAGTTTTTCAATCATTTCTGGTTTCAGCATGATAGTGCTCCACAAAGGTTATTTTTGTTTCTGTGGCGCCACTATAATTTGTTATTTTATTATTTGCAAAAGGTAAAATATTAAATTCAATTATTAAAAATACGAATGGGAATAAAACGCATTACTGCTATTTATGGCATCAATTAACCAGCGAAGCCTCCCTCGCTGATTAAGGTCTTTATTGATAAGTCGAGGGTATTAAAATTTGGCACTGATACGACAGTGTAAATTCCGTATTCAGACATAACGACCCCGCAAACACACTACAGTTACTTACAGGTTGCCCAAACGCAATGGCGCGGGTAAACCCTGCCTGCTGACATGCACGTTGCGCTATTTCCTGATTGAGATAGCTGTCAGTACGGGCGTTTTGTAAAAATGCCTGATCGTAAACGAGGCGCACAATACCGCTCGTGGCGTTGACTTCGCTCAATTGAGCCTGACGAGTTACGGTGCAGCCCGCTAATGTTAAAAGTGAAAGAACAATTATCAGATGTTTCATGTCACTGCCTGAAGAGGAAGAAGAAACAGGTATTGTACTTGCGGATACGACCAGGCTATGGACAGAAAAGACGACGGATCGGTGCTATTCCTTGCTTTTTCCAGAGGTCAGACAGTTAGCGGTGACTTTATGGTTATCATTTTTATAACATTAAAGGGGTATTTATGTGATTCAGGTCACATAAAGATTGATTTTTGTGATGATTGTCATATTATAAGTGCAAAGACGATAACACCTGCATAACAAATGGTCGGAGTGCCGCGATGAAACTGCGCAAAATCCTGAAAAGTATGTTTAATAACTATTGCAAGACGTTCAAAGATGTACCGCCAGGCAATATGTTCAGATAACAAGAAACCTGCTCCGGCAGGTTTTTTGTATCCTGAGGACGGTGGATGTGACTATCGCTGAAGAAGTGAAGCCGCTACTATATCGGCTTTCAAATGCTATCAGGAGTTTACAATGTCCCAGCCGCTGAATGCCGATCAGGAACTGGTTTCTGATGTTGTCGCTTGCCAGTTGGTGATCAAACAAATTCTCGACGTACTCGATGTGATTGCACCTGTTGAGGTTCGTGAAAAAATGTCTGGCCAGTTGAAGAATATTGATTTTACTAACCATCCCGCCGCAGCCGATCCGGTTACGATGCGTGCTATCCAGAAAGCTATCGCATTGATTGAACTCAAGTTTACCCCACAAAGTGAATCCCATTAAAAAAACCGCTGCTTCAAGAGTATGAAGCAGCGGTTTTCTCAACAATTTTTATATCCGGCGCGTGATTTAAGGCGTCGATTTTTATTAGTGTATCTGATGCGACACAACATTAAGAACATGCTGGTCGGTCTGGACAGGGCACATACCGGCACGTTTCGCGCTGCGTACTTCATCAAGAATGGTTTGCAGTAACAGGCCATCGTGCTGCTGTTCTTTTTCCAGATCGCGCAGGAAATCGACGGTTGAATCATCATTCAATTCTTTAGCTTCATCGGCTAATTGTGCCAGCTTGCTTGAACGCTGCTCGTATTCTTCCATCGTTTTTTGGAAGAGTTCTTCCAGAGAGTTAAGCTTTTCACCTGGCACATCAATAGCTTTAACGATGGGCGTCGCGCCGATACTTTTCATAAAATTAAACATGCGCATCATTTGGGTCACGTTACTCTGTGCCTGGGCGCGAAGGAAAGTAGCGGTGCCATTCAGACTTTGTTCAGAACACCAGTTGCTCAGGTGAAGGTAGAGATTGGATGCGTAAAACTCGCGGTTCATTTGGGTGTTGAGTTTGAGAAGCATTCCAGTGGTTGCCATACCTAATATCCTTATATCCAGAAGACGTGAGGTGCAAGATGAATCAAAACACCGTAATTACTGTTTGCAGAATAATTCCTTTCTGCATGTCCGAAATGTGATCGTGGAGTCAATTCTGACGATGATCTGAAATAAGCATAACGTCTGAACGAATATAAGAAAATCCTTAAATCACCAAGTTTATAATTTTTTACATTTCATTGATAAGAGCAATTGGTTTGCAATAATTGTCAATGCTGTGTATTTGTGTATCTCATTGATATTAAAATAAAATATTAATGACATGATGACGATGTGATATTTTAAAACTTTTCCTGACTATGAGAGGTGGCTCTCATTATCGATTTACTCTTAATTAATGATGGTGGTGATAATTAACGCCGAAATGAATTTTGTACAAGCGCTTATCCATTTTACCATTCAGCTTAAAATGGACAGACTTCTGTCCGGTAATAATTAGATTAAAAAAAAGACACTCCAGACCACTCAACGCATACCACAAGGACTTCCAGGCTAATGTCATGGACTAATCTGCTAATGCACTTTTTATTTGTCAGACAATTGTTGTTTCCAGTATGTCATTTCTCGCTAAATTCATGCACGTTCTGACTGTAATTCTGCGATGTGATATTGCTCTCCTATGGAGAATTAATTTCTCGCTAAAACTATGCCAACACGGCCAATTATCTTTTCGTTAAAGGTAATGCTTTGTTTTCCGATTAAATTAACCAAAGTTCTTAGTTTTTACCCTACAAAAAATGATGCTAAAGCTGGAGATAACCATGCACAAATTTACTAAAGCTCTTGCGGCCATCGGTCTGGCTGCTGTTATGTCACAATCCGCTATGGCAGAAAACCTGAAACTCGGTTTCCTGGTAAAGCAACCCGAAGAGCCGTGGTTCCAGACCGAATGGAAATTTGCCGATAAAGCCGGGAAAGATTTAGGCTTTGAAGTTATTAAGATTGCCGTACCGGATGGTGAAAAAACGCTGAACGCTATCGACAGCCTGGCGGCCAGTGGCGCGAAAGGATTTGTCATTTGTACGCCAGACCCGAAATTGGGTTCCGCTATTGTGGCGAAAGCACGTGGCTATGGTATGAAAGTTATTGCCGTGGATGATCAGTTTGTAAATGCCAAAGGTAAGCCGATGGATACCGTGCCGTTGGTGATGATGGCGGCGACCAAAATTGGCGAGCGTCAGGGCCAGGAACTGTATAAAGAGATGCAGAAACGAGGTTGGGATGTAAAAGAAAGTGCCGTAATGGCGATTACAGCTAACGAACTGGATACCGCTCGTCGTCGTACTACAGGCTCTATGGACGCGCTGAAAGCTGCCGGATTCCCGGAAAAACAAATTTATCAGGTTCCTACCAAATCTAACGATATCCCGGGGGCATTTGACGCCGCCAACTCCATGCTGGTTCAGCATCCTGAAGTTAAACACTGGCTGATCGTCGGGATGAACGATAGCACTGTGCTTGGCGGCGTGCGCGCGACGGAAGGTCAGGGCTTTAAAGCGGCAGATATCATCGGTATCGGTATCAACGGCGTGGATGCAGTAAGCGAGTTGTCCAAAGCCCAGGCTACCGGTTTCTACGGTTCACTGCTGCCAAGCCCGGACGTACATGGTTATAAGTCCAGCGAAATGCTCTACAACTGGGTAGCGAAAGACGCAGAACCACCGAAATTCACTGAAGTTACCGATGTCGTTCTGATTACGCGCGACAACTTTAAAGAAGAACTGGAGAAAAAAGGGTTAGGCGGTAAGTAATCTGCCGAAAAAATTCCCCTCTGCGTGATGCAGAGGGGGTGTGAATGACCAGTGATTCACGGAGACGTTATGCAACAGTCTACCCCGTATCTCTCATTTCGCGGCATTGGTAAAACCTTTCCCGGCGTTAAGGCGCTTACGGACATCAGTTTTGACTGCTATGCCGGTCAGGTTCATGCGTTGATGGGTGAAAATGGTGCCGGTAAATCAACACTCTTAAAAATCCTTAGCGGCAACTATGCGCCAACCACGGGTTCTGTCGCAATTAGCGGACAGGAAATATCCTTTTCCGACACTACCGCTGCGCTTAACGCGGGGGTTGCGATTATTTACCAGGAACTGCATCTCGTGCCGGAAATGACCGTCGCGGAAAATATTTATCTCGGCCAGCTTCCTCATAAAGGCGGCATAGTGAATCGTTCGCTGCTGAACTATGAAGCGGGTTTACAACTTAAACATCTGGGGATGGATATTGACCCCGGTACGCCACTGAAATATCTCTCCATCGGCCAGTGGCAGATGGTTGAAATAGCCAAAGCGCTGGCGCGTAACGCCAAAATTATCGCCTTTGATGAGCCAACCAGTTCTCTGTCGGCACGAGAAATTGACAACCTTTTCCGCGTCATTCGTGAACTGCGAAAAGAGGGGCGAGTGATCTTATACGTTTCTCACCGTATGGAAGAAATATTTGCCCTAAGTGACGCCATTACCGTCTTCAAAGATGGGCGTTATGTCAAAACCTTCACTGATATGCAGCAAGTAAATCATGAGTCACTGGTACAGGCGATGGTAGGTCGCGATCTCGGTGATATCTACGGCTGGCAACCGCGCAGCTATGGTGAGGAGCGGCTGCGTCTGGATGCAGTGAAAGCACCAGGTGTACGCACGCCAATAAGCCTGACTGTTCGCAGTGGCGAAATCGTCGGTCTGTTTGGACTGGTAGGGGCAGGGCGTAGCGAATTAATGAAAGGTATGTTTGGCGGTACGCAAATCACTGCCGGTCAGGTTTATATCGACCAAAGGCCGATCGATATCCGTAAACCGGGCCACGCTATTGCTGCTGGCATGATGCTCTGCCCGGAAGATCGCAAAGCGGAAGGCATTATTCCGGTGCATTCCGTTCGTGACAATATCAACATCAGCGCCCGTCGCAAGCATGTGCTCGGCGGTTGTGTGATCAACAACGGCTGGGAAGAAAACAATGCTGATCACCACATTCGTTCGCTCAACATCAAAACGCCGGGCGCAGAGCAACTGATCATGAATCTCTCTGGTGGTAATCAGCAAAAAGCCATTCTTGGGCGCTGGTTATCGGAAGATATGAAGGTCATTTTGCTGGATGAACCAACGCGCGGCATTGATGTGGGCGCTAAGCACGAAATTTACAACGTGATTTATACGCTGGCGGCGCAGGGCGTGGCGGTGCTGTTTGCCTCCAGCGATCTGCCCGAAGTCCTTGGCGTAGCCGATCGTATTGTCGTCATGCGTGAGGGCGAAATCGCCGGTGAATTGCTACACGAACAGGCAGATGAGCGTCAGGCACTAAGCCTTGCTATGCCTAAAGTCAGCCAGGCTGTTGCCTGAGTAAGGAGAGTATGATGTCTTCTGTTTCTACATCGGGGTCTGGCGCGCCTAAGTCGTCATTCAGCCTCGGCCGTATCTGGGATCAGTACGGTATGCTGGTGGTGTTTGCGGTGCTGTTTATCGCCTGTGCCATTTTTGTACCGAACTTTGCCACCTTCATTAATATGAAAGGTCTCGGGCTGGCAATCTCCATGTCGGGAATGGTGGCTTGCGGCATGTTGTTCTGCCTCGCTTCGGGGGACTTTGACCTTTCCGTCGCTTCGGTAATTGCCTGCGCAGGTGTCACGACGGCGGTGGTTATCAATCTGACCGAAAGCCTGTGGATTGGCGTGGCGGCAGGTTTGCTGCTGGGCGTCCTCTGTGGTCTGGTGAATGGTTTTGTTATCGCCAAACTAAAAATTAACGCCTTGATTACGACGCTGGCGACGATGCAGATTGTTCGTGGTCTGGCGTACATCATTTCTGATGGTAAAGCGGTCGGTATCGAAGATGAAAGTTTCTTTGCCCTTGGTTATGCCAACTGGTTCGGCCTGCCTGCGCCAATCTGGCTTACGGTGGCTTGTCTGATTGTCTTCGGTTTGCTGCTGAACAAAACTACCTTTGGGCGCAACACGCTGGCGATTGGTGGTAATGAAGAGGCGGCGCGTCTGGCTGGTGTACCCGTTGTCCGCACCAAAATCATTATCTTTGTTCTCTCTGGTCTGGTATCGGCAATTGCCGGGATTGTTCTGGCTTCACGTATGACCAGCGGTCAGCCGATGACTTCGATAGGCTATGAGTTGATTGTTATCTCCGCCTGCGTTTTAGGCGGCGTTTCTCTGAAAGGTGGCATCGGAAAAATCTCATATGTAGTGGCGGGTATCTTAATTTTAGGCACTGTAGAAAACGCCATGAACCTGCTCAATATTTCTCCGTTTGCGCAGTACGTTGTCCGCGGCTTAATCCTGCTGGCGGCGGTGATCTTCGACCGTTATAAGCAAAAAGCGAAACGCACTGTCTGATGTTTTTTTCAGCATAAATTTAGTTCGACTTTCCTCCACAGCCAACCGCCACAAAGGTTGGCTGTTCTTTTTTGCAAATGGCGAGCTACGTCACACTGTCTATACTTACATGTCTGTAAAGCGCGTTCTGCGCGAACTATAAAAAGATAAGGAGGAGTACCGGGTGACAGAACCGTTAACCGACCCCCCTGAACTATCCGCGAAATATGCCTGGTTTTTTGATCTCGATGGAACGCTGGCGGAAATCAAACCGCATCCTGATCAGGTCGTCGTGCCTGACACTATTCTGCAAGGACTTCAGCTACTGGCAACCGCAAGTGATGGTGCATTGGCATTGATATCAGGGCGCTCAATGGTGGAACTTGACGCACTGGCAAAACCTTATCGCTTCCCGTTAGCGGGCGTGCATGGGGCGGAGCGCCGTGACATCAATGGTAAAACGCATATCGTTCACCTGCCGGAAGCGATTGCTCGTGATATTAGTGTGCAACTGCATACGGCGATTGCCCAACTTTCCGGCACGGAGCTGGAATCCAAAGGGATGGCGTTTGCACTGCATTATCGTCAGGCACCGCAGCATGAAGACGCCTTATTGACGTTAGCGCAACGTATTACTCAGATTTGGCCGCAAATGGCATTACAACAGGGAAAGTGTGTCGTCGAGATTAAACCGCGAGGCACCAGTAAAGGGGAGGCTATTGCTGCATTTATGCAGGAAGTTCCCTTCATCGGCCGGAAGCCGGTGTTTCTGGGCGATGATTTAACCGATGAATCTGGCTTCGCGGTTATTAATCGACTGGGGGGAATGTCAGTAAAAATTGGTACAGGCGCAACTCAGGCATCATGGCGGCTGGCGGGCGTGCCGGATGTCTGGGGCTGGCTTGAATTGATAACCAACGCATTACAAAAACAAAAAAGAGAAAATAACAGGAGTGATGACTATGAGTCGTTTAGTCGTAGTATCTAACCGAATTGCACCACCAGACGAGCACGCCGCCAGTGCCGGTGGCCTTGCTGTCGGCATACTGGGGGCACTGAAAACTGCAGGTGGACTGTGGTTTGGCTGGAGTGGCGAAACAGGGAATGAGGATCAGCCGCTAAAAAAGGTGAAAAAAGGAAATATTACCTGGGCCTCTTTTAACCTCAGTGAAAAAGATCTCGACGAATACTACAACCAATTCTCCAATGCCGTTCTCTGGCCGGCATTCCATTACCGACTCGATCTGGTGCAATTTCAGCGTTCAGCGTGGGAAGGCTATTTACGCGTGAATGCATTGCTGGCAGACAAATTACTGCCGCTGCTGGAAGATGATGACATTATTTGGATCCACGATTATCACTTGTTGCCATTTGCGCAGGAATTACGTAAACGCGGCGTGAACAATCGCATCGGTTTCTTCCTGCATATTCCTTTTCCGACACCGGAAATCTTTAATGCGCTACCAACTTATGACACATTGCTGGAACAGCTTTGTGATTATGATTTGCTGGGGTTTCAGACAGAAAACGATCGTCTGGCGTTCCTGGATTGCCTTTCCAACTTGACGCGGGTCACGACACGTAGCTCGCGCAATCACACGGCCTGGGGCAAAGCATTTCGTACAGAAGTTTACCCGATTGGTATTGAACCGGATGAGATTGCTAAACAGGCTGCCGGGCCGCTACCGGCAAAACTGGCGCAATTAAAAGCGGAACTGAAAAATGTGCAGAATATCTTTTCTGTCGAGCGGCTGGATTATTCCAAAGGTTTGCCAGAACGTTTTCTTGCTTATGAAGCGCTGCTGGAAAAATATCCGCAACATCATGGTAAAATTCGTTATACCCAGATCGCGCCGACCTCGCGTGGTGATGTGCAAGCGTATCAGGATATTCGTCATCAGTTGGAAAATGAAGCCGGGAGAATTAACGGTAAATATGGGCAATTAGGCTGGACGCCGCTTTATTATCTGAATCAGCATTTTGATCGTAAATTATTGATGAAAATCTTCCGCTATTCCGATGTCGGGTTAGTGACGCCGCTGCGTGATGGGATGAATCTGGTCGCAAAAGAGTATGTCGCCGCTCAGGATCCTGCAAATCCGGGCGTACTGGTACTTTCTCAGTTTGCCGGTGCGGCAAACGAACTGACGTCAGCGCTAATTGTTAACCCATACGATCGTGATGAAGTCGCGGCGGCGCTCAATCGGGCGTTGAGCATGTCGCTGGCGGAACGTATTTCCCGCCATGCAGAAATGCTGGAAGTTATTATCAAAAACGATATTAAACACTGGCAGGAGTGCTTTATCCGCGACCTAAAGCAGGTAGTACCGCGAAGCGCGGAAAGTCAGCAACGCGATAAAGTCGCTACCTTTCCAAAGCTGGCGTAAGTGGAATTAATCCCCTTTAAGTGGAACTAACAGCACATCAACCTCACTTGAGGCAATCACACTTTTCGCTGAGCAGGACGCTCGCGAAAAGAAACTGTGATTATGGTTACCGCAAATCACCAAATCGAACTTATGTCTACGGCATACTGCCAGAATATGTTCGCTTAACTCTCCGTAAGCAATAAATGTCTCTTCTACCGGATATCCCGCATCCTGAATTAATTTATCAAGAAAGTTTTGTGTTTCTTCCTGCATCACGCTGCGTAAATCTTCAAGCATCGGCGCGGCTAATTGATTGAACATTTCCGGGTCGGAAGCAAGAGTGATTAAACTTATGCGCCCATTTACCGGACGGGCGATAGAAACCGCTTTTGCTAACAGTTGCTGACTTTCTGGTGAGACAGCAACAGCAACAAGAATATTGGTATAGCTCATAACCTGCTCCTTATTCTGTGAACTTCAGGTGTTATTACAGCTTTACTCTGAATGAGGTACTGATGCAATAACAACTCAGTCAAAACAGTAAATATTAGGCTGGTTATTAGTAAGTGAGGCTAATTAATAACGTACAGTTATCACATGATTACAGATGAGGTTATAAAAACTAAAATTATCAATTCCCCGTATAGAACAAATGGATAATATTTATAGAACATTGTTGTAACATATGAGATGTTCCCGGATTTATTTTCACTTGAAGAAACTCATGTTATGTAACTCTCTGTTTGAAAATAAGTTATAGGAGGTGAATATATTTATTTTATATGTAGCAGGTGGTTATTTACGGTGATTTATATTAACAGTGCGCAACATCATCATTTTATCTACCCACTTCATTTTTGAAGCTAGGCAAGCTGAAAAACTTTTTAACAGAATGAAATATGACCAAAACAAAAGTATGACTTATACATTAATGTTAAGTAATTGATTGTTTTGTGTGATCTGAGTCACACATTATCGAAAATCGCAACACCGCTCCGTTGTATGTGTGAGTGGTGACGAGTACAGTTGCGTCGAATTAGGAAAAATCTTAGATAAGTGTAAAAAACACTGTTCTCTGTAAGGGATTGTTTCATCTCTTACACTGCCTGTGTGTTTTTTCGTTGATCGCAACTATTCCATTGTTCTTTACTTTTTACCGGGATTTCCCGGCGACATCACGGGGTGCGGTGATACCGCATAAAAATAAAGTTAGTTATTCTGGATGGGAATAATGCATACCTCCGAGTTGCTGAAACATATTTATGACATTAATTTGTCATATTTACTTCTTGCACAACGTCTGATCGTTCAGGACAAAGCGTCCGCCATGTTTCGTCTCGGTATTAATGAAGAAATGGCAACAACGTTAGCGACGCTGACTCTTCCTCAAATGGTTAAACTGGCAGAAACCAATCAACTGATTTGCCATTTCCGCTTTGACAGCCACCAGACTATTAATCAGCTAACGCAGGATTCCCGCGTTGACGATCTCCAGCAAGTTCATACCGGCATCATGCTATCTACGCGTTTGTTGAATGATGTTAATCAGCCCGAAGAAGTGCTACGTAAAAAAAGGGCCTGACAATGAGCGAAAAAAGCATTGTTCAGGAAGCCCGGGATATTCAACTGGCAATGGAGTTGATCACCCTTGGCGCTCGTTTGCAGATGCTGGAAAGTGAAACACAATTAAGTCGTGGACGGCTGATCAAACTCTATAAAGAACTGCGCGGAAGCCCCCCACCGAAAGGCATGTTGCCATTCTCCACCGACTGGTTTATGACCTGGGAACAAAATGTTCATGCGTCGATGTTTTGTAATGCATGGCAGTTTTTACTGAAAACAGGGTTATGTAATGGCGTCGATGCAGTGATCAAAGCCTATCGTTTATACCTCGAACAGTGCCCGCAAGCCGAAGACGGTCCGCTACTGGCGTTGACCCGCGCCTGGACACTGGTGCGATTTGTTGAAAGTGGTTTACTACAACTTTCCAGTTGCAAATGTTGCGGCGGTAATTTTATCACCCATGCCCATCAGCCTGTTGGCAGCTTTGCCTGCAGCTTATGTCAACCGCCATCACGTGCGGTAAAAAGACGTAAACTTTCTCAAGACCCTGCCGATATTATCCCTCAACTGCTGGATGAACAGAGAGTACAGGCTGTTTAACTCACACGATGTGGCGAAACACTCCAGCAGCGGTAAGTGATTGCCGCTGCTTTTTTTTCCCAACGGTAAGTTAGCGTCTGACGACTGAACATCCTGTCATGGTCAACAGTGAAAGGATGATGTCGTGCTTATCTTATTAGGTTACCTGGTTGTTCTCGGTACAGTTTTCGGCGGTTATTTGATGACCGGCGGAAGCCTTGGAGCACTCTATCAACCCGCTGAACTGGTGATTATTGCCGGTGCAGGTATTGGGTCGTTTATTGTCGGTAACAACGGTAAAGCAATCAAAGGCACGCTCAAAGCGCTGCCGTTACTGTTTCGCCGCTCCAAATACACCAAAGCGATGTATATGGATCTGCTGGCACTGCTTTACCGACTCATGGCGAAATCGCGACAGATGGGCATGTTTTCGCTGGAGCGCGATATTGAAAACCCCCGCGAAAGCGAGATCTTCGCCAGTTATCCCCGCATCCTCGCGGATACCGTTATGCTTGATTTTATCGTTGATTATCTGCGCCTGATCATCAGTGGCCATATGAATACCTTCGAAATCGAAGCGCTGATGGATGAAGAAATTGAAACCCACGAAAGCGAGTCGGAAGTTCCCGCTAACAGCCTGGCGCTGGTCGGTGACTCGCTCCCGGCATTTGGTATTGTCGCGGCAGTGATGGGGGTGGTTCACGCGCTGGGATCGGCTGACCGGCCTGCCGCCGAACTGGGGGCGCTGATTGCTCATGCGATGGTAGGGACTTTCCTCGGTATCTTACTGGCTTACGGATTTATTTCCCCACTGGCGAGTGTTTTGCGCCAGAAAAGCGCAGAGACCAGCAAAATGATGCAATGCGTCAAAGTCATACTGCTTTCTAATCTGAACGGTTATGCACCGCCAATTGCCGTTGAATTTGGTCGTAAAACGCTCTACTCCAGTGAACGGCCATCGTTTGTTGAGCTGGAAGAACACGTTCGCGCGGTAAAAAATCCGCAACAGCAGACGACAACCGAGGAAGTATGAAGAATCACGCGCATCCAATAATTGTCGTCAAACGACGCAAAGCAAAAAGCCACGGCTCGGCGCATGGATCGTGGAAGATTGCTTATGCTGACTTTATGACCGCGATGATGGCTTTTTTTCTGGTGATGTGGCTGATCTCCATTTCCAGCCCAAAAGAGCTGATTCAGATAGCGGAATATTTCCGCACGCCGTTGGCGGCTGCGGTAACGGGTGGTGATCGCATTTCTAATAGCGAAAGCCCAATTCCCGGCGGCGGTGATGATTACACTCAGAGTCAGGGAGAAGTGAATAAGCAGCCGGACATTGAAGAACTGAAAAAACGCATGGAGCAAAGTCGGTTGCGGAAATTGCGTGGCGATCTCGACCAGCTTATAGAGTCAGACCCGAAACTACGGGCGCTGCGTCCACATCTCAAAATCGATCTGGTACAGGAAGGTTTACGCATTCAGATTATCGACAGCCAGAATCGCCCGATGTTTAAAACCGGCAGTGCTGACGTCGAACCCTATATGCGCGACATTCTGCGGAGTATTGCGCCAGTGCTGAATGGTATTCCTAACCGTATCAGTCTCTCCGGTCATACCGATGATTTCCCTTACGCCAATGGTGAGCAAAGCTACAGCAACTGGGAGCTTTCTGCCGAACGCGCTAATGCGTCGCGCCGTGAGCTAATGGTGGGGGGGCTGGCTGATGGCAAAATTCTGCGCGTCGTCGGCATGGCGGCGACCATGCGTTTAAGCGATCGCGGACCTGATGATGCTGTCAACCGTCGAATCAGTCTGCTGGTCCTGAACAGACAGGCCGAGCAGGCCATTTTGCATGAAAACGCTGAAAGCCAGAATGAGCCGGTAAGTGTACTGGAAAAAACTGGGGGCGCTCCGCAGGTCAGTGTTCCCACAATGCCATCAGCCGAACCGAGGTGACAGCGTGAGCATGGATATAAGCGATTTTTATCAGACATTTTTTGATGAAGCGGACGAATTGTTGGCCGATATGGAGCAGCATCTGCTGGATTTGCAGCCAGAAGCGCCAGATGCCGAACAATTGAATGCTATCTTTCGTGCGGCCCATTCCATCAAAGGAGGGGCAGGAACTTTTGGTTTTACCGTGTTACAGAAAACCACGCATCTGATGGAAAACCTGCTCGATGAAGCCAGACGCGGTGAGATGCAGCTTAATACCGACATTATCAATCTGTTTTTGGAAACGAAAGATATCATGCAGGAACAGCTCGACGCTTATAAACAGTCGCAAGAGCCGGATGCCGCCAGCTTCGATTATATCTGCCAGGCCTTGCGTCAACTGGCATTAGAAGCGAAAGGCGAAACGGTGCCCGCAGTGACCCGGTTAAGTGTGGTTGCCAAAAGTGAACCGCAAAATGAGCAGAGTAACAGTGAGTCGCCGCGACGAATTATCCTTTCACGCCTGAAGGCGGATGAAGTCGATCTGCTGGAAGATGAACTGGAGCAGTTGACCACATTAACTGACGTGGTTAAAGGTGCGGATTCATTATCTGCAACAATGTCGGGAGATATTGCGGAAGACGACATTACCGCCGTGCTCTGTTTTGTGATTGAAGCCGATCAGATTGCCTTTGAAGCGGTAGAGCCTGCACCAACAGTATCGACCCCGCCAGTGCTGGAACTGGCCGCAACAGAAGCGCCAGCCGGACGCGTAGAGCGGGAAAAAACGACGCGCGGTAGCGAATCGACCAGCATCCGTGTGGCGGTAGAAAAGGTTGATCAACTGATAAACCTGGTCGGTGAACTGGTCATCACCCAGTCAATGCTCGCTCAGCGCTCCAGTGAACTGGACCCGGTAAATCATGGGGATTTGATTACCAGCATGGGGCAGTTACAACGTAACGCCCGTGATTTGCAGGAATCGGTGATGTCGATTCGTATGATGCCGATGGAATATGTCTTTAGCCGCTATCCGCGGCTGGTGCGCGACCTGGCGGGTAAACTCGGCAAACAAGTAGAACTCACGCTTATAGGCAGCTCCACCGAACTCGACAAGAGTCTGATAGAACGCATTATCGATCCGCTGACCCACCTGGTACGCAACAGCCTTGACCACGGTATAGAACTGCCGGAAAAACGCCTCGCCGCAGGTAAAAATAGCGTCGGAAATTTGATCCTGTCAGCCGAACATCAGGGCGGCAACATCTGCATCGAAGTGACCGACGATGGCGCGGGACTAAATCGTGAGCGGATTCTGGCAAAAGCCGCCTCGCAAGGGCTGCCTGTCAGCGACAACATGAGCGACGACGAAGTGGCGATGTTGATATTTGCTCCGGGTTTTTCCACGGCGGAGCAGGTTACCGATGTTTCCGGGCGTGGCGTCGGCATGGATGTCGTTAAACGTAATATCCAGGAAATGGGCGGCCATGTCGAAATCAAGTCGAAGCCGGGCACAGGTACAACGATCCGCATTTTGCTACCGCTGACACTGGCGATCCTCGACGGTATGTCCGTGCGCGTTGCTGATGAAGTTTTCATTCTGCCGCTGAATGCTGTCATGGAATCACTGCAACCCCGTGAAGTCGATCTGCATCCGCTGGCAGGTGGCGAGCGGGTACTTGAAGTGCGTGGTGAATATCTGCCAATAGTCGAACTGTGGAAAGTGTTTAATGTCGCTGGTGCGAAAACTGAAGCCACCCAGGGGATTGTCGTGATCCTGCAAAGTGGTGGTCGTCGTTATGCCTTGCTGGTGGATCAATTAATTGGTCAACACCAGGTGGTGGTGAAAAACCTTGAAAGTAACTATCGCAAAATTCCTGGAATATCCGCCGCAACAATTCTTGGCGACGGAAGCGTAGCACTGATTGTTGATGTCTCAGCCTTGCAGGCAATAAACCGCGAACAATGTATGGCGAACACCGCCGCCTGATTGAGTAAAAAGGTAATAAATATGACCGGTATGACAAATGTAACAAAACTGGCCAGCGAACCGTCAGGCCAGGAGTTTCTGGTATTTACCCTTGGTGATGAAGAGTACGGCATAGACATTCTGAAAGTGCAGGAGATCCGTGGTTACGACCAGATCACGCGGATTGCGAATACGCCAGCGTTTATCAAAGGCGTCACTAACCTGCGCGGCGTCATTGTGCCAATTGTCGACTTACGCATTAAGTTCAGCCAGGTCGATGTGGACTATAACGACAACACAGTCGTGATCGTCCTGAATCTTGGCCAGCGCGTGGTCGGCATAGTGGTTGACGGCGTATCGGACGTTCTTTCGTTGACGGCGGAACAAATTCGCCCGGCACCGGAATTTGCCGTGACGCTTTCCACTGAATATCTTACGGGACTGGGCGCGCTGAGTGACCGCATGCTGATTCTGGTTAATATCGAAAAACTGCTAAATAGTGAAGAGATGGCGCTGTTAGATAATGCGACCGCAGACGTCGCGTAATTTCGCGTTCAGCAATAAATAAAGGCAGAACCCGATGATGCGCACATCGGGTTTTTTATTTTAAGTCATCTCTCTACGATTGATCTAAGCAATAAAGTTTCCCACCTTCCTGCCGATAACGGGATCAACTTGTTTTCAGGAAGGTGCCTTATGATTAACCGTATCCGCGTAGTTACGCTGCTGATGATGGTGCTGGGGGTATTTGCACTGTTACAGCTCATGTCCGGCAGTCTGTTTTTTTCTTCGCTGCACCATAGCCAGCAAAGCTTTGTGGTTTCCAATGAACTACGGGAACAACAGGGCGAGTTAACTTCAACCTGGGATCTCATGCTACAAACGCGCATTAACCTGAGTCGTTCAGCGGTGCGGATGATGATGGACCCATCCAATCAACAAAGTAGTGCAAAAATTGAATTGCTTGATAGCGCCAGGAAAACGTTGGCGCAGGCGGCTGTTCATTATAAAAAATTCAAAAGCATGGCACCGTTACCCGAAATGGCTGCCGCCAGTAGTCATATTGATGAAAAATACAAAAATTACCACACGGCATTAACTGAACTGATTGATTATCTTGATTATGGTAACACCGGAGCCTATTTTGCCCAGCCAACCCAGGGAATGCAAAATGCGATGGGAGAGGCTTTTGGGCAGTACGCCCGTAGCAGCGAAAAATTGTACCGCAATATCGTTGTCGACAATGCCAGTGATTACCGTTTTGCCCAGTGGCAACTGGCCGTTATCGCGCTGGTGGTGGTACTGATTCTTCTGGTGGCATGGTATGGCATTCGCCGCATGTTGCTTAACCCGCTGGCAAAAATCATTACCCACATCCGTGAAATTGCGGGTGGTAACCTGGCGAATAACCTGGCCATTGCTGGACGCAGTGAAATGGGCGAGCTGGCGCAGAGCGTTTCGCATATGCAACGTTCTCTGACTGATACAGTCACCCACGTGCGCGAAGGTTCAGATGCCATCTACGTTGGTACGCGTGAAATTACTGCAGGTAATACCGATCTCTCCTCCCGAACTGAACAGCAGGCCTCGGCACTGGAAGAGACTGCTGCCAGCATGGAACAACTCACCGCCACGGTGAAACAGAACGCCGATAATGCCCGCCAGGCCTCGCAACTGGCGCAAAGTGCCTCCGACACTGCCATGCACGGCGGTAAAGTGGTGCATGGCGTGGTGAAAACCATGCACGAAATTGCTGACAGTTCGAAGAAAATTGCTGACATCATCAGCGTTATCGACGGTATTGCTTTCCAGACCAATATACTGGCGCTGAACGCCGCCGTAGAAGCTGCCCGTGCCGGTGAACAGGGCCGTGGTTTTGCCGTGGTTGCGGGTGAAGTGCGTAATCTTGCCAGCCGTAGCGCCCAGGCGGCAAAAGAGATTAAAGCCCTGATTGAAGACTCAGTATCCCGCGTCGATACCGGTTCGGTGCTGGTTGAAAGCGCCGGAGAGACGATGACCAACATCGTTAATGCGGTTACGCGCGTTACCGACATTATGGGGGAAATTGCTTCAGCCTCCGATGAACAGAGCCGTGGCATTGATCAAGTGGCGCAGGCCGTGTCGGAAATGGATCGTGTGACTCAACAGAACGCCTCGTTGGTGCAGGAGTCAGCCGCTGCAGCCGCCGCGCTGGAAGAGCAGGCCAGTCGTTTAACGCAGGCAGTATCCGCGTTTCGTCTGGCTGCCAGCCCGCAATCCCAAAAACCACCGCTTCAATCCCGGCCAGCCAGTGAAAAACCACCAACACAACCACGCCGGCATATCGCTGAACAAGCTCCAAACTGGGAAACATTTTGATGGCTATTTACTCAAGCACCATTGTTGCCAGATTGATCAGATGATGCAACAGAACGTCGCGCGTATCGTCTCTGATGGCGCTATTTACAAGTGGTTATACGACACAATCGGCGCAGTTACAGGCTGTGCCAGTGGTTTCCTGAAGTGACTGAGAAGGCGCTATGACATCATCTCTGCCCTGTGGGCAAACGTCTTTATTGTTACAGATGACCGAGCGCCTCGCGCTTTCCGACGTTCATTTTCGGCGGATAAGTCAATTGATCTACCAACGTGCGGGGATCGTTCTGGCCGATCACAAACGTGACATGGTCTACAACCGGCTGGTACGCCGTTTGCGTTCGCTGGGACTGGCAGATTTTGGGCATTATCTGAATATGCTGGAATCTAATCAGTGCAGCAGCGAGTGGCAGGCATTTATTAACTCATTGACGACCAACCTGACGGCATTTTTTCGTGAAGGGCATCATTTTCCGCTGATCGCAGCTCATGCCCGCCGCTGTTCTGGGGAATATCGCGTATGGAGTGCAGCGGCATCGACAGGCGAAGAACCGTACAGCATTGCGATGACGCTGGCGGACACATTGGGCACTGCGCCCGGACGCTGGAAAGTCTTTGCCAGTGATATCGATACCGAAGTCCTGGAGAAAGCTAAAAGCGGCATTTATCGCCATGAAGAGCTGAAAAACCTGACGCCACAACAACTCCAGCGTTACTTCATGCGCGGCACGGGACCGCATGAAGGGCTGGTGCGCGTGCGTCAGGAACTGGCGAATTATGTCGATTTTTCGCCGCTGAATTTGTTGGCGAAACAGTACACCGTACCGGGGCCGTTTGATGCGATCTTCTGCCGTAACGTCATGATCTACTTTGATCAAACGACTCAACAGGAGATTTTGCGTCGCTTTGTACCGCTACTTAAGCCCGACGGATTGCTGTTTGCGGGTCACTCTGAAAACTTTAGCCATCTTGAGCGCAGCTTCACGTTGCGAGGTCAGACGGTGTATGCGCTAAGTAAGGAATAACGATGAGCAAAATCAGGGTGTTGTCTGTCGATGATTCGGCATTGATGCGCCAGATCATGACGGAAATCATCAACAGCCATAGCGACATGGAAATGGTTGCGACGGCTCCTGATCCGCTGGTCGCGCGTGATTTGATTAAGAAATTCAACCCTGATGTGTTGACGCTGGACGTTGAAATGCCGCGGATGGACGGGCTGGATTTCCTCGAAAAATTAATGCGTTTGCGACCAATGCCGGTGGTGATGGTTTCTTCTCTGACCGGCAGAGGTTCCGAAGTCACGCTGCGCGCGCTTGAGTTAGGGGCGATAGATTTTGTCACCAAACCACAACTGGGTATTCGCGAAGGAATGCTGGCGTATAGCGAAATGATTGCCGAAAAGGTACGAACGGCGTCAAGAGCGAGCCTGGCCGCGCATAAACCGTTATCGCCACCGGCAACGCTGAAGTCTGGCCCGCTGTTGAGTTCAGAAAAATTGATTGCAATTGGTGCCTCAACGGGCGGAACAGAGGCGATTCGTCACGTACTGCAATCGTTGCCACTTTCCAGCCCGGCGCTGTTAATCACCCAGCATATGCCGCCCGGTTTCACCCGCTCTTTTGCTGACCGACTTAACAAGCTGTGTCAGATCGGCGTTAAAGAGGCTGAAGACGGTGAACGCGTCTTACCGGGACATGCCTATATCGCGCCGGGCGATCGGCATATGGAACTGGCGCGCAGTGGCGCAAACTATCAAATCAAAATTCACGATGGCCCGGCGGTTAACCGTCATCGGCCTTCGGTAGATGTGTTGTTCCATTCTGTTGCCAAACAGGCGGGGCGTAATGCTGTTGGGGTGATCCTGACGGGCATGGGTAACGACGGCGCGGCGGGAATGTTGGCGATGCGTCAGGCGGGGGCATGGACCCTCGCGCAAAACGAAGCAAGCAGCGTGGTTTTCGGTATGCCGCGTGAGGCCATCAATTTGGGGGGCGTCTGCGAAGTGGTCGATCTTAGTCAGGTAAGCCAGCAAATGCTGGCAAAAATCAGTGCCGGACAGGCGATACGTATTTAAATCAGGAGTGTGAGATGGCGGATAAAGAGCTTAAATTTTTGGTTGTGGATGACTTTTCCACCATGCGACGCATTGTGCGTAACCTGCTGAAAGAGCTGGGATTCAACAATGTTGAGGAAGCGGAAGATGGTGCCGATGCTCTCAACAAGTTACAGGCGGGCGGTTATGGGTTTGTGATCTCCGACTGGAATATGCCGAATATGGATGGTCTGGAACTGCTGAAAACCATTCGTGCTGATGGCGCGATGTCGGCGTTACCGGTGTTGATGGTGACCGCAGAGGCGAAGAAAGAGAACATTATCGCCGCAGCACAAGCGGGGGCCAGTGGCTATGTGGTTAAGCCATTTACCGCCGCGACGCTGGAGGAAAAACTCAACAAAATCTTTGAGAAACTGGGCATGTGAGGATGCGACTATGATGCAACCATCAATCAAACCGGCTGATGAACATGCCGCTGGCGATATCATTGCGCGCATTGGCAGCCTGACGCGTATGTTGCGTGACAGTCTGCGGGAGCTTGGACTGGATCAGGCGATAGCTGAGGCCGCTGAAGCCATCCCCGATGCCCGCGATCGTTTGTACTACGTCGTGCAGATGACTGCCCAGGCTGCGGAGCGTGCGCTGAACAGTGTTGAGGCGTCACAGCCACATCAGGATGAAATGGAGAAGTCGGCAAAAGCATTAACCCAACGCTGGGATGCCTGGTTTGCCGATCCGATTGACCTTGCCGATGCCCGTGAACTGGTGACCGATACGCGGCAATTTCTGGCGGATGTGCCTGTTCATACCCGTTTCACCAATGCGCAACTGCTGGAAATCATGATGGCACAGGATTTTCAGGATCTCACCGGCCAGGTGATTAAACGGATGATGGATGTGATACAGGAGATTGAACGCCAGTTGTTGATGGTGCTGCTGGAAAACATTCCGGAACAGGATGCGCGTCCGAAGCGTGAAAGCCAGAGTCTGCTTAATGGGCCACAGGTTGATAGCAGCAAAGCGGGTGTGGTAGCCAGCCAGGATCAGGTCGACGATTTGTTGGATAGTCTCGGTTTTTAATTTGTATTGCCTGATATGACGTGACCCGTCGTATCAGGCGGCCGGATGAGACGTTTACACCGCATCCGACAAACGCGGCACCACGCCTGATGTGCTGCGGTAAAAGCCCTAAACCCCGCCTGTTTTGCCCCTTACTCTAACCATTGAACGCTTTCCGCTCTGGCATTATTCACGCTTATCACTATTTCCAGGATTGGCGACGTGTCTGACGAGAGCGACGACAAAACAGAAGCCCCCACACCTCACCGACTTGAAAAAGCACGGGAAGAGGGACAGATCCCGCGCTCCCGTGAGCTAACCTCACTGCTGATTTTGCTGGTGGGCGTGTGTGTTATCTGGTTTGGTGGCGCGTCTCTGGCTCACCGGTTGTCTGGGATGCTCTCCGCCGGGCTGCATTTTGATCACAACATCATCAATGACCCCAACCTAATCCTGGGGCAGATTATTCAGTTAATCAGAGAAGCCATGTTGGCTCTGTTGCCGCTGATTAGCGGCGTGGTGCTGGTGGCACTCATTTCGCCAGTCATGTTGGGTGGTCTGGTATTTAGCGGCAAATCATTACAGCCGAAGTTTTCCAAAATCAACCCGTTACCAGGTATTAAACGCATGTTCTCAGCGCAAACCGGCGCAGAGCTGCTGAAAGCGATACTGAAATCCACTTTGGTCGGCAGTGTGACTGGTTTTTATCTCTGGCATCACTGGCCGCAGATGATGCGCTTAATGGCGCAGTCGCCCATTACTGCAATGGCTAACGCGATGGATGTTGTGGGATTGTGCGCGCTTTTAGTGGTGCTTGGGGTCATCCCAATGGTGGGATTTGACGTCTTTTTTCAAATATTCAGCCACCTGAAAAAGCTGCGTATGTCACGGCAGGACATTCGTGATGAGTTCAAACAAAGCGAAGGCGATCCCCATGTCAAAGGGCGAATTCGTCAGATGCAGCGAGCTGCGGCGCGGCGTCGGATGATGGCCGATGTGCCGAAAGCGGACGTCATTGTTAACAACCCAACTCACTACTCAGTGGCATTGCGATATGACGAAAACAAAATGAGTGCGCCGAAAGTGGTCGCCAAAGGTGCAGGGCTGGTAGCACTGCGCATTCGTGAAATTGCCGCTGAAAATAACGTCCCGACCCTTGAAGCACCGCCGCTGGCGCGTGCGCTGTATCGACATGGCGAAATAGGCCAACAAATTCCAGGCCAACTATACGCCGCTGTGGCAGAAGTACTGGCCTGGGTCTGGCAACTGAAACGCTGGCGTCTGGCCGGTGGGCAACGCCCTGTACAACCCACACATCTTCCGGTGCCGGAAGCCCTGGATTTTATCAACGAGAAACAGCCCCATGAGTAATCTGGTCGCAATGCTGCGCCTACCCGCAAACCTGAAATCGACACAATGGCAGATCCTTGCCGGACCGATTTTGATCCTGTTGATCTTGTCGATGATGGTGCTGCCACTGCCCGCATTCATTCTCGACCTGCTGTTTACCTTCAATATTGCCCTGTCGATCATGGTGTTGCTGGTGGCGATGTTTACCCAGCGCACGCTCGAGTTTGCCGCGTTCCCGACCATCCTGCTGTTTACCACGCTGTTGCGTCTGGCGCTCAACGTGGCTTCAACCCGTATCATTTTGATGGAAGGTCATACTGGTGCGGCGGCGGCGGGGAAGGTCGTTGAAGCGTTCGGTCACTTCCTCGTTGGCGGTAACTTTGCAATCGGCATTGTGGTATTCGTCATCCTCGTGATCATCAACTTTATGGTTATCACCAAAGGTGCCGGGCGTATTGCGGAAGTGGGGGCGCGCTTTGTTCTCGACGGTATGCCGGGTAAACAGATGGCGATTGATGCCGACCTCAACGCCGGATTGATTGGTGAAGATGAGGCGAAAAAACGTCGTTCCGAAGTGACCCAGGAAGCCGATTTTTACGGCTCAATGGACGGGGCGAGTAAGTTTGTTCGTGGTGATGCTATTGCCGGGATCCTCATCATGGTCATTAACGTCGTCGGCGGATTGCTGGTCGGCGTGCTGCAACATGGCATGAGCATGGGCCATGCGGCAGAAAGTTATACGCTGTTGACCATCGGTGATGGCCTGGTGGCGCAAATCCCGGCGCTGGTTATTTCTACCGCTGCGGGGGTCATCGTCACGCGTGTCAGCACCGATCAGGATGTTGGCGAGCAGATGGTGAATCAGCTTTTCAGTAACCCCAGAGTCATGTTGTTAAGTGCCGCAGTACTGGGGTTACTTGGTTTGGTGCCAGGAATGCCAAACCTGGTATTTTTACTGTTCACGGCGGGACTGCTGGGGCTGGCGTGGTGGATCCGTGGACGCGAACAAAAAGCGCCTGCCGAACCGAAGCCGGTAAAAATGGCGGAGAATAATGCCGTTGTTGAAGCGACGTGGAACGATGTGCAACTGGAAGACTCGCTGGGAATGGAGGTGGGGTATCGGCTGATCCCGATGGTCGATTTTCAGCAGGATGGCGAGTTGCTGGGGCGTATTCGCAGTATTCGTAAGAAATTTGCCCAGGAGATGGGCTTTCTGCCACCGGTGGTGCACATTCGCGACAATATGGATCTGCAACCTGCCCGTTATCGTATCCTGATGAAAGGCGTTGAAATTGGTAGCGGCGATGCCTATCCGGGGCGCTGGCTGGCGATCAACCCGGGGACAGCCGCCGGAACATTACCCGGTGAAGCGACGGTCGACCCGGCGTTTGGTCTGAATGCTATCTGGATCGAAAGCGCGCTAAAAGAACAGGCGCAGATTCAGGGATATACCGTGGTTGAGGCCAGCACGGTGGTCGCAACGCATCTTAACCACCTCATTAGCCAACATGCCGCCGAACTGTTTGGTCGTCAGGAGGCGCAGCAGTTACTGGATCGCGTCGCCCAGGAGATGCCAAAGCTAACGGAGGACTTAGTTCCTGGCGTCGTCACGCTCACCACGCTGCACAAGGTGCTACAAAACCTGCTTGATGAAAAAGTGCCGATTCGCGATATGCGCACCATCCTCGAAACGCTGGCGGAACATGCGCCCATCCAGAGCGAACCACATGAATTAACCGCCGTCGTCCGCGTGGCGCTTGGTCGGGCGATTACCCAGCAATGGTTTCCCGGCAAAGATGAAGTTCACGTTATTGGCCTGGACACGCCGCTGGAGCGTTTGCTGTTACAGGCATTGCAGGGCGGGGGCGGGCTGGAGCCTGGACTGGCGGATCGTTTGCTGGCACAAACTCAGGAGGCATTATCCCGTCAGGAGATGCTGGGCGCGCCGCCAGTGCTGTTGGTGAACCATGCGCTGCGGCCATTATTATCTCGTTTTCTGCGCCGTAGCCTGCCGCAACTGGTGGTGCTTTCGAATCTCGAACTCTCTGATAACCGTCAAATCCGTATGACGGCGACGATTGGCGGCAAATAATGAGGAGCTTATTAGCTATTTTGTTGTTTCCGATGCTTGTGCAGGCTGCCGGGGAGGGCATGTGGCAGGCAAGTAGCGCGGGCGTGACGCTAAATCATCGTGGTGAATCGATGTCGTCAGCGTCTCTGACTTCGCGACAACCGGTTTCAGGATTGGTGACGCTGGTGGCCTGGCGTTATCAGCTTATCGGCCCGACACCTGTAGGGCTGCGCGTGCGCTTGTGTTCGCTATCTCGTTGTGTCGAATTAGACGGGCAGAGCGGGAGTACGGTGGCATTTACCGGCGTACCTGCGACAGAACCGTTGCGCTTTATCTGGGAAGTTCCAGGCGGTGGGAGGTTAATTCCGCCGCTGAAGGTGCAGCGTAATGAAGTGATTGTGAATTATCGGCGGTGATAAAAAAGCCGATGTCCGTAACTGCGACATCGGCCTTTGACACATAACGCGATTACATACGCTCTACAGTCTCAATACCCAGCGTATCCAGACCCAGTTTCAGCGTCTTCGCGGTCAGTTGTGCCAGTTTCAGACGGCTGTTACGCACTTCTTCGTTTTCTGCGCTGAGGATCGGGCAGTGCTCGTAGAAGCCAGAGAACAGACCAGCCAGATCGTACAGGTAAGCACACATCACGTGCGGTGTACCTTCACGGGCAACCACCGTGAGGGTTTCTTCAAATTGCAGCAGGCGAGCGGCCAGTTGCGCTTCACGATCCTCACGGATGACAACCGGAGCCGCAGCCAGTTGATCTTCGTTAATTTCCGCTTTACGGAACACGGACAGCACACGGGTGTAGGCATACTGCATATACGGCGCAGTGTTACCCTCGAACGCCAGCATGTTGTCCCAGTCGAAGATGTAGTCGGTAGTGCGGTTTTTGGAGAGATCCGCGTATTTCACCGCGCCGATACCGACCGCATTGGCCAGTTTTTCCAGCTCGTCGGCTGGCATATCCGGGTTCTTCTCAGCCACCAGACGACGCGCGCGTTCCAGTGCTTCATCCAGCAGATCTGCCAGTTTCACCGTACCGCCAGCGCGGGTTTTGAATGGTTTACCGTCTTTACCCAGCATCATGCCGAACATGTGGTGTTCCAGCGGTACGGATTCTGGTACATAACCTGCTTTGCGTACGATTGCCCATGCCTGCATCAGGTGCTGATGCTGACGGGAGTCGATGTAATACAGCACGCGATCGGCATGAAGGGTTTCATAACGATACTTCGCACAGGCGATATCGGTAGTGGTGTAGAGATAGCCGCCATCTTTCTTCTGAATGATAACGCCCATCGGCTCGCCTTCCTTGTTCTTGAACTCATCAAGGAATACAACGGTCGCGCCTTCACTTTCTACTGCCAGACCTTTGGCTTTCAGATCTGCCACGATACCCGGCAGCATCGGGTTGTAGAGGCTTTCGCCCATCACATCATCGCGAGTCAACGTTACGTTCAGACGATCGTAAGTGATCTGGTTCTGCGTCATGGTGATGTCGACCAGTTTGCGCCACATTTCGCGGAAGTATTCGTCACCGCTTTGCAGTTTTACCACGTAGTTACGTGCACGTTCGGCAAACTCTTCATCTTCGTCGTAATGCTTTTTCGCATCGCGGTAGAAACCTTCGAGATCTGCCAGCTCCATTTCACCGGCGTTTTCCTGCTGCTGTTTTTCCAGCCACGCAATCAGCATACCGAACTGGGTGCCCCAGTCACCGACGTGGTTAGCGCGAATTACGTTGTGACCGAGGAACTCCAGGGTACGCACAGCCGCGTCACCAATGATGGTGGAACGCAGATGCCCTACGTGCATCTCTTTCGCCACGTTTGGCGCGGAGTAGTCCACCACAATGGTCTGTTTTTCTGGTGTAGCAACACCGAGACGATCGGACGCCAGCGCCTGCTGAACATGTTCAGCCAGGAATACCGGATCAAGGAAAATGTTGATAAAACCTGGGCCGGCGATCTCAACTTTACTGGCGATACCGTTAAGATCCAGATGAGTCAGCACCTGCTCTGCTAATTGTCGCGGTGCCATACCCAGTTTTTTAGCAACTGCCATCATGCCGTTAGCCTGATAGTCGCCGAACTGAACTTTTGCTGACTGACGAACCTGCGGTTCGCAATCCGCAGGCGCGCCTGCCGCAATCATGGCCTGACGGACTTTTTCTGAGAGAAGAGCCTGAATATTCACCGGAATACCTTACATTGATGAAGCGAGCGAGAATTGCCCGCACCAGTTAAAGAAATTAGGGCGGGAGTATACTGCAAATGGCTGTTTTCGTCAGCAACGTGCGCGTGGCGTATTGCCGTTTTCACTATTGCACCGGGGACTGCGCGAAATCAACAGTTGGTTGGCGCAGGGCAACAAGGTAAATTAACGCTTTTGCTGAAAGACGAAGAGTGATTATGGCTAACTGGCAATCTGTCGACGAGTTGCAGGATATTGCAACGGATTTACCGCGATTTATCCACGCATTAGACGAACTTTCCCGTCGTCTGGGGCTGGATATTACTCCGCTGAATGCCGATCACATTTCCTTGCGTTGTCATCAAAACGCCACCGCTGAACGCTGGCGTCGTGGGTTTGAACAGTGCGGCGAACTCCTGTCAGAAAATATGATCAATGGCAGACCGATTTGCCTGTTTAAATTGCATGAACCGGTACAGGTTGCTCACTGGCAGTTTTCGATAGTTGAGTTACCGTGGCCTGGGGAAAAACGTTACCCGCACGAAGGCTGGGAACATATCGAAATCGTTCTGCCTGGTGATCCAGAGACACTGAACGCCCGTGCACTGGCATTACTTTCTGATGAAGGGCTTAGTCAGCCGGGGATCTCGGTTAAAACCAGTTCGCCAAAAGGTGAGCATGAGCGATTACCCAATCCAACGCTGGCCGTCACCGACGGTAAAACCACGATTAAGTTTCATCCGTGGTCCATTGAAGAGATCGTCGCCAGTGAGCAGTCGGCGTAATTAAGGAGTAAAAATGGCATTACTGGAAATTTGCTGTTACAGCATGGAGTGCGCGCTGACGGCGCAGCAAAACGGTGCCGACAGAATAGAGCTGTGTGCGGCACCGAAAGAAGGTGGCTTAACGCCGTCGCTGGGCGTGCTGAAGTCTGTGCGTCAGCAGGTTACTATCCCTGTGCATCCGATTATCCGTCCTCGCGGTGGCGATTTTTGCTACAGCGACGGCGAGTTTGCCGCCATTCTTGAGGACATCCGCACAGTACGCGAATTGGGATTTCCTGGACTGGTGACGGGGGTTCTGGATGTTGACGGTAATGTCGATATGCCACGAATGGAAAAAATAATGGCGGCTGCCGGTTCGCTGGCCGTCACTTTTCATCGCGCCTTCGATATGTGCGCTAACCCTTTAAATGCACTGAATAATCTTGCGAAATTAGGCATTGCCAGGGTGCTGACATCGGGGCAAAAATCAGACGCGCTGCAAGGTTTATTAAAAATTATGGAACTTATTGCCTATGGTGATGCTCCAATCATCATGGCCGGAGCTGGAGTTCGTGCAGAAAACCTGCACCACTTCCTCGATGCCGGAGTGCTGGAAGTCCATAGCTCCGCGGGAGCGTGGCAAGCCTCACCGATGCGTTATCGTAATCAAGGATTGTCCATGTCATCAGATGCACTCGCGGACGAGTATTCGCGTTATGTCGTAGACGGGGCGGCGGTTGCTGAAATGAAAGGAATCATTGAACGCCATCAGGCCAAATGATTTTTACCGTTGCATCATGTCGCCCAATATGATGCTTGCTCGTACCAGGCCCCTGCAATTTCAACAGGGGCCTTTTTTTATCCTTGATCAGTATGAAAAATGAACCTGAAGGCAAAGACAAAATGGCGTGGCTGATCAGGCGCATAAGAAGTAAATAGCGCCCGGAAACGGGCGCTAAATTGAAAGTGTGCTTTATTCATGCCGGATGCGGCGTGAACGCCTTATCCAGCCTGCAAATTTGTGCAAATTTAACATATTGCAGGAGACGGGTAGGCCTGATAAGCGTAGCGCATCAGGCGGTTTTGGCGTTTGTCATCAATCTCAGCGCTCGGAAACGGGTTACGGCTTACGCGCAATCAGCACCGCGCGTTTAGGCGCAGGATAGCCTTCTACCGTTTTACTCGGATCATGCGGGTCGAGGAAATCGGACAGAGACTCGGTAACCATCCATTCAGTACGGCGCTGCTCTTCTGTAGAGGTAACGCTCACGTCCGCAATGCGGATATCAACAAACCCACACTTCTTCAGCCAGTTTTTCAGCGCCAGTGCTGATGGAATGAAATAGACATTACGCATTTGCGCGTAACGATCGCCTGGCACCAGTACTGTGTGCTCATCGCCATCAACAATCAGCGTTTCCAGCACCAGTTCGCCTTCATTCACCAGTTGATCTTTTAACTGCCACAGATGTTCCAGCGGTGAGCGGCGATGGTACAGCACGCCCATCGAAAAGACGGTATCAAAGGCTTTCAGCGCCGGAAGTTGTTCAATACCTAACGGCAGCAGATGCGCGCGCTGATCGTTACCTAACAACTTACGCACCGCTTCGAACTGGCAGAGAAAAAGTTGCGTAGGGTCAATCCCCACCGCCAGATGCGCGCCTGCGCCAATCATGCGCCACATGTGATAACCGCTGCCGCAGCCAACATCGAGGATCGTGCGCCCGGTCAAATCAGAGAGATGCGGCAGAACACGATCCCATTTCCAGTCAGAACGCCATTCGGTGTCGATGTTAACGCCATACAGCGAGAACGGCCCTTTACGCCACGGCATCAGGTTGCGCATCAGTGTTTCAATGCGTTTAATCTGCCCGGCACTCAGCGGCTCTTTGCTTTCCGCCGTTACGCTATGCAGTAAATCAAGACGATACGGTTTAATTTCGGGCAGAAATTCCACCGCATTGGACCACTGTTTAAACAGACCGTGCTGCTGTTCACGTTGCCAGTTGGCAATCTGTGCAGGGAGGGTTTCCAGCCAGTGCGAAAGATGATTTTTGGCAATCAGAGAATAAAAGTTACCAAAGTCGATCATGCAGCGTCCTCTGCTTTCAATGCCACCAGTGAGCCAAAGTTAAAGCACTGGAACCATAACTCGCTATGTTCAAATCCGGCTTTATGCAGGCGTGCTTTATGGGTTTCCACAGAATCGGTCAGCATCACGTTTTCTAACATGCTGCGTTTTTGGCTGATCTCCAGCTCGCTGTAACCGTTGGCGCGTTTAAAATCGTGGTGCATGTTGAACAGCAGTTCACCGACTTTGGCATCTTCGAAACTGAATTTTTCCGAAAGCACCAGCGCACCGCCAGGATTCAGTCCTTGATAAATTTTATCCAGTAATGCCTGACGTTCAGAAGGCTCAAGGAATTGCAGGGTAAAATTCAGTACCACCATCGACGCGTTTTCAATGGCAATATCGCGAATATCACCCTCGATTACTTCTACAGGTGTTGGCGCTTTATAGGCGTCGATATGGCGACGGCAGCGTTCAATCATCGCCGGGGAGTTGTCGATGGCGATAATTTTACAATTATCATGATGAATATTGCGACGCACCGAGAGCGTCGCCGCGCCCAAAGAACAGCCCAGATCGTAAACCTGCGTACCAGGTTGTACGAAGCGTTCGGCCAACATGCCAATCATTGAAATAATATTGGAATAGCCGGGAACGGAACGCTGGATCATATCCGGGAAGACTTCGGCTACCCGTTCATCAAAGGTCCAGTCGCCCAGTCTGGCGATAGGGGCAGAAAATAACGTGTCGCGGTGAGACATAACGTAAAAATCCGGGAAAAAGAAAGTGGCGTATTGTGCGCTAACGCAGGGAGAAAACCAACTCCCAGGGCATATACCAAAGATTCGCCAGCACCATCAGCAACAGCGCACACCAGGTGGCGCTCATGCCGGAACGCCGCCAGCGAAACAGACGGTGATGAAAACCGTAATAATGCATCAGACGCCCGGCAAGCAGAACAATGCCGCAAATATGTACCATCCAGGTTTCTGCGCCATTCATTTCCATAAACAGCATCAATACAATCGCGATGGGAATATATTCCACCGCGTTACCGTGAATGCGAATGGCGCTTTGCAGTTCGCTAAAACCGCCGTCACCATAGGCAACGCGATATTGCATTCGCAGGCGAACAACATCAAAAGAGAACTTCATTAATAACAACGCACCTAAAACGGCATACAGCGCGCTTACCATACAAACTCCCTTTAAAATGGCCGATGGCTCCTGTCTATGATAGGTGGCAATTTCAGAAAAGAGAAGATTGCTGTGGAATAGCCGGAACTGCTCCGATCTCTGGAAGTGTCTTACGTAAGTCTTCCCAAAGGGTATGTACCAGTTCCGGTGCCTGGGCAATATCTGGCGTATGTAAAAAAAGATAAGGCGTGGTGGTCTGGTGCCACTGTGCTAATTTTTGTAACCAGACCTGAAATAATTCCCGATTTTGCGTCATATCATCGCTGCCGATAAAACGGATCAGTGGGTTTGTCGCTGTTAATACGGCATGAACCGGAACTTTGGGCTTTTTCCGTTGCGCGTCGCGAATGGCTTCATTATGCGGACGCGCTGCATGAACCGGACGGCTGTCTAAAATCACCCGATTAACGCCGCGCTGATGCAAACCGCGATTAAGCGTTTGTTCCTCTACCTCTTTGGCAAAAAACAGCGGATGACGAACTTCCACACCATAGGTAAATTCGCGAGGAAGGGAATCGAGAAAGTGCCACAGTGCAGACAGATCCCGGGGGCCAAATGTGGCGGGCAGTTGCAGCCAGTATTGCCCAATGCGCGGCGCTAACGGTGACATGCGGGTTAAAAATTCTGCTACTAAATCATCGCAATGTCGCAATGCGGCCTGGTGCGAAATGGTCGCCGGAAATTTAAAACAAAAACGAAAATCATCGCTGGTTTGCTCGCGCCAGCGCAGAACCACTTCCGGCTTTGGCAGAGCATAAAGGGTCGTGTTGCCCTCCACACAGTTAAAATGGCGGGCGTACTCTTCCAGGCTGGAGATCCCCAACCGCACCCATTTTGGATGCGACCATTGCGGCAGACCGATATAAATCATAACGCGTTGAGGATCTCTTCCACGCGACGCACACGGGCAATGCGCGGGTAGATATGGTTGATGCTGTTGTTGTGCTGTTCGGTACTGGCGGCGCTACAGGCGTCTTCAGCGATCACCAGATTAAACCCTAACTCCCACGCGTTACGGGCGGTGGACTCAACACCGATATTGGTTGAAATCCCACACAAGACAATGGTGTCAATGCCACGACGGCGTAATTGCAACTCCAGATCCGTACCGTAAAACGCACCCCATTGACGTTTAATGATTTCAATATCGCTGTCAGTTGCACCTAACGCCGCAGGATGCCGCCACCAGTTCTCCGGCAACGTTTTGGCAGGCGAAGGCGCATCAACCGGCTGTTTCAATGCTTCGGCATAATCGGCAGACCAGCCGACGCGCACCAGAAATACGGACTGTCCGTTTGCGCGAAATTTCGCCGCCAGTTTTCCGGCGCGATTAACAACATCCTCGGCAGTATGTGGGCCACCGGCAAAAGGCAAAATGCCTTCCTGTAAATCAATCACCACCAGTGCAGTGGTTTTAGCATTAAGCTCAAGCATGATCTCTCCTGATAAAACAAAATCGTACCTCTCACCTTAATGCGATTAGCCGATGGCAGGATGACAAATTTTGTTAATTTTTATGTGTTCAGGCAACACCTTTATAGCAAACAAGGGTAGAGTCTGATTCCTGGCCTGATATAAAGTGGTAACGAGTCGTTCCAGAGCGGGCCAGACTCTTACGGTGCGGCAGAATTTCCAGTATAATAGCCGCCTTTTTTCATTCAGTTGTGACATACAGCTAACGCTGCGACTTAGGTCACCTGCGCAGCAGGGGACATCCGCCGGCAGCTAAGTTAAGGGATATCTCATGCGTACAGAATATTGTGGACAGCTCCGTTTGTCCCACGTGGGGCAGCAGGTGACTCTGTGTGGTTGGGTCAACCGTCGTCGTGATCTTGGTAGCCTGATCTTCATCGATATGCGCGACCGCGAAGGTATCGTGCAGGTATTTTTCGATCCGGATCGTGCGGACGCGTTAAAGCTGGCCTCCGAACTGCGTAATGAGTTCTGCATTCAGGTAACGGGCACCGTGCGTGCGCGTGACGAAAAAAATATCAACCGCGATATGGCGACCGGCGAAATCGAAGTGCTGGCGTCTTCGCTGACCATCATCAACCGCGCAGACGTTCTGCCGCTTGACTCTAACCACGTCAACACCGAAGAAGCGCGTCTGAAATACCGCTACCTCGACCTGCGTCGTCCGGAAATGGCTCAACGCCTGAAAACGCGCGCTAAAATTACTAGCCTGGTGCGCCGTTTTATGGATGACCACGGCTTCCTCGACATCGAAACTCCGATGCTGACCAAAGCGACGCCGGAAGGCGCACGTGACTACCTAGTGCCGTCTCGTGTGCACAAAGGTAAATTCTACGCGCTGCCGCAGTCTCCGCAGTTGTTCAAACAGTTGCTGATGATGTCCGGTTTCGACCGCTACTATCAGATCGTTAAGTGTTTCCGTGACGAAGACCTGCGTGCTGATCGTCAGCCTGAATTTACCCAGATCGATGTGGAAACTTCTTTCATGACCGCGCCGCAAGTGCGTGAAGTCATGGAAGCCCTGGTGCGTCATCTGTGGCTGGAAGTGAAGGGCGTAGATCTGGGCGATTTCCCGGTAATGACCTTTGCGGAAGCTGAACGCCGTTATGGTTCTGATAAACCGGATCTGCGTAACCCGATGGAACTGACCGACGTTGCCGACCTGCTGAAATCCGTTGAGTTTGCGGTATTCGCGGGGCCAGCGAACGATCCGAAAGGTCGTGTTGCTGCTCTGCGAGTTCCGGGCGGGGCATCGCTGACCCGTAAGCAGATCGACGAATACGGTAACTTCGTCAAAATCTACGGCGCGAAAGGTCTGGCTTACATCAAAGTCAACGAACGCGCGAAAGGTCTGGAAGGTATCAACAGCCCGGTAGCGAAATTCCTCAACGCTGAAATCATCGAAGCCATCCTGGATCGTACCGCCGCACAAGATGGCGATATGATTTTCTTCGGTGCCGACAACAAGAAAATTGTTGCCGACGCGATGGGCGCACTGCGTCTGAAAGTCGGTAAAGATCTCGGCCTGACCGACGAAAGCAAATGGGCACCGCTGTGGGTTATCGACTTCCCGATGTTTGAAGACGATGGCGAAGGCGGCCTGACGGCAATGCACCATCCGTTCACCTCACCGAAAGACATGACTGCCGCCGAGCTGAAAGCGGCACCGGAAAATGCGGTGGCGAACGCTTACGATATGGTCATCAATGGTTACGAAGTGGGCGGTGGCTCTGTGCGTATCCATAATGGTGATATGCAGCAGACGGTGTTTGGCATTCTGGGTATCACCGAAGAAGAACAGCGCGAGAAATTCGGCTTCCTGCTCGATGCCCTGAAATATGGTACGCCGCCGCACGCAGGTTTGGCATTCGGTCTTGACCGTCTGACCATGCTGCTGACCGGCACCGACAACATCCGTGACGTTATCGCCTTCCCGAAAACAACGGCGGCAGCGTGTCTGATGACTGAAGCCCCGAGCTTTGCCAACCCGACTGCACTGGCTGAGCTGAGCATTCAGGTTGTCAAGAAGGCTGAGAATAACTGATATGAATAAAATACACGAAATCATTTGCGGTGCATCGAGGCGGCAACTGAGTGAACTTCCATGAGCATAGATAACTATGTGAATGGGATGAGCGAAAGCAGCCAACGAAGAGGCAGCGTGAAGGATAAAGTGTATAAGCGTCCCGTTTCGATCTTAGTGGTCATTTACGCACAAGATACGAAACGGGTGCTGATGTTACAGCGGCGTGACGATCCTGACTTCTGGCAGTCGGTAACCGGCAGTGTGGAGGAGGGTGAAACCGCGCCGCAAGCTGCTATGCGCGAAGTAAAGGAAGAGGTCACCATTGATGTTGTTGCTGAACAACTGACCTTAATTGACTGTCAGCGCACGGTAGAGTTTGAAATTTTTTCACATTTGCGTCATCGCTATGCGCCGGGCGTGACGCGTAATACGGAATCATGGTTCTGTCTTGCGCTACCACACGAGCGCCAGATTGTTTTTACTGAACATCTGGCATACCAATGGCTTGATGCGCCCGCTGCGGCGGCGCTTACTAAGTCGTGGAGCAACCGACAGGCGATTGAACAATTTGTAATTAACTTAGCCTGAGAAGGCGTATACACAAAATCCTTCGAGCTGTATCAAGGTGGTAAACGAGAGCCGCTAACGCAGGCAGCCTGAAGGATCAAGTGTATAGTTATTTTGGAGATATTTTTATGGCAGGTCATAGTAAATGGGCCAACACCAGACATCGTAAAGCTGCGCAGGATGCTAAGCGCGGTAAAATCTTCACTAAAATCATTCGTGAGCTGGTGACCGCAGCTAAACTGGGTGGTGGCGATCCGGATGCTAACCCGCGTCTGCGTGCTGCCATTGATAAAGCACTGTCTAACAACATGACCCGTGACACCCTGAACCGCGCAATTGCACGTGGTGTGGGCGGTGATGATGATGCGAACATGGAAACCATCATCTACGAAGGTTACGGTCCTGGCGGCACTGCAATCATGATTGAATGTCTCTCTGACAACCGCAACCGTACCGTTGCTGAAGTGCGTCACGCATTCAGCAAATGTGGTGGCAACCTCGGTACTGACGGTTCCGTGGCTTATCTGTTCAGCAAAAAAGGTGTGATCTCCTTCGAGAAAGGTGACGAAGACACCATTATGGAAGCGGCGCTGGAAGCAGGTGCTGAAGACGTTGTGACCTATGATGACGGCGCGATTGACGTTTACACCGCATGGGAAGAGATGGGTAAAGTACGCGACGCTCTGGAAGCGGCAGGTCTGAAAGCAGATAGCGCGGAAGTATCTATGATCCCGTCAACCAAAGCTGATATGGATGCAGAAACCGCACCGAAACTGATGCGTCTGATCGATATGCTGGAAGACTGCGACGACGTGCAGGAAGTTTACCATAACGGTGAGATCTCTGATGAGGTTGCAGCGACCCTCTGATGAGGCCGGCTAAACAACAAAACGGAGACGCGTGATGGCGATTATTCTCGGCATTGACCCGGGTTCACGCGTTACCGGTTACGGCGTTATCCGCCAGGTGGGCAGACAACTGTCCTACCTGGGTAGCGGATGCATACGCACCAAAGTGGATGATTTACCGTCTCGTCTGAAGCTCATTTATGCAGGCGTGACGGAAATCATCACCCAGTTCCAGCCAGATTATTTCGCAATCGAACAAGTCTTTATGGCGAAGAACGCCGATTCTGCCCTGAAACTGGGGCAGGCGCGTGGTGTGGCGATTGTGGCAGCGGTGAATCAGGAATTGCCGGTATTTGAGTATGCCGCTCGCCAGGTAAAGCAAACCGTGGTGGGTATTGGCAGTGCCGAGAAAAGCCAGGTGCAGCATATGGTTCGCACCTTGCTGAAACTTCCCGCTAACCCGCAGGCAGACGCCGCTGATGCGCTGGCAATTGCCATCACCCACTGCCATATCAGTCAGAATGCGATGCAGATGAGCGAATCGCGGCTGAATCTGGCTCGCGGGCGACTGCGTTAAATTATACTGCCTCGGTCAGTTCAGGCTGAGGCGTATCTACTCCTTCGGCATGAATCAACACCAGACCCGGATGATGCCACAAACTCGCTGGCGTTACGGTTTTTCGCGCCCACGGAATTGAGCCTAAAAACCAGAATTTCCAGAAAGTAAGTTTTGCATGTGGATTGCTGTGTAATAACTCTTCAAAAGTTTCTATCTCGCCTACCGGAATACATAATGCTTCTTTATAAATATCAAAGACAAACTTTGAGCAGAACTGGCGAGATGACTCATATTTAAACCCGGTGTGATAGAGCTTGCGCAGTCGAGAGGGAACCTGTTCTATCAGCCTTTGTTTTTGCTGTTCTGTCAGCCCTGCACCTAATCGCTTTACGGCATAGCGTTGGTGAGAAGAACGTTTAATAAAATGGGACAGTGTGGTGATGGTGGAGAGGGGAACACGGCTTTCTGCGACCAGAAAATCATCGCCGTCATGACCGATAATGATCCCGACGTGATTACTCCAGCAATTCGATGCGGCAGAAATTTGGCCGAATAATGCGGCACCTATACATGTAAATACAATATCACCAGTTTCATATTCAGCAGGATAATTAATATTCACTTTATCATTCCATTGAAATAAATTTGAATATGTTTAATAACATAAAATCTTTTTTATCGCAGGTATAGTCAAGTTTATTTTTTTTTGGGGGTCTTTTACCTGAATATTTAATATATAAAATATTTGCTTTCAATATGACCTGGAGAATGAATTATGCAGTGACAATTCTCCGTTCATCGAGACGCCTCGCAATTTTTCTGCATCCTTCGCTGGATATCTATCCAGCATTTTTTTATCATACAGCATTATCTTTGATTCATTACGCAGGAGCGTCATGTGATAGGCAGGCTGAGAGGCATCATTCTGGAAAAACAACCCCCGCTGGTGTTACTTGAAGTGGGCGGCGTAGGCTATGAAGTGCATATGCCGATGACCTGTTTTTATGAACTCCCTGAAGCGGGCCAGGAAACGATAGTCTTCACCCACTTTGTAGTACGTGAAGACGCGCAGTTACTGTACGGTTTTAACAATAAGCAAGAACGCACGCTGTTTAAAGAACTGATTAAAACCAACGGTGTGGGGCCGAAACTGGCACTGGCGATCCTCTCTGGTATGTCAGCGCAGCAGTTTGTTAATGCCGTTGAGCGTGAGGATCCTGCAGCACTGGTGAAATTACCTGGCATAGGTAAAAAAACTGCCGAACGGCTGATTGTTGAAATGAAAGATCGCTTTAAAGGCCTGCACGGCGATCTGTTTACACCGGCTGCCGATCTGGTGTTGACCTCACCGGCAAGCCCGGCAACCGACGATGCCGAGCAGGAAGCGGTTGCTGCGCTGGTGGCGCTGGGCTATAAACCACAAGAAGCCAGCCGCATGGTGAGCAAAATCGCTCGTCCTGATGCCAGCAGTGAAACATTAATTCGCGAAGCCCTGCGCGCCGCGTTATGAGGTAAAGGATGATTGAAGCAGACCGTCTGATTTCTGCCGGTACGACCTTGCCGGAAGATGTGGTAGATCGCGCTATTCGCCCCAAATTACTGGAAGAGTATGTTGGTCAGCCGCAGGTCCGTTCGCAGATGGAGATTTTCATCAAAGCGGCGAAACTGCGCGGCGATGCCCTCGATCATCTATTGATTTTTGGTCCTCCTGGCCTGGGAAAAACCACGTTAGCCAACATCGTTGCCAATGAAATGGGCGTCAATTTACGCACAACGTCTGGTCCGGTACTGGAAAAGGCGGGTGACCTGGCGGCAATGCTGACCAACCTTGAACCGCACGATGTGCTGTTTATTGATGAGATCCATCGTCTCTCGCCAGTCGTGGAAGAGGTGCTGTATCCGGCGATGGAAGATTACCAGTTGGATATTATGATTGGTGAAGGCCCGGCAGCGCGTTCGATAAAAATCGATCTACCACCGTTCACCTTGATTGGCGCGACCACGCGTGCTGGCTCATTGACATCGCCATTGCGTGACCGTTTCGGTATAGTGCAGCGCCTGGAGTTTTACCAGGTGCCTGATCTGCAATATATCGTCAGTCGTAGCGCACGGTTTATGGGGCTTGAGATGAGTGACGATGGCGCACTGGAAGTCGCTCGCCGGGCGCGAGGTACGCCACGTATCGCTAATCGTTTGCTGCGTCGTGTGCGTGATTTTGCCGAAGTGAAGCATGATGGCACCATCTCGGCAGATATCGCCGCCCAGGCGCTGGATATGCTTAATGTCGATGCAGAAGGTTTCGATTATATGGATCGCAAGTTATTGCTGGCGGTAATCGATAAATTCTTCGGTGGTCCGGTTGGCCTGGATAACCTGGCTGCAGCCATTGGCGAAGAGCGTGAAACCATTGAGGATGTGCTGGAACCTTATTTGATTCAGCAAGGCTTTTTGCAGCGTACACCGCGCGGGCGTATGGCGACAGTGCGGGCGTGGAACCACTTCGGGATTACACCGCCAGAAATGCCGTAGAGCGGATAAAGCGTTAACGTCGCATCTGGCATTGAATTATTGACAGGATGAATCGAGACAGGCGCTCCCGCAGGAGCGCCTGATTGATTAGCGACCAAACAGGTCACGTTTTTTCGCTTTAAATGGCTGGGAAATCACCACCAGCACTGCGACAATCAGGTAAGCAACAAAAATACCGAGCAACCACTGCGGCATATCCAGACCTAAAAACTCCCACTGACGCTCAGCGCAATCACCAGAGGCGACAAACACTTGTGGCACCCATTTATCCAGCGGCAGCCAGTCCGGGAAGCGAACCATGAAATCACAGGTCATAAACGGCGAAGGATAGAGCTGGAGCATGGTGTGTTCGTAAGTTAACTGCACACCACGAAACGCGCTATACAACCAGATAATCATCGCCACATAACGCAGCGGCGTTTTCGGGGCGATAGCGCCAATCAACGCGGCACCCAGAACACCGAATAACGCGCAGCGTTCATAAATACAGAGCACGCAAGGTTTCAATAACATCACATGCTGGAACCACAGCGCCGTCAGTTCCAGTGCCAGAGCGGTAAGCGCCATTAACAACCACGCACCCCGCCCCTGTGAACATTGGTTCAAAAATCGCAACATAATAATTTCCCTGCAATATGCATCGAATGCGCAGTTTAAACCAATTCATTCGTTGCGCCACCAGGAGGGAGTAAAAATAGGATGTAATTGAACAATTATCGGGCGGAAAGGCAAACCGGGCATGAATATGCCCGGTAAGTTGTTATCAAAGCGTTGCTATCCACCCCATTTGCATAAACCATTCAGTTACAGGGGCAAGAGTAAACTCTACGCAGAGTAGCCCGACGAGGGTCAGTACGAGGGTGTAGGGCAGAGCCATCCATACCATGCGGCCATAAGAAAGACGTATCAATGGCGCGAGAGCGGAGGTTAACAGGAACAAGAACGCAGCTTGTCCGTTCGGCGTGGCGACGGATGGCAGGTTGGTCCCGGTGTTAATGGCGACGGCCAGCAGTTCATATTGCTTCATACTGATAGCGCCGCTCTGCATTGCTGCTTTGGCTTCGTTGATATAAATCGTTCCCACAAAGACGTTATCCGAAATGGAAGACAGCAAACCGTTGAAGATATAGAACAGCGATAGCTGGGCGTGTTCTGATGCCTGCAATACAAACTGGATAATTGGGGAGAACAGTTGTTGGTCGATAATCACCGCAACTACCGAGAAAAAGACCGTCAACAGTGCAGTGAATGGCAGAGATTCGGTGAAGGCTTTGCCGATAGCATGTTCATCAGTGACACCGGTCAGTGATGTAGTCAGAATAATGACAGACAAACCAATCAGGCCGACTTCCGCCAGATGCAACGCCAGCGCGGTGACCAGCCAGACGCCGATAATCGCCTGGACAATCAGGCGAATTTTATCCTGACGTGTACGCTGGTTACGGCTTTGATCGTCAAACTGCTGCAGCACTTCGCGGACTTTCTCCGGCAGCGTTTCACCGTAGCCAAACCAACGCATTTTCTCCACTAACAGGCAGGTTAACAAACCACAAATCAGAACCGGGACGGTTACCGGTGACATGCGCAGGAAGAAATCGCCAAAATGCCAGCCAGCAGCTTTCGCAATAATCAGGTTTTGCGGTTCACCGACCATGGTCATCACACCGCCTAATGCAGTACCGACACCCGCGTGCATCATCAGGCTACGCAGAAAACCACGGAACTGCTCCAGCACCACCTTGTAATGCTTGTCGATATGGCTGTCGTCTTGCAGATCGGTATCTTCGGCACGGGAAGAAGCCACTCGGTGATAAATACCATAAAAACCCACCGCAACGCTGATCACCACGGCCACTACAGTTAAGGCATCCAGGAACGCGGAGAGAAACGCAGCCGCCACACAAAAAGAGAGCGATAACAGCATCTTGGAGCGAATGCTTAACAGCAAGCGGGTAAAGATGAACAGCAATAGCTGTTTCATAAAATAGATACCCGCCACCATAAACATCAGTAGCAGCAAGACTTCAAGATTCGCCGCCACCTCTTCACGGACGTGCTCCGCGCTGGTCATGCCTATGAATACCGCTTCGATAGCCAACAGGCCGCCAGGCAGTAGCGGATAGCATTTGAGCGCCATCGCCAGGGTGAAAATAAATTCCGCTACCAACAGCCAGCCAGCAACAAAAGGGCTGATGAGGAAAATTAACGGGTTAACAATTAAGAAAATAATGAGGGCAAGTTTGTACCAGTCAGGTGACTGGCCCAAAAAATTGCGCCATAACGCGCGGCCCCAGGAGATCTCCATGATGGTTTCCCTTACCTTACAAATAATAAATGATGTTTTTATGTTAGAACGCAAAGCTTAACGGCCAGGCAGGAGTGAGGCAAGTCTTGATAGTCAAGCGGAAAGAGATGCGGAAAATGAAGCCCTGATCCCTTTTTTCTTCTTTTTGTCTGCTATCAGCGTAGTTAGCCCTCTGGTATGATGAGTCCAACTTTGTTTTGCTGTGTTATGGAAATCTCACTATGGTCATTAAGGCGCAAAGCCCGGCAGGTTTCGCGGAAGAGTACATTATTGAAAGTATCTGGAATAACCGCTTCCCACCCGGGACTATTTTGCCCGCAGAACGTGAACTTTCAGAATTAATTGGCGTAACGCGTACGACGTTACGTGAAGTGTTGCAGCGACTGGCACGAGATGGCTGGTTGACTATTCAACATGGCAAGCCAACGAAGGTGAATAATTTCTGGGAAACCTCCGGTTTAAATATCCTTGAAACACTGGCGCGACTCGACCACGAAAGTGTGCCGCAACTTATTGATAATTTGCTGTCAGTGCGTACCAATATTTCAACTATTTTTATTCGCACCGCGTTTCGTCAGCACCCTGATAAAGCGCAGGAAGTGCTGGCAACCGCCAATGAAGTGGCCGATCACGCCGATGCTTTTGCTGATCTGGATTACAACATTTTCCGTGGTCTGGCGTTTGCCTCTGGCAACCCGATTTACGGCCTGATCATTAACGGGATGAAAGGGTTGTATACGCGCATTGGTCGTCACTATTTTGCTAATCCGGAAGCGCGCAGTCTGGCGCTGGGTTTCTACCACAAGCTGTCGGCATTGTGCAGTGAAGGCGCGCACGATCAGGTTTACGAAACGGTGCGTCGCTATGGGCATGAGAGTGGCGAGATTTGGCACCGGATGCAGAAGAACTTGCCAGGTGATTTAGCCATTCAGGGGCGATAATCCATCCAGACTGATGACAAACGCGTAATTGCCTGATGCGCTATGCTTATCAGGCCTACGTTGTTCTTGCAATATATTGAATTTTCGATACTTTGTACGCCACATCAGGCAAAAATGAGTCCTCCTCAAATGAGGAGGACTTTTTACAGATTTCCCATTCTTGGCGGGCAACGTTCCAGCAACTCGACGCTGCCATCTTCGTTTTGCTGCTCCAGCGTCACATCAAATCCCCACAAACGATGCACATGTTTCAGCACCTCTTTACGTCCCCGATCCAGCGGAGCGCGGTTATGCGGAATGTAGCGTAGAATCAGCGAACGGTCGCCGCGCAAATCCACGTTCCAGATCTGAATATTCGGCTCCAGATTGCTTAAGTTATATTGCGACGATAATCGGTTACGGATCTCCCGATAACCTTCCTCATTATGAATGGCAGAAATTTCCAGATAATTATGCCGATCATCATCCAGCACGGTGAAGAAGCGGAAATCACGCATTACCTTCGGTGACAGGAATTGACTGATAAAGCTCTCATCTTTGAAATCACGCATCGCGAAATGCAGCGTTTCCAGCCAGTCAGAACCGGCGATATCCGGGAACCAGTATTTGTCTTCTTCCGTTGGTGACTGACAAATCCGCTTAATATCCTGGAACATGGCGAATCCGAGGGCATACGGGTTAATGCCGCTGTACCACGGGCTGTTATACGGCGGCTGGAAGACCACATTGGTGTGACTATGCAAGAACTCCAGCATAAAGCGTTCGGTCACTTTCCCTTCATCGTACAGATGGTTAAGGATGGTGTAGTGCCAGAAGGTGGCCCAGCCTTCGTTCATCACCTGAGTCTGTTTTTGCGGATAAAAATACTGGCTCACCTTACGCACAATGCGCAGGATCTCACGCTGCCATGATTCCAGCAGTGGGGCATTTTTCTCCATAAAATAGAGCAGGTTTTCTTGTGGTTCGGAAGGATAGCGGCGCGCTTCGGCAACGGTTTTCTCTTCTTCGCGTTTCGGCAGGGTACGCCAGAGCATATTGACCTGACTTTGCAGATACTCTTCGCGGCTTTTCTGCCGGGCTTTCTCCTCTTGCAGCGAGATTTTTTGCGGGCGTTTGTAACGATCCACTCCGTAGTTCATCAGCGCATGGCACGAGTCCAGCAGCTTTTCTACCTCATCAACGCCATAACGTTCTTCGCACTCGGTAATGTATTTGCGGGCGAAAATCAGGTAATCGACAATCGAACTGGCATCGGTCCAGCTACGGAATAAATAATTGTTTTTGAAGAAAGAGTTATGGCCGTAACAGGCATGCGCCATCACCAGCGCCTGCATGGTAATGGTGTTCTCTTCCATCAGGTAAGCGATACACGGGTTAGAGTTTATGACAATTTCATAGGCCAGCCCTTGTTGGCCATGCTTATACAGGCGCTCAGTTTCGATAAACTTCTTACCAAATGACCAGTGCGGATAGTTAATCGGCATACCGACGCTGGAGTAGGCATCCATCATCTGTTCTGAGGTGATCACTTCAATCTGGTGCGGGTAGGTATCCAGCCGATAGAGTTTCGCCACCCGGTCTATCTCTGCCAGATAAATATCCAGCAGCTCGAACGTCCAGTCGGGTCCATCGCTCAAACGTGTGGTGTCCTTATTCATAGAATCGATCGTCGCCATACGCGCACCTCATTGTTGTCGGTACTCTCTGTGTGGAGGACCTCATTTCAAGCATAGAACACCCGTTAAAAACCGCGTCGCCGGAGAATTTTTTTCTTTGCGATTTCTTATTATCGTAGTGCCAATAATCAGCCTCTGAACGGAATTTTCTGCTGGATAAAAAGCACCTTCAGCAGGAGATACCAAAGACGGCATATTCCCACAGCGACAGGGAGATGTGAGCCAGCTCACCATAAAAAAGCCATATGTTGAGTAATATTTTCATCTGGGTTATCAAGATGTAATTAGATTATTGTTCTTTTACTGTATCTACCGTTATCGGAGTGGCTATGCGAGTTGTCATACTGGGAAGTGGTGTGGTAGGCGTTGCCAGCGCCTGGTATTTAAATCAGGCAGGACATGAGGTCACCGTTATTGATCGGGAACCGGGAGCAGCCCTGGAAACCAGCGCAGCAAATGCCGGGCAAATCTCGCCTGGTTATGCGGCACCGTGGGCGGCGCCAGGTGTGCCGTTGAAGGCGATTAAATGGATGTTTCAGCGCCATGCACCGCTGGCGGTTCGTCTCGACGGTACGCAATTTCAGTTGAAATGGATGTGGCAAATGTTACGTAACTGCGACACCAGCCACTACATGGAAAACAAAGGGCGGATGGTGCGCCTGGCGGAATACAGCCGTGATTGCCTGAAAACATTACGTGCTGAGACTAACATCCAGTATGAAGGGCGGCAGGGCGGGACGCTGCAACTGTTCCGTACCGAACAACAATATGAAAACGCGACTCGCGATATTGCCGTTCTGGAAGATGCTGGTGTGCCGTACAAACTACTGGGATCCAGCCGTCTGGCGGAAGTGGAGCCAGCGCTGGCCGAAGTGGCACACAAACTCACCGGTGGCCTGCAACTGCCCAATGACGAAACCGGCGATTGCCAGCTCTTTACCCAGAATTTAGCGCGAATGGCGGAACAGGCGGGGGTTAAATTCCGCTTTAATACGCCTGTCGATCAACTGCTTTGCGACGGTGAGCAGATCTATGGCGTGAAGTGTGGTGATGAAGTGATTAAGGCCGATGCGTATGTGATGGCATTTGGTTCTTACTCGACAGCGATGCTCAAAGGCATTGTTGATATTCCGGTCTACCCGCTGAAAGGTTACTCGCTGACCATTCCGATTGCACAAGAAGATGGTGCGCCGGTGTCCACTATTCTCGATGAAACCTACAAAATTGCCATTACACGTTTCGATAATCGCATCCGTGTCGGCGGAATGGCGGAAATTGTTGGCTTTAATACTGAACTGCTACAGCCGCGCCGTGAAACGCTGGAGATGGTGGTTCGCGATCTCTATCCGCGCGGCGGTCATGTTGAGCAGGCCACGTTCTGGACGGGGCTACGCCCGATGACGCCAGATGGCACGCCGGTTGTGGGGCGTACACGCTTTAAAAATTTGTGGCTGAATACCGGTCACGGCACGCTCGGCTGGACGATGGCTTGCGGTTCTGGTCAGTTGTTAAGCGATCTGCTCTCTGGTCGCACGCCCGCTATCCCGTATGAGGATTTAAGCGTGGCGCGCTACAGCCGTGGATTTACGCCATCGCGCCCGGGTCATTTACATGGCGCGCACAGCTAAGGACGCGAGATGACCAGACCGATACAGGCCAGCCTCGATCTGCAGGCATTAAAACAGAATCTGACCATTGTTCGCCAGGCCGCGCCGCATGCGCGTGTCTGGTCGGTGGTAAAAGCCAACGCGTATGGTCACGGTGTCGAGCGTATCTGGAGCGCGCTCGGGGCCACCGATGGCTTTGCATTACTTAATCTGGAAGAGGCGATAACGTTACGCGAGCGCGGCTGGAAAGGGCCGATCCTGATGCTGGAGGGATTTTTCCATGCTCAGGATCTGGAAATTTATGACCAGTACCGGCTGACCACCTGTGTACACAGCAACTGGCAGCTCAAAGCGTTGCAAAACGCGCGACTAAAGGCACCGCTGGATATTTATCTTAAAGTGAACAGCGGGATGAATCGGCTGGGCTTCATGCCTGAGCGCATGCTTACCGTCTGGCAGCAATTGCGGGCGATGGCGAATGTTGGCGAAATGACGCTGATGTCGCATTTTGCCGATGCGGAGCATCCTGATGGGATTTCTACGGCGATGGCGCGTATTGAGCGAGCAGCAGAAGGGCTGGAGTGTCGGCGTTCGTTGTCTAACTCGGCGGCAACCCTGTGGCATCCGGAAGCGCATTTTGACTGGGTTCGACCAGGCATTATTTTGTATGGTGCTTCGCCGTCCGGTCAGTGGCGGGATATTGCCAATACTGGATTACGTCCGGTAATGACATTAAGCAGCGAGATTATTGGTATCCAGACACTAAAAGCAGGAGATCGTGTGGGCTATGGCGGTCACTATACCGCGCGCGATGAGCAGCGAATTGGCATTGTCGCCGCCGGATACGCCGATGGTTATCCGCGTCATGCGCCAACCGGTACACCTGTTTTAGTGGACGGAGTACGCACCATGACGATAGGGACAGTCTCGATGGATATGCTGGCGGTTGATTTGACGCCTTGCCCGCAGGCGGGAATTGGTACGCCGGTTGAGCTGTGGGGCAAGGAGATCAAAATTGATGATGTCGCCGCCGCTGCCGGAACGGTAGGCTATGAGTTGATGTGCGCGCTGGCGTTACGCGTGCCAGTTGTGACGGTGTAACTTGCTGTTAGCCGGATAAGACGCACAGCGTCGCATCCGGCGATACAAACTACATCAAATTTTAGATTCGGCTTCGTCCTCTGCCACCCGAACGCCGATCTTCAACACGGCATTATCTTCTTTCTCAGCCACCGTCCAGATCATCCCGGCAAACTCCACCTGGTCACCGACAACCGGTGCCGCGCCTAACAACTGCTGAACAATTTCACCCAGTGTTTGCTGTTTATCGCGATATTCCCGGCCGTCTTCCAGACCATATATCAGCGCCACATCAGCATATTTGGCGCTGGCTTCGAGAATGAAGTCACCAAAGAAGCGTTGATCCAGCGCGACTGGCGGCGACTGGCTGAACAGTTTACCGAGCGCCGGAAGATCGCGCTCCCGACCAATTACACACAGCACATCGCCTTCGCGCAGTCGGGTGCTGCCGGTGGGATGAAGCAACTGGTTATCACGAAACAGTGCCGCAATACGCGTCTCTTTTGGCATATGCAGATCGCGCAGTGCCGCACCCACGCACCATTTATCGGCACTTAACTGATAAACAAACTGCTCCCACGGGTTTTCCGGGTGAATATCCAGGCCAACGCGTGATACAGGACGTCCGACGGGCGGAACCACGACTTTGGCTTTTTTCGCTGCCCACGAGAGTGATGTTCCCTGTAATAGCAGTGAAACCAGCACCACGAAGAAGGCGACGTTAAAGAACAAGCGCGCATTTTCCAGCCCCGCCATCATCGGGAATACTGCCAGAATGATCGGCACCGCGCCGCGTAATCCCACCCAACTGATAAACACCCGTTCGCGCAGATTGAAGCCGCGGAACGGTAATAATCCGGCAAATACCGACAGGGGACGGGCGAAGAAAATCATCCATGCGGACAATATGAGCGCCGGAATGGCAATAGGCAGCAGGTCGCTCGGATTAACCAACAGGCCGAGCACGAGGAACATGGCGATTTGTGCCAGCCAGGCGAGGCCGTCGAAATTTTGCAGAATGCCGTAGCGGTTGCGAATCGGGCGATTACCCAGCAGAAAACCGCACAGATAAACTGCCAGAATACCGCTGCCTTCCAGCGCCGTGGTTAAAGAGAAAATCAGGATACCGCCGCTTAATGCCAGCAATGGATACAAGCCCGCAGGCAGAGCAATGCGGTTAATCATTTGCAGCAGTAAATAACCACCGCCAAGACCGATCACAATTCCCAGCCCAAATTGCTGCAGAATATCGACAACGAACATCCAGCTAATAGTGCTTTCATGATGCTGGATCATCGCAATCAAGGTAATCGTCAGAAAGACGGCCATCGGATCATTGCTGCCGGATTCTATCTCCAGTGTTGAGCCAACACGTTCGTTAAGTCCCTTGCCGCCAAGCAGAGAAAAGACCGCTGCGGCGTCGGTGGAGCCGACAATGGCACCGATTAATAAGCCTTCAATCAAATCAAGATTAAACAACCACGCCGCCATCATGCCGGTTAAACCGGAGGTGATAAGCACGCCGACTGTCGCCAGTGAAAGCGCCGGACCTAATGCAACGCGAAATGAGCTGGCCTGGGTTCGCATCCCGCCGTCGAGCAAAATAATTGCCAGCGCCAGATTACTTACCATGTAGGCAAAAGGATAATTATCAAACGGAATGCCGCCGACGCCATCGACGCCCGCCAACATGCCAATCGCCAGGAAAATAACCAGAATCGGAATGCCAAGGCGGGAAGAAAATGAACTAAGTAAAATACTACTGGTGACAAGGATGGAGCCTAAGATGAAAAGGCTAATGATTGTTGCGGCATCCAACGGTCGGTTACTCCTGATTACGCTGTCTCGTACTATAAACCCTACCATATTCACGGCAGAAACAGCGTTTTACTTGGCCCTGAAGCGTGATTTTTTTACGCTTTCAGAACAGGATGACCGCTTATTGTCATCCGTGTGCCTCTTTTATCGTTATTGAGTATGGCATGTGCGCCCAACGGCAGTGTAACCGTGCGTTGTTCATGACCAAAATCGAGGCCGGTGATGAGTGGGATCGACAGACGAGAGCGCAAGAACGCGTAAACTGACTCCAGGTTGTAACCCGCGTCATAATCATTTGGCGCGCTGCCACTGAAACTACCGAGAATGATCGCGCTCTGACGATGTAAAATACCTGCGTGATAAAGCTGTAACAACATGCGCTCGACGCGGAAAGGATGCTCGTTGATATCCTCCAGCACCAGAATGCCGTTCTCGATTTGCGGCATCCAGGGCGTACCAATCAGCGAAATCAACATCGCGAGGTTGCCTCCCCACAACGTGCCTTCGCTCTGACACGCCGGGCCTTCCCCTTGCCATTCAATGGCGAACGTTTCATTACGTAACGCCAGCCAGAAATGGTGCTCGGTAAAGGCGTTCAACACATCCGCGCCAAAATTCGCCACCAGCATCGGTCCGCTAAAGGTGATGACATTGCCTTGCGCCAGAAGAGCGCACTGAATGGCCGTAAAATCGCTATGCCCGCAGATGAGCAACGGATCATGTTGTTGGCGAGTTACCAGTGCCTGCCAGTCAATGTCTGCCAGTAAGCGACTGGCACCGTAACCGCCGCGTACTGCCAGTACGATAGTGTTGGGTGAGGTCAGCCTGGCAAGGGCATTGATATCCTCCAGTCGCTCCGTTTCCGTACCAGCAAAACGCTCACAGCGTCGGGCAATGACCTCTACGTTATTGACCTGATGACCTGCATCCGTCAGGCGTTGAATACCGCGCTGCGCGGCGTGCTGATTAATGCAGTAACCCGACGGGGCGATTAAGTGAAACTGAGACATGGCAATTCCTTGCTGACAACAGAAACGAATTGTATATCATGCCGCTTAGGTGTGCTGTTGTCACCTCAACGGCGATTCCAGGCTATAAGGATAGATGAAGTGAAATTGAGATGGTTTGCCTTTTTGATTGTGTTATTAGCGGGTTGTTCATCTAAGCATGACTACACGAACCCGCCGTGGAACGCGAAAGTTCCGGTACAACGTGCAATGAAGTGGATGCCAATAAGCCAGAAGGCCGGTGCGGCCTGGGGTGTCGATCCACAATTGATCACGGCGATTATCGCTATTGAATCGGGCGGTAACCCAAACGCGGTCAGTAAGTCGAATGCGATTGGTCTGATGCAGTTGAAAGCCTCAACGTCCGGACGTGATGTTTACCGCCGCATGGGGTGGAGTGGCGAACCGACAACCAGCGAACTGAAAAACCCGGAGCGCAATATCTCAATGGGGGCGGCTTACCTGAATATTCTGGAAACCGGCCCGCTGGCAGGAATTGAAGATCCGAAGGTACTGCAATATGCACTGGTGGTGTCATACGCCAACGGAGCTGGCGCGCTGTTACGGACTTTCTCATCAGATCGGAAAAAGGCGATCAGTAAAATCAACGATCTGGACGCTGACGAGTTCCTCGAGCATGTAGCGAAAAATCACCCCGCACCGCAGGCACCGCGCTATATCTACAAACTCGAGCAGGCACTGGATGCGATGTAACTCAGTCGCGTATTTTGTCCGCTTTCTCCCGGGCTTCCCGTTCGAGTGAGAAAATAATTCGCTGTAATTGCCGCTCCACCGTCGGGCCGACGTTAAGAAAACGAAAGCTCAGACGGGGAGTGGAGATGGTTTCATTTTTGCCATCAATCAATTTGCGTTCGCTGATAGCCAGTAACTGGGCGTCAAAGTGAAAAACTCCCCATTGTCCCATGTTGACCTCAATCTGTGCGAAGCGCATGCCTTCGTGCAATCCGGCTGGTTTTTCCGTTTCCAGCAATGCGCCCATGCCACCTAACGATAAATCATACAGGCGAAAACGTAACGTACTGTTATCTGCCAGTTTGGTCTGGCAATAATAAGGCGGATGAAGTGGGGCGGAGATGCGAAAATATCGGCGTCGTTGTACAAACCATAAGGCGGGAGGGAGTGTGGTGATGAACGCAGGAAGCTGCAAATACTCACTTTGCTGTAATTGTTCAACAGTAAACTCGACTTTCGCCCCCTGAGTTTCGGCGGTAATAGTAATGTGCTGCGCTTTAAGCGCTGCATTATTGTCTTCTGGTTGACTGCCGTGATCCAGCACCAGTTTATCAGGGCTTATTGCCAGTATTTTGCTGATCAACTGACCGCCTGACCAACTGATACGCAAGGGAACAGCGGCTTTGTGCAAATCGCGTAAAATGCCCAGGACTGCTAACGGATTTTGTTTCAGGAACTGCTCATGGTAATGACTCACGCGGAAAAACTCCTGACCGACAAACTGTCTTTGGTTTATCGGTAGTGATTAACAAAACTTAATACAAATGCGTGAATATTTTTTACACGTTGATCTTAAATCAACCGACAGACGCCAGCATCGATCCAGCCCTTGCCTATACTTAGAGCGTTGACGTAAACATTTTCTGCGTCCGATTCATCGAAACGAGGGCCTGAACATGGGAATTATTGCCTGGATTATTTTTGGCCTGATAGCCGGCATTATCGCCAAGCTGATCATGCCAGGGCGTGATGGTGGTGGATTTTTCCTGACCTGTATTCTCGGGATAGTCGGTGCGGTTGTCGGCGGCTGGCTGGCGACCATGTTTGGCATTGGCGGTTCCATCAGCGGTTTTAATTTGCACAGCTTCCTGGTGGCGGTGGTCGGCGCTATCCTGGTTCTGGGGGTATTTCGCCTTCTGCGAAGAGAATAAGATTTTCATAAGGCGGATAGCGGTGCTGACGCCGCTATCCGCTTTCAAATCAGAACGTATACACCACACCTGCCCAGAAATTACGCCCTTCTTCAATAAACCCTTCGCTGTAGGCATATTTCGTATCAAACAGGTTATTGACGGACGCATTGACGCTGAAGCCATGACCTAAGGCGTAATCGGCACGAATGTGGGTCACCGCAAAACCGGCGGCTTTTTGTGTACCGTCGCTGTTGCTGTAGCTGGAGGAACGCGCCTCTTCCGACAGCGTTACGCTTAACGGCTCCCACGGTTTGAGTGTCATCCATGCAGTCATTGTCTGTGTCGGCAGATCGGTTATCTTGCCGATATCTTTGCGTTTGGCATCGGCATGAATCAGAGCGTAGCTCAATCCTACATCCAGTACATTGCTGATTTTCCCCTTAATACCGGCATCCAGGCCACTGTAATCTACCGTGCCGCTGTTCTGGTTTTGAATGGTATCGGCATCGATATTGTGTGAAAGGATGGCGTCACTTACCCGGTTATAGTAAACGCTGACTTCAAATCCCCAGGCGCGGGTGAAAGCGCCATTCCAGGTTAAATCCACTCCGCGAGCGCGTTCTGGCTTAAGTTGTGGATTAACAATGGCTATCTGGTTATACGCCGGTTTGGACGTGGTATAGCGTTCTTTCAGTGTCGGGAAGCGCGTGCGGTCATAGTATGAAAGCGCCAGCGTGTCTTCATTGGCAAAGTGGTATTTCCCCATCACCTGCCAGTTAAAAGCTGACTGATTGTTGTCGTCATAATGGGTGATGCTGCCATCTTTTTCGTGTTTTTTCGCTTCTACGCTATCACGCCAGTCATAGCTGATTCCGGCCACAACATCCAAATTATCAGCAGCAGCCCATTGATATTCACTGGCGAGCGACCAGGTACGATCTTCATAGCGATCGTAAGCGGCGTGAGGTGCACCTTTTTCCCGGTGTACGTCATCCTTCCAGTTAACGGCAAACGACAGCAGATCGTTTTCACGTACATCGGCCGCCAGTTGTAATCCGGCACCATCGCTGTAATCGGAATAGTGACTATAGCTACCGTTTTTACTTTTCAGATCGGCCAGCGAGTTGTACATCATGAGCGTATTTTCAAAGGTGTCGCGATACAGCCGGCTTTTCAGGGTAAAACGGTCGTTTAGCTGTGTGGTTCCCTGATAGTAAAAACTTTCTTTGTCATACTCCGGCCACTGCCAGTAGCGTGACTTTTGGCCACTGTTTCCGCTGTATGGCGGGTTGTCTTTTTCGCCATCCTGCTTAATGTAAGTCAGCGTGTATTCATCGTTTTCACTCGGTGTAAAACCGAGCTTCACAATGCCGCGTTTGTCATCGGCAGATGAGTTAATCATCTTGCCGTGCTTGCCTGCAATATCATTATTAACACCGTGTGGCAGGCCGAGAAAATCCTGTTTTAGCTGGCTGCCGCTGACTTGCAAGTATCCCAGATCGCTGCTGGCGGCAAATGAAGCGTGCATATCGTAGGCGTTGTCCTGACTACGACTCCATCCCTGACGATATCCCAGACTCGCTTCCAGCGGTTTGGTCGGTTTCTGAGTGGTGATGTTTATGGAACCCCCCATCTGATTAGGTCCCTGTAGCAGTGAGGAATACCCTTTGGAAACTTCGACCGCGCCCAGATTGTTGGTTAAAATCCGCGCCAGATCGAGGTTACCATCATAGGGAACATAAATGGGGACGCCGTCGAAATAGACCGGCACCTGACGGCTATCAAAACCACGAACTTTGACCTGTTCTTCGTTGCGGCTGCCTGATTTTTGCAGCACCACGCCGGGAACGACACTTAATGCCTGAGCAACATTTTGTTTATCCAACGCCTTTATGGTGGGTTGATCGAGAATGGTGGTCGTCGTCGATGATACAGGGCTGGACCATACAGTCAGTGTATCGCTCTCTTGAGCTGCTACGGCCTGCTGGGCAAGTGCAATTGATAATGCTGTGCAGAGATAATGTTTTTTGAATCTCATAAAATAAATTCCGTTTAATAAAGAATTAAAAAGAGGCTTTGGGTTTCAGACTGACTTTGATATCAGCCGGTGCCGCGTAATAAGGCGCGGAGGTAATAAACAGTCGGATGCCACAATCGAGGTAATTTTTGAGAGTTGTCAGATTAATTCCACCCGTCAGAGCCAGCGTGCAGTGAGGAGCCAGTGACGGTGCTTTTTGCGCAATTTCCGTTGCCTGCTGCGGACTAAATTTGTCGAGCTGAAGTACGTCTGGTTGCGCGCGTAACGCGGCAATTGCCTCTTCAGGCGTATCGGCTTCAACAACGATTTTCTTCTCCGGTGCGTGGCGACGTAACTGAGCGATTGCGCCCGACCAGTCCTGCTTGTCGGCAAGAAAATGACGGTGGTTGGCAAACAATAATATGGTCTCCGCACATCCGGCACGGTGAATCAATCCCCCTGCGGCCAGAATTGCCTGCGCTGCCAGTAAACGGGTGCCGGGGATCGCTTTTCGGGTGCAGGCAATATTGCCATCGGAATAACGTTCGCGAAGCAGCATCAACATTTGAGCGAGATAATCAGACACGCCGCAACTCCACTCCAGCACGTTCTGGACTGCTTTCCACCCCTGATGAAGTGCTGCGGCATTGCCATGTGCCCGGATTAGACGCTGACCCGGGGTTGCTAGTGAACCGTCGCTGACAGCATCATCGATGGTTAATCCCAGCGTGGTTAACATCTTGCAAGCCACCGCCACGCCACTGACGCAGCCGCCCTTGCGGTGAAAAAAATCAATAACACCAGGCTGTTCACCGATGCCTAATGCGCGTGTGGTCAGGTCACCGCCCTGGATATCCTCCAGAAGTAACGCATCGATTTGTGCCTGAGAAATGAAAATCATCGCAGTGCCTCCTGTGGCACGCTGTCCCACCAGATGAGTGCCCAGTCGCGGCTGGCAGGGGCGAGGGCGCGAGCATCCTGTTGTTGATACCAGCGATATAACCGTTCGCGTTCATCGTCGTTAAGCGTGCCGAGACTCCAACTGACGTTCTGCTCAAAACGTTCCCAGGTACTGTTATCCTGTTGGCAATTTTGCCCACGGATAAAATCAACGTGAGCATAAATTCCCATCTGATACAGCACGTTAAGTGCAAAGATATAGTTGGGTAATTCGATCACTTCCCGACCTGCCGCCCGCTGGATGGCAGGGGAGACGAACGAGGTACTGACAAGATGGGTGGTATAGACGCGTAACCGTGCCTGATTATTCAGTTTGGTCATCGCCTGGCGCATGTCAGCCACCAGCGTGGATCGGGAAGCCACGGCAATATCGCAGCGTGGCAGGTCACTCCAGTCCTCTTCCCAGGCGCGTTGGATCCAGTGGACATTGTCGGCCTTCATCGCGGCGGCGCGACGGGCGGCAACGTTCAGCATCCCCTGACTGTAATCAACGCCATAAACGGTAGTGACTTTATCAGCCAGTGCCAGTGACACAGTGCCCGGTCCACAGCCCATATCGAATAAGGAATTTGCGCCCTGCAGGTCAATTTTAGCGATCAGTTGTTGCAGATAGCTGTCCGTTGGCGAGGCGCAATTCTCGGCCATTTTTTCCGCCCGTTGATCCCAGTGATCTGGCGTTTTTTCTGTTCGGTGAGCCAGCTTTAATTGCTGAAGATAAAGGTCTGCAAAATCAATATCATCAATGAGCATGATTGTTCCTTAGCGTTTAATGGCAGAGAGGTGATGATGAATCTGGGCGGCGGAAACCCGATACAGGGCTGCCAGTTTGTCCATTGTCAGTTGTTCAGCCGGTAAGCCTTGTGTTACGCGTCCATCTGGCTCAACCCGGATAACGCTGTCGGCAATGGCGTTAGCATGTAGCGGATGATGGGGCGACATCAGCATCGTCATTCCGTTATTTTTTAGCTGCGCCAGGGTGTCCAGCAGTTGGATCTGATGACCAAAATCGAGGCTGGAGGCAGGTTCATCCAGTAACAACAAGCGTGGTTGCTGAAGCAGGGCGCGGGCGATTAATGCCATCTGGCGTTCACCGCCGCTAAGGGTATTCCAGCGCCTTGTCGCCAGATGCGAAATACCCAGCTTTTCCAGTTGCTCTGTGGCTTTCAGGCGTTCTTGCTTACCGGGGACGGAAAACGTCCCCATTATTGGAGTCAGTCCCATTAACACCATGTCCAGTACACTGAAAGCAAAAACACCGTCGTGCGCTTGCGGCACCCAGGCAATAGCTTGCGCGCGCTGGTGATGGCTAAGTTTCTGAACAGGTACGCCATCCAGCAAAATCTCGCCACCTGACAATGGAATCACGCCAAGAATGGTGCGCATCAGCGTAGTTTTACCGCAGCCATTGGCTCCCAGCAGGCAACAAATTGATCCCTGAGACAGGTTGAAGGAAACGTCGTGTAGCACCGGATGGCGGGAGTAACCCAGAGAAGCATGACGGACGGCAAGCAAAGTCACTGGCGACCTCCGCGTAACAACAACAGCAGAAAAAATGGTGCACCAACAAAAGCGGTCAGAATGCCGAGCGGGATTTCTGTTGTCCCAATGCTTCGCGCCAGTGTGTCGGTGAGCAGAAGCAGAATGGCACCTGTAGACATCGCCACAGGCAATAGTTGCTGATGGTTGTGACCAGTCAACAAGCGGGCAATATGTGGGACGACGAGGCCGATCCAACCAATAATTCCTGCTATTGCCACTGTGCTGGCGGTGATTAGCGTGGCGCAGATAATCAACCCTAACCTCAGGCGCGCAACATTCAGCCCCAGCGAGCTGGCTTCATCGTCGGAAAGTGTGAGTAAATTCATGCGCCAGCGGAGGAAAAACAGGGGCAGGGAGCCAATTAGAATGATCGGCGCAGCGTAGTAAAGATCGCGCAAGGTTACGGTGGACAGCCCTCCCAGCAACCAGAAGGTTATTGAAGGTAACTGGGTGTAGGGATCGGCCAGAGTTTTTATTAGCGAAATTCCGGCTCCGCATAGCGTACCCAGCGCAATACCGACCAGTACCAGAGTTAAGACCGGATCGTGGCGGGTAACCCGGCGTGTAATCAACCAGACACCCGCGACGACCAACAGTCCGCCGCAAAACGCGTACAGTTGGATGTAAACAATCGATAATCCCCACAGGATTGCCGCGCAGGCTCCGAGTCCGGCACCCGCGGAGACACCCAGAATATCTGGTGAAACTAAGGGATTACGGAACATACCCTGATAGGTGGTTCCCGCCCCCGCCAGCGCAGCGCCCAGTAACAGCGCAGCAAGAATGCGCGGTACGCGGATTTGCCAGAAGACAATGTGTTCCTGCACTGGGACATCTTCTTGACGAAGAATGAGCGCCAGCAACTGCTGCATATCGAGGTGATAAGCCCCACTTACGGCAGCAAAAGTGATGCTGATGGCTGCCAGCAGCAAAAGCAAAATAAACCCGTTCACTGTTCTCATTAGCTCGCCACCATTTTTTGATAGTCGGCGTCACTTAATGTGCAATGCCAGAACAGTTGGGCGTAACGCTGCATATCATCTTTAAACTGGCTGTTGACTACGGGATCGAGCCAGGCATGCAATCGGCGTAACCCCAAAAGGCGATTGATTCCTGGTGGGGCATCCAGCCAGCCAAAGGGCAAACCAGTTAAAAATAAGATGCGTCGTTCCGCGACAGCTTTTACCCCCTGCCAGAGCGTGTCGTTACGGATAAAGTCAGCAGTGACGGGATCCTGAACCAGAATAATATCCGGCTGCCAGCGCAGCAGGTTTTCCATGGATACTTGCGCCAGCCCATGACGATCGGCAATTTGTGCAACATTGTGCAGACCTAATAATTCTGCCGCCTCAGTATGCAACGAACCTTGTAAACCTGTTTCCAGCCCCCGGGCACCACGCGCGGCATAAAAGCGAATGTTGGCAGCGGGCGAGGCGGCGAACGCCTGAGCTTCACGAACGAAACGGTTGGCTAGACTGGCTTGTTCTGCGGCGCGGTTTTCTTCGCCTAACGTTTTGCCCAGCGTTGTTAACTGTTCTGCGGATTGCTCCAGTTTCCCGTTAAGCAATAACCAGGGGATTTGTGTCTGCTCGCTAACCTGCCGGGCCTGGGAGATCCAGGCGTCATCTGTATTGCCGCAATCAACGACCAGATCGGGCTGCAATGCCATCAGCCCTTCCATCGAGAGCGAACTGGCGCGCCCGGCAAGCCGCCCAAGTTTAGGTAAATGGCGAATCGCCGGGGGTAATGGAATAGCCGCTTCGCGGGCAAAGTCAAAGGAAGAAAAACCGACCAGTTTTTTCGGAGCGACAGCCAGCAAAAGCAGATCCGCAGGCGCACCAGCGCTGACTATGCGCGTAATCTTTTTTGCGTCGGGGAGCATCGGTGAGGCCCAGAATTTAACGGGTTGTGCAAAGGACGGCAAATGATACAGGAGCAGGGTGGATGCAAGAGCCTGCGTAAACATCCGTCTGGTTAGTGGCATGAGTAATATCCTGACAATCAAAACCGCTATATATTTACATATATATCGATAAAGATCATGTTTGATATCAAGATTTATTTAAAGAAACAGATTGGTCTGCTTATTTGCTAAACAGCATTTTGTTTAACAAGAAAAATTATCAGGGAGAATGGGAGACAGACAAAAATATAAATAGAATCGTAATGATTAATAAATTGATAATGCAAGATTTAACGCTTGCTCTGATATAAGGCGGCTAAGGTATAGAATGTATAATGAGCGATTTTTGATATTTCATGGAAAAAATGGGCAATGCCAATTTAATGTGCGGAATGACATTGCCCGATATACAGTAAATTTAAGGCGTAGGTTCCGCCTCTTTTTGTTTAACCGGCGGTGTTGTTGATTTACTGAGTGGGCGACTTGCCGGAACGTTGTCACACGGTTGCGCTTTCGGGCAGATCAAATCCAGCATTTTCAGCGTCACGCCGTTGGTCCAGCCAAAGCCATCCTGCAACGGATATTCGCCACCGCCGCCACCTGTTCCGGTGGTGCTGACATCATATTTTTCGACCAGCTTTTTCTCCCGGTCATAAGTGTGTTGAACATTGGTCAGGAAATTCCAGCTAATATCCATCGCCACCTCATTTTGCCCGTAGTTTTGCAATCCTTCGGTAGCAACCCATTGCAATGGTGCCCAGCCATTTGGCGCATCCCATTGCTGTCCACTTTTCACCGAGGTGGTGTTCAGTCCGCCAGGTTGCAGCAGATGCGTTCTGGTCGCCGTTGCCATTTTGCTGGCACGATCTTTCGCCGCAGCGTTGACATACAGCGGGAACAGGGCGGCGGCAGTTAACTGATTGCGTACTTTATGGCTCTTCAGATCGTAATCGGCATACCAGCCTTGCTGGTCGTTCCACAGGTATTTTTCGATCCCTTGCTGACGGGCATTGGCTAATGTTTCATATTGACTGGCCATCGCGTTATCCCCGGCGGCTTTACTGGCGCTGGCGAGAATTTTTTCCATTTTATACATCAGACTATTAAGATCGACCGGCACAATGCTGGTGGTGCGCAAGGTATTTAACTGCTGTGGATTATCCATCCAGCGCGAGCTGAAATCCCAGCCAGATGCGGCGGCGGAACGCAGGTCGCGATAGATTTCCGTAGCGGGGCGACCGGGATTGCTTTTGGCTGTGGCGATATCTTCCACCCACGATTCCGGACGCGGTGTATCGCGGTCGTCCCAGTAGCGGTTAAGGATAGTGCCATCCTTGAGCTTTACAACGCGTTTTTCCTGTTGCCCGGCTTGCAGGTTTTCAACGCCGTCCATCCAGTAAGCATATTCTTTTTGCAGTTGCGGCAGATACTGTTTCAACGCTGCATCGCCTTCATGTTGTGCCAGTAACTCCACCATCAGGGCAAAGAAGGGTGGTTGTGAACGGCTCAAATAATAGCTGCGATTACCGTTTGGAATATGTCCGTAAGTGTCTATTTCATAGCCAAAATTCGCCACCATATCCGCAACTTTATCCCAGTGACCGCTTTCAGCAAGCCCCAGCATAGTGAAGTAGCTGTCCCAGTAATATACTTCCCGGAAACGCCCCCCCGGCACGACATAGGGGTTCGGCAACGGCAGCAGAGAGTCCCATTTTTCGGTGCTTTCGGTTGTGCGGGTTAATACCGGCCAAAGCCCATCAATATGTTCACGTAGCGACTGTCCCTTTGGTGGGATGTGTTTCTCGCCTTCTTTTGGCAGGGAGAAATTGACTTTCACGAAGTGACGCAAATCAAACCCGCTCTGGTTCTGTTGCATCCGGTAATCAGCGAGGATCATCAGCGGATCGCTGTTTGGCACGGCGTCGGCAAAGGTTTTTTGATCCGGAAAAAGTTTGGCGTTTTGTACATCGTCAAACAACGGTCCCAACAAAATATCAGGCGATTGTGGTGTGACGGCAATTTCTTCCGCTTGTGCCGATAGCGCGGCAAAACACAAAAAAAGTGTGGTGGGAATTAACGCCATTCTTTGTGGATGACGAGGGACACGTGGTTTCATCAATCATTCTCCTTTGGCGATACCGAACAAAACGGTATTCAAGTATCAGAAAACCTTAGTTCAGGATCGCCGTAAGGACATGATTGAAATCTTATTCTGCGAACTGACAGACAAATCTGACGGAGAATCTAATTTAACTCTGATGCCTGAAGCGTTGTGCTTTTACATCCAGGGTTAATGTCTCTTCAGGTTGTAGCGCATACAGTTTCTCGCCCTGCTGACAAACCCAGCCAATGCCCAGTTCACGGGCAATTAAGGCGCTGTGGGATACCGGGCTTCCGGCGCTAAGACAGATGCCTTTAACGACAGTCGGGTCCAGTTGCAACATGGTGGAAGGGTAAATATTCTCCGCCAGTAAAATAGTCGGCGCGCTAAATTGCGGCAGTTCTTCTTTCGTCTGTGTCAGGTGGAGCAGGGTACGATGCAGAAGATCGTCTACATCAATATAGCGAGCTTGCAAATATTCATCATCAAGCTGCTGATATTGTTGGCTAAGTTCTTTAAGAACCTGCTGCCAGGCATATTCTGCTGTGCAGTGTTCATGCTGAAGGAGTTCGCTTGCCGCCGCCAGTAGCTCAGGATCGTCTAACAGAGTATGGTGGCCGGAAAAGATCGCGGCGATATCGTCGAGCCCGTTTGCCTCTGCCTTTGCCGATAAGGCCATCAAATCTAACAATGTGAAGTCAATCGCCTGGCGTAATCGTTCCTGTTCTTGTTCCGCTGTCAGAGTTGATTTCGCCTGCACTGTGCATAAAACCGGTTGATAATAGAAGGCTTTACCCGTGACAGGAGGGACTGGGCGCAGAGTCGGTGGCGCTATCTCTTCCGTTTCACCAAAGTTATCTTCAGCCAACTGGCGGAAAGCGGCCAGCGCCTCTTCAGCTTCAGGCCCTTTCACAATCAGGCGCAGAGTATCGTTATAGCGGACTTGTAACAGCGCAATCTGGTTAATACTTTCCGGCGTGACGCATTTACCGTTTTTCTCCAGCAACATGTCCGCATTAAATACCGATAAGGTATAGACCAGTCGGGAGGCCGGGCGCACGTGGAGGCCGTTACGGTTTTTAATCACCACCGCCAGAGAACGAGCCTCTTCATCGTGCGGAGGGCATATGTCAGAGATTTCACTGTCGGATGACGGTAAACCCAGTTGTTCGCGTTTGGCTTCCAGCGCATGCATTGCGTCATGGATAACCTGGTTGATATCCGCACCTGACGCCGCGCTGACCGTCGCAGCCAGCGTCCCTTCAACCAACGGTGCGGCGCACAACCGTACTTTTGCGGCGATCTCTGGCGCAAGCAATTCCAGTGCGGTTTCTGCACTCAATAACGCGCTCCCCATATCCATCATGACCAGCACATGGTCGGCATCGGCAACAGATTCGATGGCTTCCATCACTTTGACGGCATCGGTGCCGATGGGATTTTGTGGATCATCAATCCCCGCGGCAACGGCGATTTTACAACTATCGCTCATCAGCATCTGACGGGCTAATTCACCAACACCTTCTCCCAGTCGGGCGCTATGTGAAACTATGATCAGGTTTACCATCACCAATTCCTTACTCTTTCGCGGCTAAAGCCAGCATTTTCATCATAAACATCACGGAGGTCGCGCCAGGATCCTGATGACCGATACTGCGTTCACCGAGGTAACTGGCACGGCCTTTGCGGGCTTGCATCGTAATCGTGCTTTGTGCAGCGGATTCAGCGACGCTGCTGGCAGCGTCGAGCGCCGCCGGAACAGAGAGATTTTGCTCGCAGGACTGACGTAACGACTCAACCACCGGCACCCAGACATCGCACATGGTCTTATCGCCGGGCTCGGCTTTTCCCCGGCTGATTACGCCATCCGCACCATCGCGGAACATCTGATAAAGCTCTTCCAGCGTCAGGCTTTGTCGTGCCTGAGTTACCTGTGCGGCGCGAATAAAAAACGTACCGAACAGCGGACCACTGGCACCGCCGACGCTGGAAAGCAACGTCATACCGGTATTTTTGAGGATGAAACCAATATCCTTGTCCTCGATGGCGGGTAGTTTCTCCACCACTTTGCTAAAGCCACGATTCATATTCAGCCCGTGGTCAGCGTCACCAATTTCACGGTCAAGGCTGGTGAGATAATCGCTCTCTTTGCTGAAAATTTCTCCACAGCGAGTGAGCCAGTTAACAATCTGTGTTCTGCTCAGTGACATCATCATCTCCTTATTTACCCCAGTTGAGTGCCGGGGTATGGACCGGGGCGTCCCATAGTGCCAGCATTTCGTCATCAACTTTCAGTAAGGTGATAGAAAAGCCGGACATATCCAGTGAGGTGCAGTACGCGCCAATTAAATTACGCTCGATAGTCAAACCCGCTTGCTGACAACGCGTGGTCAGGCGGTTATAGACGCCGTATAGCTCAGAAAGCGGTGTGGCACCAAGATTGTTGACCAGTGCAATCACCCGATCGCCAGACTGTAGCGGCTGTTTGGTTTGCGTCTGTTCCAGCCAGTTTCCTTGTTGATAATCCCAGAAACGCAGCGTGCGATGATATGCGCCATTTTCCAGCAGGGTATCGAACATTTCATCGACGGTTTGATTAAGGGAAGAGAAGGGGCGACGGTCAATACCTGGTTCACCATGAATGCCAACGCCAAACTCCATCTCATTATCCGCCAACGTAAAAGACGGTTTGCCTGCGGCAGGAACGGTACAGGCACCGAGGGCGATACCAATTGAGTGACCCTGATTATTCAACTTACGCCCCAGTTCTGCACAGGCGTCCAGTGAGTCGCCACGTTCCGCCGCCGCACCCACCAGTTTTTCAATTAATACCGTGTTGGCAACGCCGCGCCGCCCGGCGGTGTAAAGACTGTCTTTCACCGCAACGTCGTCATCGACAACCACTGTGGTGACTTTTACGCCGCTGTCGTGCAGTAATTCTGTTGCTGTTTCGAAGTTAAGAATATCGCCGGTGTAATTTTTGATAATCAGCAGCACACCTTCGCCGCCATCAATTTGCATGGCGCATTCAAAGATTTTGTCTGGCGTCGGAGAGGTGAATATTTCGCCAGGACATGCCCCCGAGAGCATTCCCTGGCCGATATAACCGCAGTGCATCGGCTCGTGTCCGCTGCCGCCGCCCGACAGTAGAGCGACTTTTCCTGCAACGGGTGCATCAGCTCGGGTGACATACAGTGGGTCCTGATGCAGCGTCAGCGAAGGATGGGCTTTCGCCAGCCCTGCCAGTTGTTCGTTCAGTACGTCTTGCACATCATTGATCAATTTTTTCATTATTTTGCTCCAGCATTTACGGTAGGGCATGGATGATGTTCAACGATACGGCGACCACTGACTGCCGATGAATCCATTGTGCATCAGGCAAGGGAAAAGAAAATTAACCCAAATTGTGTTTCATAATGGAACATATGCTTTAATGAGTGTTTCATATTGAAACTTGTATGTGTCTTAATACTAAAAATTGCGAGCCGGAACACCTTTTGTCATAAGTGAGCGGAATATGAATGGCGGTTTTAACGACGATAGCCGGGGGCTTTCTCCCTTAATTGCAGCCTCCTGGGAGCGATGCTGTAAGCTGATGAAACGGGAGTTATGGAGCAAACCGCACCAGGCACAGGGCGTAACATTTGCTTCTATTTGTCGGCGTAAAAAGGCGATGCTGACGCTCGGGCAAGCGGCGCTGGAAGATGCCTGGGAATATATGGCACCCCGAGAGTGCGCCCTGTTTATCCTTGATGAAACGGCCTGCATTCTTAGCCGTTATGGTGATCCGCAGACGTTGCGCCAGCTCAGTCTGCTGGGATTCAGCGACGGTACATATTGTGCTGAAGGGATCATTGGCACTTGTGCATTATCGTTAGCGGCTATCTCCGGTCAGGCTGTGAAAACGAAGGCCGATCAACATTTTAAGCAGATGCTTTGGGATTGGGCATTTTGTGCAACGCCACTGTTTGACAGCAAAGGGCGATTGACGGGGACGATAGCCCTGGCGTGTCCGGCTGAACAATCAACGGCAGCCGATTTGCCGTTGACGCTGGCAATTGCTCGCGAGGTGGGGAATTTACTGCTGACGGACAGTTTGCTTGCTGAAACTAATCGGCATTTAAATCAGCTTAACGGCCTGTTAGAAAGTATGGACGATGGGGTGATTAGCTGGGACGAGCAGGGTAATTTGCAATTTATCAATGCTCAGGCGGCGCGTGTTTTGCGTCTGGACGCGACGGCAAGTCAGGGCAAGGCGATCACTGAACTGTTAACGTTACCCGCCGTTTTGCAACAGGCAATAAAACAGGCGCATCCGCTCAAACATGTGGAAGCGACCTTTGAAAGCCAGCATCAGTTTATTGATGCGGTCATTACCCTTAAACCGATAATAGAAACGCAGGGAACCAGCTTTATTCTGTTGCTGCATCCGGTGGAACAGATGCGGCAATTGATGACCAGTCAATTAGGCAAAGTTAGTCATACATTTGCCCATATGCCGCAGGACGATCCGCAAACCCGCCGCTTGATTCATTTTGGCCGTCAGGCGGCGCGCAGCAGTTTTCCTGTTCTACTTTGTGGGGAAGAGGGCGTTGGTAAAGCCCTGTTAAGTCAGGCAATTCATAATGAAAGCGAGCGGGCAGCAGGGCCTTATATCGCCGTCAATTGCGAGTTATACGGTGATGCGACGCTGGCGGACGAGCTTATTGGCAGCGATCGCCCGGAGAACGAAAATGGTCGCCTGAGTCGGCTGGAACTGGCGCACGGCGGCACGTTGTTTCTTGAAAAAATTGAATATCTGGCAGTGGAGTTACAGTCTGCTTTATTACAGGTGATCAAGCAGGGGGTTATCACGCGGCTGGATGCGCGGCGTTTAATACCGATTGATGTCAAAGTCATTGCTACAACGACCGCGGATCTGGCAATGCTGGTGGAACAAAATCGCTTTAGCCGGCAACTTTATTACGCGCTGCATGCGTTTGAAATTACTATCCCGCCGCTGCGTATGCGGCGCGGCAGTATTCCGGCGTTGGTGAATAACAAGCTGCGCAATCTCGAAAAACGTTTCTCAACCCGCCTGAAAATTGATGACGATGCGCTTGCCCGCCTGGTTTCTTGTGCATGGCCCGGCAATGATTTTGAACTGTACAGCGTCATCGAGAACCTTGCCCTGAGCAGCGATAACGGGCGAATTCGCATCAGTGATTTGCCTGAACATCTGTTTACCGAACAGGCGACAGATGATGTCAGCGCCACACGTCTTTCAACCAGTCTGTCATTTGCGGAAGTCGAAAAAGAGGCAATTATTAATGCAGCTCAGGTTACGGGCGGACGTATTCAGGAAATGTCTGCATTACTGGGGATTGGTCGCACTACGCTGTGGCGAAAAATGAAGCAACATGGCATTGATGCGAGTCAGTTCAAACGCCGTGGATAGTGGGAGAGTATGTACTCTCCCGTCTATGACTTACTAATTAATAGCGACTATGACCAGGGCTGCCATGATTTGGCCCACCATTTGAGGGGGGCATTGGCTTACCGGAGGCCGCAGGGCCACGAGGGCCATCGCTGTGGCGGTGATGATGGTGAGGAACACAAGCACTTAACAGGCTGGCGAAGACAATTGCTAACAGGCTGAAGGTAAATGTTTTTTTCATGACAAACTCTTGAACGGTTAATGCACTGTGATTGTTATCACATAAAAGCCATATTGTTAATATTGCCAGGAGTCTGATTATGAATTTCGGTAACTCAGAATTGGAAGCAGCAGCGTAGCAGGTAAAAAAAAGCCATTATGTGCAACTCACATAATGGCTCATTATTAACCGCTCGGGTATTACGCGGAATTAGACGTTGAACAGGAAGTTCATCACATCGCCATCTTTAACGATGTAATCTTTACCTTCTGCACGCATTTTGCCCGCTTCTTTCGCGCCTTGTTCACCTTTGTAAGTGATGAAATCTTCAAACGAGATGGTTTGTGCACGGATAAAGCCTTTTTCAAAATCGGTGTGGATTTTGCCAGCAGCCTGCGGAGCCGTTGCACCAACTGGAATGGTCCATGCGCGCACTTCTTTCACCCCAGCGGTGAAGTAAGTTTGCAGATTCAGCAGTTTATAACCAGCACGGATCACACGGTTCAGACCCGGCTCTTCCAGTCCCAGTTCCTGCATAAACTCGTCACGTTCTTCGTCGTCCAGTTCGGCAATGTCTGCTTCAACAGCAGCACAAACCGGAACCACGATAGAGCCTTCTTTCGCCGCAATCTCACGCACCTGGTCAAGATACGGGTTGTTTTCAAAACCGTCTTCGTTGACGTTGGCGATGTACATCGTCGGTTTCAGAGTCAGGAAGCTCAGGTAACGAATAGCCGCTTTCTCTTCTGCGCTTAAATCCAGCGCGCGCAGCATACCTGCGTTTTCTAGCTGTGGCAGACATTTTTCCAGAACCGCCAGTTCGGCTTTCGCGTCTTTATCGCCACCTTTGGCCTTCTTCTGTACGCGATGAATTGCACGTTCACAGGTGTCGAGATCCGCCAGTGCCAGTTCGGTATTGATAACTTCAATATCGTCCGCCGGGTTAACTTTGCCGGAAACGTGGATGATATTGTCATTTTCAAAGCAACGAACAACGTGGCCGATCGCTTCGGTTTCACGGATGTTGGTCAGGAACTGGTTACCCAGACCTTCACCTTTCGACGCGCCTTTTACCAGACCGGCGATATCGACAAATTCCATGGTGGTGGGAAGCGTGCGCTGCGGTTTTACGATTTCAGCCAGTTGATCCAGGCGTGGATCGGGCATTGGTACGACGCCGGTGTTCGGCTCGATGGTGCAGAATGGAAAGTTGGCCGCTTCAATACCGGCTTTGGTCAGCGCGTTGAACAGGGTAGATTTCCCGACGTTGGGCAAACCGACGATACCGCATTTGAATCCCATGATTTAAATCACCTTAATATCTTAATAATCAACCTGTTATCGTAAACAGATTGTAGAAATGGAAATAACTTTGCCTATTATACACGGCACTCGGCAAAAATGCCGCAGACAACGACTTATTGCGCTTTAAAGGCGTGCAATCGGTTCGTTGCTTTGGTCAGGCCATCTGTAAACCACATTTCAGTACAACGTGCCGCTTCGTCGATGGCGTCATCAATTAACTTCTGTTCACTAACAGGTGGTTTGCCTAACACAAAGCCGACAACTTTGTTTTTATCGCCCGGATGACCAATTCCGATGCGTAAACGGTGAAAGTTAGGGTTATTACCTAATTTACTGATGATGTCTTTCAGTCCATTGTGACCACCGTGGCCACCGCCCAATTTAAATTTGGCGACGCCAGGAGGCAGATCCAGTTCGTCGTGGGCGACCAGAATTTCATCCGGGTTAATGCGGAAAAAACTGGCCATCGCTGCGACTGCTTTGCCGCTGAGATTCATAAATGTAGTCGGGACTAACAGGCGGACATCTTCTCCTCCGAGAGTCACTCGTGAGGTATAACCGAAGAATTTAGCTTCTTCCCGTAGAGGGGCGCGTAAACGCTCCGCCAGTAAGTCAACGAACCAGGCACCAGCATTATGTCGCGTTGCTGCATATTCAGCGCCGGGGTTCGCCAGGCCGACAATCAATTTAATCGTCACGTTTTTTTGTCCTGAGTGAGTACATAACTGGCGCGTAGTTTACTGGTTGCGGCCCCGCTTGACAAAAAACAGCGCCTTATATGCTGACAACACAATAATTGCCTCTACAGACTATTAGAAAGTCAGGGTGTTCAGATGGTTATTTGTAAAGTTTTGTTGAAATAAAGGGGGTAATTGTGATCACACCCGCACATAAGCCACAGGGTGTTGTCTATACTTTACACATAAGGATGAGGGGTATTCCCTGTTACAACCCAGAAAGTTCCGGAGGTGACATATGAAACGCAAAAACGCTTCGTTACTCGGTAACGTGCTCATGGGGTTGGGTCTGGTGGTGATGGTGGTTGGCGTGGGGTATTCAATCCTCAACCAGTTACCACAGTTTAATATGCCCCAGTATTTCGCACATGGTGCAGTGCTGAGTATTTTCGTCGGTGCCATTCTCTGGCTGGCGGGTGCCCGTGTTGGTGGGCATGAACAGGTGTGCGACCGTTACTGGTGGGTTCGCCACTATGACAAACGTTGCCGCCGTAGCGATAATCGTCGTCATAGCTAATGTATAATGCAGTTTACTGACCAGTCAGTTTGCGCTGACTGGTCAGTTTAATGCCTTTCTTACAGATCAGCCATCGCTGCGCTGCGATTCGGGAAGAACGCCAGGCGTCCCGGAATCGGTTGAATACCGGATCGAGCCATTGTGCGCAGAGGCTGAAATTCCACGTTACACACGCGCAGTTCACACCCTTCAGGCAGTCGCTTCACAAAACGCTGGAACGCATCAAGACCACCGGCATCAAGCACCGGAACGGCATCCCACTTCAGAATAACAATTCGTTTTCCTTCCAGACGTGATTCCAGTTCAGTGAACAGACCTTCAGCCGCAGCGAAAAACAGCGGGCCGATAACACGCAGAACCAGTACATCGTCAGGCACGTCTACTGCTACCGGAGCCAGGCGAGTCATACGGGCGATACGGCGCATAAACAGCAGCGATGCCAGCACGATCCCTACGCTGATGGCAATAACCATATCAAACAGCACGGTCAGTGACATGCACAGCAGCATGACGATGATGTCATCCTTCGGCGCATGACGCAGCAAATCGACTACTTTATGCGCTTCACTCATGTTCCACGCCACCATCAGCAGCAGGGCAGCCATGGCGGAAAGCGGCAGCCAGGAAAGCAGCGGTGCCAGTACCAGCAGGGCAAGAATAACCAGAATAGAGTGAATTACCGCCGAGATGGGGGAAGTCGCCCCGGCACGGACGTTAGCGGCAGAACGCGCGATCGCGGCTGTAGCGGTAATACCGCCAAAGAATGGGGCAATGATATTCCCCAGCCCCTGGCCGACCAGCTCACTATTCGCTTTGTGTTTCGTCCCGGTCATACCATCCAGTACCACAGCGCAGAGCAGAGATTCAATCGCCCCGAGCATTGCCATTGAGAATGCTGCAGGCAGAAGAGTGCGAATGGAGTCCCAGCTTAGCGTGAATTCTGAATTGGGCAGATCCCACGGTAGCACCAACTGCGGCAGCAGTTGCGGGATACCGTTACCTTGGGAGCCATCGGCCAGAACGTAGTGGAATTGCGAGCCGATGGTAGCAACATGCCCGCCGAGCAGGTTAACAATTCCCATCACCGCACAACCGGCCAGCAATGCTGGAAGGTGACCAGGTAAACGGATGCCCAGGCGCGGCCAGAAAATCAGGATCCCAAGCGTAACAATACCAATTGCGGCATCACCCACGTTAATCGTCGGCAGCGCCATAAATAATGCGCCAACTTTTTGCAGATAATGTTCCGGGACATGAGCCATTTGCAGACCGAGAAAATCTTTAATCTGCATCGTACCGATGGTGATCCCGATACCCGAGGTGAAGCCTAAGGTAACGGAAACCGGAATATACTCAATCAGGCGGCCAAAGCGTGCCAGCCCCATCAGGATCAAAAAGATCCCAGACAACAATGTCGCAACCAGCAGGCCTGCCAGTCCAAACTGTTGCGAAACAGGATAGAGAATTACCACAAATGCCGCAGTCGGACCGGAGACGCTAAAGCGCGACCCACCCGTCAGAGCAATGACAATCCCTGCAACAGCAGCGGTGTATAAACCGTACTGTGGAGCTACGCCACTGCCAATTGCTAACGCCATCGCCAGCGGAATAGCAATAATCCCGACGGTAATCCCGGCAATCAGGTCACGGGTAAACCGTGCGGCAGTGTATTTTTCTTTCCAGCAAGCGTCGATCAGAGCGCGGAAAGGCATCACATGTGAGGAGAATATTTTGTTCACAATAATGTTTCATCCGTGAGCGCATCATCTGTCAACTAAATGGCAGGTGAAGGAGGCATAGGTCATACAAATGGATATTACAGACAAAAAAACCCGCCGCAGCGGGTCTTTGAGCCGGGTTCGATTAATGTTCGAACATAGCAGAGATCGATTCTTCGTTGCTGATACGACGAATCGCTTCGGCCAGCATACCTGACAGGGTCAGAGTACGCACGTTCGGCAGTAATTTGATTTCATCGCTCAGCGGAATAGTATCGCAGACAACGACTTCATCAATTACAGAGTTACGCAGGTTGTTCGCCGCGTTGCCAGAGAAGATCGGGTGAGTCGCATACGCAAATACACGTTTAGCACCACGTTCTTTCAGCGCTTCAGCAGCTTTACACAGCGTACCGCCAGTGTCGATCATGTCATCGACCAGTACGCAGTCACGACCTGCAACGTCACCGATGATATGCATCACCTGGGAAACGTTCGCACGCGGACGACGTTTATCGATGATTGCCATATCGGTATCGTTCAACAGCTTAGCGATAGCGCGGGCACGCACAACGCCGCCGATGTCCGGAGAAACCACAATCGGGTTATCCAGATTCAGCTGCAGCATGTCTTCCAGCAGGATCGGGCTACCAAATACGTTATCAACCGGAACGTCGAAGAAACCCTGAATCTGTTCAGCGTGCAGATCCACTGTCAGCACACGGTCAACACCGACGCTGGAGAGGAAGTCTGCAACCACTTTCGCAGTGATTGGTACACGAGCGGAACGGACGCGACGGTCCTGGCGCGCATAGCCAAAGTAGGGGATAACAGCGGTGATACGACCTGCGGAAGCACGACGCAGGGCATCAACCATAACGACTAATTCCATCAGGTTGTCGTTAGTAGGGGCACAAGTGGACTGGATGATGAAAATATCACCACCGCGTACATTTTCGTTGATTTGTACGCTGACTTCGCCGTCGCTAAAGCGACCTACAGCGGCGTCGCCGAGTGAAGTGTACAGGCGGTTGGCAATACGTTGTGCTAGTTCCGGGGTGGCGTTACCAGCAAAAAGCTTCATATCAGGCACGAGAAGAACCTCAGGCATGCGTCCATTGGTGGAAAGAATCTGCCGAAAACTGTGCGGGCCAGGCAATATTCTTTCCAGGCGGTGTATTAAAGAGCGCGATGCAACGTCTGGAACAAGGTGACGTTGTCACCGAAACTCAGCTTGCCCGGCTTAAAGCATGGCTCTGTGCAATGGGGAAAGGTTGACGCCTTTCGCCACAAAGCCATTGAGCCATTCCGGGGCTTGCTCTAGCACCTGGCGGGCTTCAGACTCTGTATCAAATTCAGCAAAGACACAGGCCCCTGTCCCAGTCAGGCGCGACGGGGCGTATTCTAACAGCCAGGAAAGCACCGCATCAACCTCGCGAAAACGTTTTCTTGCGATAACCTCGCAATCATTGCTAAATTCACATTTTAGCAACGTTTCTATTGACCTTTTCGGCGTGTTGCGCGGGAGTTCGGGATCTTTAAAAATTACCGGTGTCGGAATACTCACACCAGGGTGTGCTACCAGATACCATTTTTCTGGCGGATCCACCGGTGTTAATATTTCGCCAACGCCTTCGGCAAAAGCAGCATGACCACGCACAAAGACAGGCACATCAGCGCCCAGCGTCAGCCCCATTTTCGCCAGCTCCTCGATGCTGAGTCCACATTGCCAGAGATGATTTAACGCCACCAGAACAGTCGCGGCATTGGATGAACCGCCGCCCAGACCGCCGCCCATCGGCAAACGCTTGTCAATACTGATATCTGCACCGCTTCCCGCCGGAAGACGCCCGCTGGCGGCTGCTGTTTTCATCAGCAAGCGTGCCGCGCGAACAATCAGGTTATCTTCGTTTTCCACGCCTTCAACGGGCGTTAACAGGCGAATTTCCCCATCGTCACGAAGTTCAATGTTGATGGTGTCGCCGTAATCAAGAAACTGAAACAGCGTTTGCAACGTGTGGTAGCCGTCCGCACGCTGACCGGTAATGTATAAAAACAGATTAAGTTTTGCCGGAGAAGGCCACTGAGTCCGCATTATTTCACTATCCAGTTATCCATTTTTAACTTGATGCGCTGACCGCCGTCGGTGAGCTCCATATTGGCAGGCATCGCTGGTTGCGTTTTAGTGTCATAACCACCGTATACCACTTTCCAGTTTTTGCCGTTCTGGCTGTAGGTGATTTCACTCAGGCGATATTGATCGTCCAGTTTGTAGTCGGTCGCGTCTCCCGGCAAACCTAAAATCCACTGACGCAGACTATTGAGCGGTATTGGCATCCCGGTCAATTTGCCTATCATCTCTTCGGCATCATCAGCGGTGTAGCGCTGGCCTTTGTTATCCACTAACTGCACGTTACCTGGTTGCGCATTCAGCTCCAGCTCGGTGCTGCCCAATGGGTTAGTCAGCAGCAGACGGTAACGATCCTGACCGGTTTGCTGCCAGAAAAAGCGGGCGTAGACTTTCTGTTGATCGGAAATATAAGCAAACGCACCGCGAGTCTGATACTGATTAAGATTACGAACGTCTTGCTGATGCTGACGCCACTGTGGCGAATCCGGGCTTTTGCCTGGACCTTTGGGCGTGGTAACGGAACAGGCAGTGAGCACGAGGGCTGCCAGCGGTAGCAGGCGGATAAGACGAAAATCGGGCAGGGGCATAATGATGACAAGTCCTTGAGATACGTTGCAGTTATAACCCTTAATGCTAGCGTTACCGTCCGCTATCGTCTATGTTCAAGTTGTCTTAATTGCCAGAATCTAACGGGTTTCGGCAATTACTCCAAAAGGGGGCGCTCTCTTTTATTGATCCCGCGCATCCTGTATGATGCGAGCAGACTAACCATATCAACGTTGGTATTATTTCCCGCAGACATGACCCTTTTAGCACTCGGTATCAACCATAAAACGGCACCTGTATCGCTGCGAGAACGTGTATCGTTTTCGCCGGATAAGCTCGATCAGGCGCTGGACAGCCTGCTCGCGCAGCCGATGGTGCAGGGCGGCGTGGTGCTGTCGACGTGTAACCGCACAGAACTTTATCTTAGCGTTGAAGAACAGGATAACCTGCAAGAGGCGCTTATTCGCTGGTTGTGCGATTACCATAATCTTAATGAAGAAGATCTGCGTAATAGCCTCTACTGGCATCAGGATAACGATGCGGTTAGCCACTTAATGCGTGTCGCCAGTGGTCTGGATTCACTGGTTCTGGGCGAGCCGCAAATTCTCGGCCAGGTGAAAAAAGCGTTTGCCGATTCGCAAAAAGGCCATATGAAGGCGAGCGAACTGGAGCGCATGTTCCAGAAATCTTTTTCTGTAGCGAAACGCGTTCGTACCGAAACAGATATTGGTGCCAGTGCCGTGTCTGTCGCTTTTGCGGCTTGTACACTGGCGCGACAGATCTTTGAATCACTCTCTACGGTGACGGTATTACTGGTGGGGGCGGGCGAAACTATTGAGCTGGTGGCACGTCATCTGCGCGAACATAAAGTGCAGAAGATGATTATCGCCAACCGTACTCGCGAACGAGCACAAATTTTGGCAGATGAAGTTGGCGCGGAAGTGATTGCATTGAGCGACATCGATGAACGTCTGCGTGAAGCCGATATCATCATTAGTTCTACCGCCAGCCCATTGCCGATCATCGGTAAAGGCATGGTGGAGCGTGCATTAAAAAGCCGTCGCAATCAACCGATGCTGCTGGTGGATATTGCCGTTCCGCGCGATGTCGAGCCGGAAGTCGGCAAACTGGCGAACGCCTACCTTTACAGCGTTGATGATCTGCAAAGCATCATTTCGCACAATCTGGCACAGCGTAAAGCTGCCGCCGTGGAGGCGGAAACCATCGTCGCTCAGGAAGCCAGCGAATTTATGGCGTGGCTGCGTGCACAAAGCGCCAGTGAAACCATTCGCGATTATCGCAGTCAGGCAGAGCAGGTTCGCGATGAGTTAACCGCCAAAGCGTTAGCGGCTCTTGAACAAGGCGGCGACGCGCAAGCCATTATGCAGGATCTGGCATGGAAACTGACTAACCGCCTGATCCATGCGCCAACGAAATCACTCCAACAGGCCGCCCGTGACGGGGATAACGAACGCCTGAATATTCTGCGCGACAGCCTCGGGCTGGAGTAGCAGTACATCATTTTCTTTTTTTACAGGGTGCATTTACGCCTATGAAGCCTTCTATCGTTGCCAAACTGGAAGCCCTGCATGAACGCCATGAAGAAGTTCAGGCATTGCTGGGTGATGCGCAAACCATCGCTGACCAGGATCGTTTTCGCGCATTATCTCGTGAATATGCGCAGTTAAGTGATGTTTCGCGCTGTTTCACCGACTGGCAACAAGTGCAGGAAGATATCGAAACCGCACAGATGATGCTCGACGATCCAGAAATGCGTGAGATGGCGCAGGATGAACTGCGCGAAGCGAAAGAGAAAAGCGAGCAACTGGAACAACAACTTCAGGTTCTTTTGCTGCCAAAAGATCCTGATGACGAACGCAACGCCTTCCTCGAAGTGCGCGCCGGAACCGGCGGCGATGAAGCCGCGTTGTTTGCTGGCGATCTGTTCCGCATGTACAGCCGCTACGCGGAAACCCGTCGCTGGCGTGTGGAAATCATGAGCGCCAGTGAGGGTGAACATGGTGGTTATAAAGAGATCATTGCTAAAATCAGCGGCGATGGTGTGTATGGTCGGTTGAAATTTGAATCCGGTGGTCATCGCGTGCAGCGTGTCCCTGCTACGGAATCGCAGGGGCGGATCCATACTTCTGCTTGTACCGTTGCTGTAATGCCGGAACTGCCAGAAGCGGAACTGCCAGATATCAACCCGGCGGATTTGCGCATTGATACTTTCCGCTCTTCAGGAGCGGGAGGTCAGCACGTTAACACCACCGATTCGGCAATCCGTATTACCCACTTGCCGACCGGCATCGTTGTTGAATGTCAGGATGAACGTTCACAGCATAAAAACAAAGCGAAGGCGCTTTCAGTGCTCGGTGCTCGCATCCATGCGGCGGAAATGGCAAAACGCCAGCAGGCGGAAGCCTCGACCCGCCGTAACCTGCTGGGGAGTGGCGATCGCAGCGACCGTAACCGTACCTATAACTTCCCACAGGGGCGCGTCACCGATCACCGTATCAACCTGACGCTCTACCGTCTGGATGAAGTGATGGAAGGTAAGCTGGATATGCTGATTGAACCGATTATTCAGGAACATCAGGCTGACCAACTTGCGGCGTTGTCCGAGCAAGAATAATGGAATATCAACAATGGTTGCGCGAAGCAATAAACCAACTTCAGGCGAGTGAAAGCCCGCGGCGCGATGCTGAAATTTTGTTGGAACATGTTACCGGCAAGGGACGCACTTACATTCTCGCCTTTGGTGAAACGCACCTGACTGACGAGCAACGAGAGCAACTCGACGCGCTGCTGGAGCGTCGTCGCGCCGGTGAACCCGTTGCTCATTTAACCGGTGTGCGTGAATTCTGGTCGTTGCCGTTGTTTGTTTCGCCAGCGACTTTGATTCCTCGTCCGGACACCGAATGTCTGGTAGAACAGGCGCTGACACGCTTGCCTGAACGGCCTTGTCGCATTCTCGATCTTGGTACTGGCACCGGGGCGATAGCCCTGGCATTGGCCAGTGAACGCCCGGATTGTGATGTTACGGCGGTTGACCGAATGCCTGATGCAGTTGCCCTTGCAAAGCGCAATGCACAGCATCTGGCGATTAAAAATATCCATATCCTGCAAAGCGATTGGTTTAGTGCACTTGACGAGCAGCAGTTTGCGATGATTGTTAGCAATCCACCGTATATCGACGAGCAGGATCCACATCTTCAACAAGGCGATGTCCGCTTTGAGCCGTTGTCGGCGCTGGTTGCGGCAGACAGCGGTATGGCTGATATCGTTCACATCATCGAACAGTCGCGTAATGCACTCGCATCCGGCGGATTTCTGCTTCTGGAACATGGCTGGCAGCAGGGCGAAGTGGTGCGGCAGGCATTTATGCAGGCGGGTTATCGTGATGTCGAAACCTGTCGTGACTACGGTGATAACGAGCGCGTGACGCTTGGTCGCTATTATCGATGACAAGTTTCAACACGCTGCTTTGCGTTCATCTCATCAGTATCGTGCTTTCTGTCGGCTTTTTAGCCCTGCGTTTTTGGTTACGCTACCAGGAGCATTCACTGGCATTTGCTCGCTGGACGCGAGTATTGCCGCCAGTTATTGATACAGTGTTATTGTTCAGCGGCGTTGCGCTGATGGCTAAAGCGCACATCCTGCCATTTTCCGGGCAGGCACAATGGCTGACTGAAAAGCTGTTTGGAGTTATCATTTATATCGTTTTGGGTTTTATTGCTCTCGATTACCGTCGGGTGCACAGTCAGCAGGTGCGCATTATTACCTTCCCGCTGGCGCTGGTGGTGCTGTACATCATCATTAAACTCGCCACCACAAAAGTACCGTTACTGGGGTAAGTCATGAGATCGTTAGCTGATTTCGAATTTAATAAAGCGCCGCTGTGCGAAGGCATGATCCTGGCTTGCGAAGCAATCCGCCGCGATTTTCCCTCGCAAGATGTATACGACGAACTGGAGCGTCTCGTTAGTCTGGCGAAGGAAGAAATTAACCAGCTTCTACCTTTAGAAGAGCAGTTGGAAAAATTGATCGCGCTGTTTTACGGCGAATGGGGGTTTAAAGCCTCACGCGGTGTTTATCGCCTCTCCGATGCTTTATGGCTTGACCATGTGTTGAAGAACAGGCAGGGCAGTGCGGTATCGTTAGGTGCCATTTTGTTGTGGGTCGCTAATCGTCTCGATTTGCCGCTACTGCCGGTGATTTTCCCGACGCAGCTTATTTTGCGCATTGAATGTTCGGATGGCGAAATTTGGCTGATTAACCCTTTTAACGGTGAATCGTTAAGCGAACATATGCTGGATATATGGTTAAAGGGAAATATCAGCCCATCTGCGGAACTGTTTTATGAAGACCTGGATGAAGCAGATAACATTGAGGTTATCCGCAAGCTGTTGGATACGCTGAAAGCATCACTGATGGAAGAAAACCAGATGGAACTTGCATTACGCACCAGCGAAGCCTTATTACAGTTCAACCCGGAAGATCCGTATGAAATTCGCGATCGCGGGTTGATTTATGCGCAACTGGATTGCGAACACGTTGCGTTGAATGATTTAAGTTATTTCGTTGAACAGTGTCCGGAAGACCCGATCAGCGAAATGATCCGTGCGCAAATTAATAACATCGCGCATAAACATATTGTGCTGCATTAATTAATCGACATTTTACTTAAGATTAAGGCGATCCTATGAAACAAAAAGTGGTTAGCATTGGCGACATCAACGTAGCAAATGACCTGCCGTTCGTGCTGTTTGGCGGTATGAACGTGCTGGAATCCCGCGATCTGGCGATGCGCATTTGCGAGCACTACGTAACCGTGACCCAGAAATTGGGTATCCCTTACGTGTTCAAAGCCTCTTTTGACAAAGCCAACCGCTCCTCCATCCACTCTTATCGTGGGCCGGGCCTGGAAGAAGGGATGAAAATCTTCCAGGAGCTGAAGCAAACTTTTGGCGTAAAAATTATCACCGACGTTCACGAGCCAAGCCAGGCACAGCCTGTTGCTGATGTTGTGGATGTGATTCAGCTACCGGCGTTTCTTGCTCGCCAGACCGATCTGGTGGAAGCCATGGCGAAAACTGGTGCGGTAATTAACGTCAAGAAACCACAGTTTGTCAGCCCAGGCCAGATGGGTAACATCGTTGATAAATTCAAAGAAGGCGGCAACGAAAAAGTTATTCTTTGCGATCGTGGCGCTAACTTCGGTTATGACAACCTGGTTGTCGATATGCTGGGCTTCAGCGTAATGAAGAAAGTGTCTGGCAACTCGCCGGTAATTTTCGACGTTACCCACGCACTGCAATGCCGCGATCCGTTTGGTGCAGCTTCCGGTGGTCGTCGTGCCCAGGTGGCCGAACTGGCACGTGCCGGTATGGCAGTAGGTCTGGCTGGTTTGTTTATTGAAGCGCATCCGGATCCGGAACATGCGAAATGCGATGGTCCATCCGCGCTGCCGCTGGCGAAACTGGAACCATTCCTCAAGCAGATGAAAGCAATTGATGAGCTGGTTAAAGGTTTCGAAGAACTCGATACCAGCAAGTAATCTTTTTGCTTAAAAACAAAAGCCTTAGCGTTTTGGCTGCACCCCAAAAGTTGGACACCCAACTGATTAAGGTGCAGTTTTTTATGGGCAAAGGATACAAAAAAGGCCGCAGGTTGTTACTCCTGCGGCCGGTTTCGGGCGCATATTGCCATCACGGCAGCCTGACACCCGTCTTCACCTTATTTCCGGTTACGCCACCAGCCGACAATCGCTGCGGTGATAATTCCCGCAAGGATCGGTGCTGCCAGGTCGTGCCAGAAAGTTATGGCAAACTGCGCGAGCGTCATATAGCCGCCTTTTTGTTGTAATGACAACGTTTTGCGGCTATTCTTGAAGTGTCTGGTTTCAAGATTAGCCCCCGTTCTGTTGTCAGGTTTGACCTCTCAACGTGCGGGGGTTTTCTCTTTCCAGCAACCAATGCCGCCAGGGATAAAGCCCCCACAACATTGCGCCTCACCGGATAACTCCGGCTTGGCGTGGATACTACACTTCAAGTTTTCTTTACTTCACCCCTGAAACGTTCGTAATGAAGAGTACATTCCGGATTTTCACCAACTGTTGCAGTGATTTCGTGCAAGCGGTGGCACAGGCTCGCAATTCTGATTAATGAATTACTCAGGAAGGTCAAAAGAGATGAAACACGGAGGGATTTTTCTTATCTCCCCCGATCTCTGTCATCAGGGGAGATATCAATGTCAGGCAAATATCGTCATCAAATAGGCGGCAAACAGAGCCAGATGCGCTGCGCCGTTGAGGACGTTAGTACGCCCGGTGGAGAATGAGATATGACACAGTACTAAAGAGGCCACCATCACCACCATCTCCGGTGCACCAAGAGCAAACTGCAATTCGTTGCCCGTCAGAAAGGCGATCAGCGTCACGACAGGTACGGTCAGCGAAATTGTCGCTAATACCGAACCAAAGAACAGATTCATCGCACGCTGGACCTGGTTGTTTAATACGGCTTTTAACGCCCCTAAACCTTCCGGCGAAAGAATCAACAGTGCCACCAGGAAACCGGTAAAGGCCACCGGGGCATTCATGCTGGTGAGGAGCGTTTCCAGTGGGCTGGCGTTCATTTTGGTGACTGCAATCACCGCTATCAGATGGATAATCAACCAGACAGCATGCCACAGACTGCTATGGGCAGACGGTTTGCCGTGGTGCGGATCGTCATCATCGCTGTCATCCTCGTGCTCATAGACAAACAGACTCTGGTGCGTTTTGGTCTGAATCAGCAAAAATACGCCGTACATTGCCGCGGAAATTAATGCCACCAGTAACGCCTGACCGGTTGAGAAATTCGCCGCAGGCAGAGCCATCGGGAATACCAGCACAATAATTGCCAGCGGAAACAGGGCGATCAAATACTGTTTAATACCAAACAGATTCATATATTGGGTGGCAAATTTGCGTCCGCCCAACAGTAATGAAAAACCAACCAGCCCACCGGTAACAATCATAATGATTGAATAGAGCGTATCTCGCATTAACGTCGGCGCGGCATCGCCGGTCGCCATTAAGGCTGAGATCAGACTGACTTCAAGAATAACCACTGAAAGGCTAAGAATAAGAGAACCATAAGGTTCACCCAGGCGATGCGCTAATACGTCAGCATGACGGACAACACTAAAGGCACTGCTTAAAATACCAATAAGCGCAAGAAGGTTGATGGCAATGACCACTGGTAGTGTCTGAGCGCTTCCCCACAGGAACAGCACCACCAGCGCCAGAATCGGGAAAATAAGCGAGGTCTCCTTGTGGCGGGTTTTTACCGCCTCGTGAGCATTTGTCATTATGGTTATCCCTTTGCAGATGAATTTGTCGGAAATGTAATAAATCGGTGGAAAAAATAACAGAAAGTGTCTGGATATCGGTAACATTTTACGAAATTTTACCCCGCTGCCGCTTTTTTACTCTTTGGGGGATAAAAATAATCAACGCGTTTAGCCAATGTTTGTATTAGCGTCTCTTAAGAAGATTCTAACGTGGGAATTCTTATACGCTGGCAAGCGTGGGTATTGTTGACCACACTTAAAGTTCACCTTTAAAAAGGAGTCAATAATGCCGTATAAAACAAAAAGCGATCTGCCAGAAAATGTAAAACACGTTCTACCGTCTCATGCCCAGGATATCTATAAAGAGGCATTCAACAGCGCCTGGGATCAATATAAAGATAAAGAAGATTGGCGTGATGACGCCAGTCGTGAAGAGACAGCGCATAAAGTGGCCTGGTCCGCAGTGAAACATGAATATGCCAAAGGGGATGATGATAAATGGCATAAAAAAGAGTAATCCCCGGAGATGAACTAAAGCTATTCGTGCGGCGTCGCCTTGCAAGTGGTCTGAGAAATGCATATTGTCCCGAGAGTGGTTTCAAAATGAGCAGTAAAAATGTCCGGAAGACACCAATAAGTTGTCGCAAGGAAGTATGCAGTGGCGGAGGTATAAGGTGATAACGCGTGATTTCTTAATGAATGCCGATTGTAAAACGGCATTTGGTGCCATTGAAGAATCACTCTTATGGTCAGCAGAACAACGGGCGGCCTCGCTGGCGGCGACGCTGGCTTGCCGTCCTGATAACGGACCGGTGTGGATCTTCGGCTATGGGTCGCTGATGTGGAATCCGGCGCTGGAGTTTATCGAGTCGTGTACCGGTACGCTGGTTGGGTGGCACCGGGCGTTTTGCCTGCGTCTGACCGCGGGGCGCGGGACAGTGCACCAGCCGGGACGGATGCTTGCCCTGAAAGAGGGCGGTCGCACCACAGGGGTGGCGTATCGCTTACCGGAAGGGTCGCTCGAGCAGGAACTGACTTTGCTGTGGAAGCGGGAGATGATTACTGGCTGTTATCTGCCAACCTGGTGCCAGCTTGATCTTGATGACGGGCGCACAGTAAACGCACTGGTATTTATTATGGATCCACGGCATCCAGAATATGAATCCGACACTCGTGCTCAGGTCATCGCGCCGTTGATTGCGGCAGCGAGCGGTCCGCTGGGAACCAACGCACAATACCTGTTTTCACTGGAACAAGAGCTTATCAAGCTGGGGATGCAGGATGACGGGTTAAATGATTTGCTGGTGTCGGTGAAAAAACTGCTGGCGGATAATTTTCCGGATGGTGTGTTACGGCCAGGATTTGCCTGATGAAACATCTGTCATAGTGGGGCGTCGGACGCCCCGCCAGACATTAAAATGTGAGCACTTTATCGGCTGCCAGCGTCCATTGCGCCAGTTCGACCAGAGTGCCAATTTCAACCCCGTCAATCAGCGGAAGTGGGCTGATGCCGCGACCATCGGTGCAGGTCTTGCACAGTTTCACGGGTACATTTTGCGCCGTGAGGATCTCCAGCATTTGCTGAATATTGTAGCCTTCCCCTGGTTTTTGTCCGCGCAATCCGGCAGTGACCGCATCAGACATCAGAAACAGACGCAGATCCAGGTCGCTCTTCTGCTCTCGTAGCGCAATGGCCAGCCGCAGGCTGTTAAATAAGGATTCACTCCCGTAGGGGGCTCCATTGGCAACGATCACGATTTTTTGCATTATTCACTCCTGTATTCAGAGAATTAGACTTTCTATTTATATCTTACTGTTTTTGTGCTGTCTGACCAATTTGCCGCATTTTTAGGATTTTCCATAAAGCGTGAGAAAGTACGAGAAAAGTTACCAGTAATCGTTATTCTATAAAGTAATGAGTGTTCATTTTTATCGGAAACTACTGACGTTTTGAGCCGTATCGTCTTTCGTGTTATCCCGCTTTTTTTACTCTTGCTGCTGGCAGGCGGTATGGCTGATGCACAGCCATCCTTTGAGCAGCAATCGGCAAATCCTTTTGATAACGATAATGATGGTCTGCCGGATTTAGGAATGGCACCGGAAAATCATGACGGTGAAAAACACTTCGCTGAAATTGTGAAAGATTTTGGTGAAACCAGTATGACTGATAACGGTCAGGATACAGGCGAACAAGCGAAAGCCTTTGCGCTGGGAAAAGTCCGTGATGCGCTTAGCCAGCAGGTTAATCAGCATGTAGAATCCTGGCTTTCGCCGTGGGGGAACGCCAGTGTTGACGTCAAAGTGGATAACGAAGGACATTTCACCGGAAGTCGGGGAAGCTGGTTTGTACCGTTGCTGGATAACGAGCGCTATCTCACATGGAGCCAGGTTGGACTGACCCAGCAAGACGATGGTCTGGTAAGTAATCTTGGCGTGGGTCAACGCTGGAAGCATGGCTCGTGGTTGATGGGATACAACACGTTTTATGACAACTTGTTGGATGAAAATCTTCAGCGGGCAGGCTTTGGTGCTGAAGCCTGGGGAGAATATCTGCGCCTGTCGGCAAATTATTATCAGCCTTTTGCCTCATGGCGTGAACAGACAGCTTCGCTTGAGCAACGTATGGCGCGCGGTTACGATCTGACCGCCCGAATGCGAATGCCGTTTTACCAACATATCAACACCAGCGTCAGCGTCGAACAATATTTTGGCCAGAGTGTTGATCTGTTTAACTCTGGCACGGGGTATCACAATCCAGTTGCCTTGAGTCTGGGGCTAAATTACACACCTGTGCCACTCGTCACAGTGACCGCCCAGCATAAACAAGGCGAAAGTGGAGAACGCCAAAATAACCTCGGACTGAATATTAACTACCGTTTTGGCGTGCCGCTCAATAAACAACTGTCTGCTGGTGAAGTTGCGGAAAGTCAGTCGCTGCGCGGTAGTCGCTATGACAATCCGCAGCGAAATAATTTGCCGGTTATTGAGTATCATCAGCGTAAAACTTTAACGGTGTTTCTGGCGACGCCGCCCTGGGATCTTAAACCCGGCGAATCTGTACCGCTGAAATTACAAATCCACAGTCGTTACGGTATTCGCCAATTGATCTGGCAGGGAGATACGCAGATGTTAAGTCTGACGTCGGGAGCAACTGCCAACAGTACGGATGGCTGGACGCTGATCATGCCGGACTGGCAGAGCGGGGAAGGGGCGAGCAATCACTGGCGATTGTCGGTGGTGGTGGAAGATAACCAGGGACAGCGTGTCTCCTCCAATGAGATCACGCTAACGCTTGCCGAACCTTTCGATGCGATGGCAAAGGACGAACTGCGCTGGGAACCATAATCAGAAAATACGTTCCTGATGCACCCATACCGCGGCTTCCACACGAGATTTGAGCTTCATTTTTTTCAGCATGTGCTTCACATGTACTTTTACCGTGCTTTCTGTGATGTCCAGGCGGCGGGCAATCATCTTATTCGGTAAGCCCTGAGCAATCAGCTTCAAAATATCGCGCTCGCGCGGCGTTAACTGGTTGACGTCGCGTTCAGTAGTCGCGCGGTTAGCACGCAGGCTGGCGGCCAGAACGGGGGTTAACGCCTCGCTTAATACCATTTCGCCAGCAGCAGCCTGATGTAACGCTTTCAACAGATCTTCCGGCTCCATATCTTTTAACAGATAGCCATCTGCGCCGCGTTTCAGGGCGGTGACCACGTCCTCTTCATGGTTAGAGACGCTGAATACCACAATGCGACCGGATAAAGATTTTTCACGCAGTTTATCCAGCGTTTCCAGACCGTTCATGCCGGGCATATTCAGATCAAGCAGAATCAGATCCGGATCGAGAGATTCCGCCAGTTCAATACCCTGCTCGCCATTACTTGCTTCGCCAACCACGGTGATATCGGGGGCCATGCTGATAAGCTGTTTTACGCCAGTTCGCAGCATCGGGTGATCGTCGATCAGCAGGATAGTAGCCGGTTCCTGATTACTCATGGGTATCTCCTTGGACGTCTGTGAAAGTTTTTTCGGGAATAAAAGTGACCACCACTTCGGTGCCACCTGATTCACGACGGCGGACGCGGCAGTCGCCACGCAGACTTTGCGCACGGTCACGCATAATTATCATGCCGTAGTGATTGCTGCGGATGGCATTTTCAGGCACTCCGCAGCCGTTATCCTGGACGGTCAGTTTGACCTGATTATCGTTTTGCGCCACTGTTACCACGACCTCGCTCGCTTGCGAATGTTTGAGGGCGTTACTTAATGCCTCACGGGCAATTTGCAACAGATGGATTGCCTGATGCGAAGGCACCAGGCGCGGTGGCAATTGGTAATCCAGCTTCACCGGAAAGCCAAATTTGGCGCTGTATTCTTCACAACTTGCTTCCAGTGCCGGGCGTAACCCCGGTTCGGTGAGCTGTAAACGGAATGTGGTGAGCAGCTCACGCAACTGCGCCCAGGAAGCATTCAGTTCGTTACGGATCTGGCTTAACAGGTCGCGGCTGCTTTCTGGCAGCGCGTCGCCTTGCATCTGTAAACAACTCACCTGCATCTTCATGCAAGAGAGAGATTGGGCAATAGAATCATGCAGTTCGCGCGCAATGGTGGCACGCTCTTCCATCACGATCAACTGCTGCTGGCGTTCCTGATGGCGATCCAGTGCCAGAGTGGCGGTTAATTGCTCAACCAGCGTATCCACCAGTTGCTGTTGATCATGGCTTAGATGGCGGCCCTGCGGCAGAGTCGCCAGCAAAATTCCGTACTGCATATGAGAATCGGTCAGTCGCCATTTCAGGGTCGTGCCGCGATCGCCAACAGGTAATACGCCGCGCGGGCAGAGTTGGCAGCCTTTGTCGTCGCAGGTCATATCCGACTGGCAGGTGAACTCCTGATGGTTCTCTTCATCTTCAGTGTCATACACCCGCAGTTCGATATCACGCAGTAGGGTTAAATTTTGTAAGCCGTTGAGTACGGGAGACAGGCGTTCACACAGCGGGGCGCGAGAATGCAAACGACGGTTAGCCTGCCACAAAAAAGAGAGGATCTGATTTTTATGTTCCAGACCGGCGGTTTTTTCCCGTACTCGCTGCTCAAGTACGGCATAACTCTCCGCCAGTTCCGCAGACATATTGTTCAGCGCTGTTCCTAACATCGCCATTTCATTGCGACCGCTGATATGTGCCCGCTGGCTAAAATCACGGTGACTTACCGCACTCGCCATCGCCAGCAATTGCCGCCACGGTTGCAGCAGTCGCGCTCGCAGCCAGATAATGGTGAAGACCAAGAGCAATGTCATAAACACCGCCATCACCCGGTGGACCATCACTACCGTCTCAATGCGCATTTCAGTGGTGTGATCAAAACCTGAGACTAACTGATCCAGCCCGGCAACAAACTGACTGACGTCTGCCGATACGGTTTCTCTGGTTTGCGCACGTAATAGTCCTGGAACGAGTTCATTGCGCCAGTACTCCTGCAAACTTTTTAGTTGTTCCTGTTGCCCGTCGCGTTCTGCGGCACGGCTTAATTCTGGGCTAAAGGCGGTTTGCTCCATCTCTTTTAGCAACGGCGTGTCTTTCTCGCTTAATGGCACCGCTGCCAGCAGGCGGTAACTTTGCATACGCAGCGATCCTGCTTTGTTGATGGCATGAGCGCTGCCCTGAACGCCTTGCACCAGCCAGCCAGAAACCGCCATCCCCGCCAGTCCAATAGCGGTAGAAAGCAAAACAATAAGCGCAACCTGATTGACCAGGGTGAGCGGAGAGAGACAACGTTTAAGCATGTAAACCTCTTCCTTCAGGCTTTGAATGAGCAATAACCTTAATGAATGTGATGATACATTCTGAAATGGCATTATTCTCAGCTATTGGCTGAAGTATACCCATACCCGGAAAGAGTTACTCCTTATTTGCCGTGTGGTTAGGCGTTTTACATCAGTAAGGGTAGGGATTTTACAGCGCCGTGAAAAATCTCATAATTTTTATGAAATCTCTGTACTCACTATGGGTAATGATAAATATCAATGATAGATAAAGTTATATTGTCGTTTGATTTATATCAAATTACCTTTAGCTACAGCCACTAAGGTGGCAGACATCGAAACGAGTATCAGAGGTGTCTATGAGTCACTCATCCGCCCCCGAAAGGGCTACTGGAGCTGTCATTACAGATTGGCGACCGGAAGATCCTGCGTTCTGGCAACAACGCGGTCAACGTATTGCCAGCCGCAACCTGTGGATTTCCGTTCCCTGTCTGCTGCTGGCGTTTTGCGTATGGATGTTATTCAGTGCTGTCGCGGTGAACTTACCGAAAGTCGGCTTTAATTTTACGACCGATCAGCTATTTCTTTTAACCGCACTACCTTCGGTTTCTGGCGCATTATTGCGGGTGCCATACTCCTTTATGGTTCCAATCTTCGGTGGGCGTCGCTGGACGGCGTTTAGTACTGGTATTCTGATTATTCCTTGTGTCTGGCTGGGTTTTGCCGTGCAGGATACCACTACGCCATACAGCGTATTTATCATCATTTCTCTGCTGTGCGGCTTTGCTGGCGCGAACTTCGCTTCCAGTATGGCAAACATCAGCTTCTTCTTTCCGAAGCAGAAACAGGGTGGCGCGCTGGGCCTGAATGGTGGTCTGGGTAACATGGGCGTCAGCGTTATGCAGTTGGTTGCTCCGCTGGTGGTATCACTGTCGATTTTTGCTGCATTTGGTAGCCAGGGCGTAACACAACCGGATGGCAGCGAATTGTATCTGGCTAACGCCTCCTGGATATGGGTGCCGTTCCTCGCCATCTTCACCATTGCGGCGTGGTTTGGCATGAACGACCTTGCTACCTCGAAAGCCTCCATCAAGGAGCAGTTGCCGGTACTCAAACGGGGTCATCTGTGGATTATGAGCCTGCTGTATCTGGCGACTTTCGGCTCCTTCATCGGCTTCTCTGCGGGTTTTGCCATGCTGTCAAAAACGCAGTTCCCGGATGTGCAGATTCTGCACTACGCCTTCTTCGGACCGTTTATTGGCGCACTGGCACGTTCTGCGGGGGGGGCTCTGTCTGACCGTCTCGGCGGCACCCGTGTAACGCTGGTGAACTTTGTCCTGATGGCGATTTTCAGCGGCCTGCTGTTCCTCACCTTACCGACTGACGGGCAGGGCGGAAGTTTCATGGCGTTCTTCGCGGTCTTCCTCGCGCTGTTCCTGACGGCGGGGTTGGGGAGTGGTTCCACCTTCCAGATGATTTCCGTGATTTTCCGTAAACTGACGATGGATCGCGTGAAAGCAGAAGGTGGTTCTGACGAACGCGCTATGCGTGAGGCTGCAACCGACACTGCAGCGGCGCTGGGCTTTATCTCTGCCATTGGTGCTATCGGTGGCTTCTTTATCCCGAAAGCGTTCGGTAGCTCACTGGCATTAGCGGGTTCGCCAGTCGGTGCAATGAAAGTATTTTTGATTTTCTATATCGCCTGCGTGGTAATTACCTGGGTGGTATATGGTCGGCATTCTAAAAAATAAATCGTAATATTTGATTATCCTTTGCGCGGCGTAATGTCGCGCTTTTTTTATTTGTCATTTAGTTACAACATCCTTCCAGAGAGATAATTATTTCAACGGCGTCATTAAGCATCATTAATATGTCATCCATGGGGGATACTCCTTAATACCCACCTGTATAAAAATCCGAAGCGTTTAAATGTGCTTAGATGTAAAAGTCATTAACTTACAATATGTTAGGTGAAACATTTTAATTACCCCAAAGGGGTATATTAGGAAATTACTTTATTTTTCATCCCCTCCACACTTGATCGTTATCAATTCCCACGACGTTTCAGAGCGTTACCTTCATTTTAAACATTAGCAATGTCGATTTATCAGAGAGCCGACAGGCTCCCACAGGAGAAAACCGATGAGTAAATTCCTGGACCGGTTTCGCTACTTCAAACAGAAGGGTGAAACCTTTGCCGATGGGCATGGCCAGCTTCTCAATACCAACCGTGACTGGGAGGATGGATATCGCCAGCGTTGGCAGCATGACAAAATCGTCCGCTCTACCCACGGGGTAAACTGCACCGGCTCCTGTAGCTGGAAAATCTACGTTAAAAACGGTCTGGTGACCTGGGAAACCCAGCAGACTGACTATCCGCGTACCCGTCCGGATCTGCCAAACCATGAACCTCGCGGCTGCCCGCGCGGTGCCAGCTATTCCTGGTATCTCTATAGCGCCAACCGCCTGAAATACCCGATGATGCGCAAACGCCTGATGAAAATGTGGCGTGAAGCGAAAGCGCTGCATAGCGATCCGGTTGAGGCATGGGCTTCTATTATTGAAGACGCCGATAAGGCGAAAAGCTTTAAGCAAGCGCGTGGACGCGGTGGTTTTGTTCGTTCTTCCTGGCAGGAAGTGAACGAACTGATCGCCGCGTCTAACGTTTACACCATCAAAAACTACGGTCCGGACCGTGTTGCTGGTTTCTCGCCAATCCCGGCAATGTCGATGGTTTCTTACGCATCGGGTGCCCGCTATCTCTCCCTGATTGGCGGTACTTGCTTAAGCTTCTATGACTGGTACTGCGACCTGCCTCCAGCTTCTCCGCAAACCTGGGGGGAGCAGACTGACGTGCCGGAATCTGCTGACTGGTACAACTCCAGCTACATCATTGCCTGGGGTTCTAACGTTCCGCAGACCCGTACTCCAGATGCTCACTTCTTTACCGAAGTGCGTTACAAAGGCACCAAAACCGTTGCCGTAACGCCTGACTATGCTGAGATCGCTAAACTGTGCGACCTGTGGCTGGCACCGAAACAAGGCACCGATGCGGCGATGGCGCTGGCGATGGGCCACGTAATGCTGCGTGAGTTCCATCTTGATAACCCAAGTCAGTATTTCACCGACTATGTGCGTCGCTACACCGACATGCCGATGCTGGTGATGCTGGAAGAACGCGATGGTTATTACGCTGCGGGTCGTATGCTGCGTGCCGCTGATCTGGTTGACGCGCTGGGCCAGGAAAACAATCCTGAATGGAAAACCGTGGCCTTTAATACGCAAGGCGAAATGGTCGCGCCGAATGGTTCTATTGGCTTCCGCTGGGGCGAGAAGGGCAAATGGAATCTGGAGCAACGTGACGGCAAAACCGGCGAAGAAACCGAACTGCAACTTAGCCTGCTGGGTAGCCAGGATGAGATTGCTGAAGTGGGCTTCCCGTACTTTGGCGGCGACGGCACTGAACACTTTAACAAAGTGGAACTGGAAAACGTTCTGCTGCACAAACTGCCGGTGAAACGCCTGCAACTGGCTGATGGCAGCACCGCGCTGGTGACTACGGTTTATGACTTGACGCTGGCAAACTATGGCCTGGAACGTGGTCTGAACGACGTCAACTGCGCAACCAGCTATGACGATGTGAAAGCCTACACTCCGGCCTGGGCTGAGAAGATCACCGGTGTCTCACGTTCGCAAATTATCCGTATAGCCCGTGAATTTGCTGACAACGCTGATAAAACGCACGGTCGTTCGATGATTATCGTTGGTGCCGGTCTGAACCACTGGTATCACCTCGATATGAACTATCGTGGTCTGATCAACATGCTGATTTTCTGCGGTTGTGTCGGTCAGAGCGGCGGCGGCTGGGCACACTACGTAGGTCAGGAAAAACTGCGTCCGCAAACCGGCTGGCAGCCGTTGGCGTTTGCCCTTGACTGGCAGCGTCCGGCACGTCATATGAACAGTACCTCTTATTTCTATAACCACTCCAGCCAGTGGCGTTATGAAACCGTCACGGCGGAAGAGCTGCTGTCACCGCTGGCGGATAAATCCCGTTATACCGGCCACATGATCGACTTTAACGTGCGTGCTGAACGTATGGGCTGGCTGCCATCTGCTCCGCAGTTAGGCACTAACCCGCTGACCATCGCACGTGAAGCAGAAAAAGCCGGGATGAATCCGGTTGACTATACGGTGAAATCCCTGAAAGACGGTTCCATTCGTTTTGCTGCGGAGCAGCCGGAAAACGGCAAAAACCATCCGCGTAACCTGTTCATCTGGCGTTCTAACCTGCTGGGTTCTTCCGGTAAAGGTCACGAGTTTATGCTCAAGTACCTGCTGGGGACGGAACATGGTATCCAGGGCAAAGATCTGGGGCAGCAGGGCGGAGTGAAGCCGGAAGAAGTGGACTGGCAGGACAACGGTCTGGAAGGCAAGTTGGATCTGGTGGTGACGCTGGACTTCCGTCTGTCTAGCACCTGTCTCTACTCCGACATCATTTTGCCGACTGCAACCTGGTACGAAAAAGACGACATGAATACTTCGGATATGCATCCGTTTATTCACCCGCTGTCTGCGGCGGTCGATCCGGCCTGGGAAGCGAAAAGTGACTGGGAAATCTACAAAGCCATCGCGAAGAAATTCTCCGAAGTGTGCGTTGGTCATCTGGGTAAAGAAACCGACATCGTCACGCTGCCGATCCAGCACGATTCTGCCGCTGAACTGGCGCAGCCGCTGGATGTAAAAGACTGGAAAAAAGGCGAATGCGACCTGATCCCAGGTAAAACCGCACCGCACATTATGGTCGTAGAGCGCGATTATCCGGCAACTTACGAACGCTTTACCTCTATCGGTCCGCTGATGGAGAAAATCGGCAACGGTGGTAAAGGTATCGCCTGGAACACCCAGAGCGAGATGGATCTGCTGCGTAAGCTCAACTACACCAAAGCGGAAGGTCCGGCGAAAGGCCAGCCGATGCTCAACACGGCGATTGATGCGGCAGAAATGATCCTGACGCTGGCACCAGAAACCAACGGTCAGGTAGCCGTGAAAGCCTGGGCGGCACTGAGTGAGTTTACTGGTCGTGACCATACGCATCTGGCGCTGAATAAAGAAGACGAGAAGATCCGCTTCCGCGATATTCAGGCACAGCCGCGTAAAATTATCTCCAGCCCGACCTGGTCTGGTCTGGAAGATGAACACGTTTCTTACAACGCCGGTTACACCAACGTTCACGAGTTGATTCCGTGGCGCACGCTCTCTGGTCGCCAGCAGTTGTATCAGGATCATCAGTGGATGCGTGATTTCGGTGAAAGCCTGCTGGTCTATCGTCCGCCGATCGACACCCGTTCGGTGAAAGAAGTGATGGGGCAGAAATCCAACGGTAATCCGGAAAAAGCCCTCAACTTCCTGACGCCGCACCAGAAGTGGGGGATCCACTCCACTTACAGCGACAACCTGCTGATGCTGACCTTAGGTCGCGGTGGCCCGGTGGTCTGGCTGAGCGAAGCTGATGCGAAAGAGCTGGGTATTGCCGATAACGACTGGATTGAAGTCTTCAACAGCAACGGTGCGCTAACTGCCCGTGCGGTTGTCAGCCAGCGTGTTCCGGCAGGGATGACCATGATGTACCACGCGCAGGAACGTATCGTTAACTTGCCTGGTTCAGAAATCACCCAACAGCGTGGGGGCATCCATAACTCGGTCACCCGTATTACGCCGAAACCGACGCATATGATCGGTGGCTATGCCCATCTGGCATACGGCTTTAACTACTACGGCACCGTAGGTTCTAACCGCGATGAGTTTGTTGTAGTGCGTAAGATGAAGAACATTGACTGGTTAGATGGCGAAGGCAATGACCAGGTACAGGAGAGCGTAAAATGAAAATTCGTTCACAAGTCGGCATGGTGCTGAATCTCGATAAGTGCATCGGCTGCCACACCTGTTCAGTTACCTGTAAAAACGTCTGGACCAGCCGCGAAGGCGTGGAGTACGCGTGGTTCAACAACGTTGAAACCAAGCCGGGTCAGGGTTTCCCGACCGACTGGGAAAACCAGGAAAAATATAAAGGCGGCTGGATCCGTAAAATCAACGGCAAACTGCAACCGCGCATGGGTAACCGCGCCATGTTGTTGGGTAAAATCTTCGCTAACCCGCATCTGCCGGGGATCGACGATTATTACGAGCCGTTCGATTTTGACTATCAGAACCTGCATACCGCGCCGGAAGGCAGCAAATCGCAGCCGATTGCTCGTCCGCGTTCGCTGATTACTGGCGAACGGATGGCGAAAATCGAAAAAGGGCCGAACTGGGAAGATGACCTGGGCGGCGAATTTGACAAACTGGCGAAAGACAAGAACTTCGACAACATCCAGAAGGCGATGTATAGCCAGTTCGAAAACACCTTCATGATGTATCTGCCGCGCCTGTGCGAACACTGTCTGAACCCGGCATGTGTGGCGACCTGCCCGAGCGGTGCGATCTACAAGCGTGAAGAAGATGGCATCGTCCTGATCGATCAGGATAAATGCCGTGGCTGGCGTATGTGCATCACCGGATGCCCGTACAAAAAAATCTACTTCAACTGGAAGAGCGGTAAGTCTGAGAAATGCATTTTCTGTTATCCGCGTATTGAAGCGGGTCAGCCGACCGTGTGTTCAGAAACCTGCGTGGGTCGTATCCGTTATCTCGGCGTGCTGCTGTACGATGCGGACGCTATTGAACGTGCAGCCAGCACCGAGAACGAGAAAGATCTCTACCAGCGCCAACTGGAAGTGTTCCTCGATCCGAACGATCCGAAAGTCATTGAGCAGGCAATTAAGGACGGTATTCCGTTGAGTGTTATTGAAGCGGCACAGCAGTCGCCGGTTTATAAAATGGCGATGGAGTGGAAGCTGGCGCTGCCGCTGCATCCGGAATATCGCACGCTGCCGATGGTCTGGTACGTTCCGCCTCTGTCACCGATTCAGTCTGCGGCAGATGCGGGCGAACTGGGTAGCAACGGCATTCTGCCAGACGTTGAAAGTCTGCGTATCCCGGTTCAGTATCTGGCGAATCTGCTGACCGCCGGTGATACCCAACCGGTGCTGCTCGCGCTGAAACGTATGCTGGCAATGCGTCATTACAAACGAGCTGAAACCGTTGACGGTAAAGTCGATACCCGTGCGCTGGAAGAGGTCGGTCTGACCGAAGCTCAGGCGCAGGAGATGTACCGTTATCTGGCAATTGCTAACTATGAAGATCGCTTTGTGGTGCCGAGCAGCCATCGTGAACTGGCGCGGGAAGCTTTCCCGGAGAAAAATGGCTGCGGCTTTACCTTTGGTGACGGCTGCCACGGCTCAGATACGAAATTTAATCTGTTCAACAGCCGCCGTATCGATGCCATCGACGTGACCAGCAAAACGGAGCCGCATCCATGATCGAACTCGTGATTGTTTCGCGCCTCCTTGAATATCCGGATGCTGCCTTGTGGCAGCATCAACAAGAGATGTTTGAGGCTATTGCCGCGTCGGAAAACTTACAGAAAGAAGATGCCCATGCGCTGGGCATTTTCCTGCGTGATTTAACCGCGCTTGATCCGCTGGATGCGCAGGCGCAGTACAGCGAACTGTTTGACCGTGGTCGCGCCACATCGCTACTGCTGTTCGAACATGTTCATGGCGAATCCCGCGATCGTGGCCAGGCAATGGTTGACCTGTTGGCGCAGTACGAGCAGCACGGCTTGCAGCTAAATAGCCGTGAATTGCCGGATCATCTGCCGCTGTATCTGGAGTATCTGGCGCAGTTGCCGAAAAGCGAAGCGGTAGGGGGCTTGCAGGACATTGCGCCGATTCTGGCGTTGCTGAGTGCTCGTCTGCAACAGCGTGAGAGCCGCTACGCGGTGTTGTTTGATTTGCTGCTCAAACTGGCGAATACCGCTATCGACAGCGACAAAGTGGCGGAAAAAATTGCCGATGAAGCACGCGATGATACGCCGCAGGCGCTGGATGCCGTCTGGGAAGAAGAGCAGGTTAAGTTCTTTGCTGACAAAGGCTGCGGTGATTCGGCAATCACTGCCCATCAACGTCGCTTTGCGGGTGCCGTCGCGCCGCAATATCTGAATATCACCACCGGAGGACAGCACTAATGCAATTCCTGAATATGTTCTTCTTTGATATCTACCCGTACATTGCAGGGGCGGTCTTCCTGATTGGTAGCTGGCTGCGCTATGACTACGGGCAGTACACCTGGCGCGCGGCGTCCAGCCAGATGCTGGATCGCAAAGGGATGAACCTGGCGTCGAACCTGTTCCATATCGGGATTCTGGGGATTTTTGTCGGTCACTTCCTCGGTATGCTGACGCCGCACTGGGTTTACGAAGCGTGGCTGCCGATTGAAGTGAAACAGAAAATGGCGATGTTTGCTGGTGGTGCCAGCGGCGTGCTGTGCCTGATTGGCGGTGTGCTGTTACTGAAACGCCGTCTGTTCAGCCCGCGCGTGCGTGCAACCACTACCGGAGCAGACATCCTGATCCTGTCACTGTTAGTCATCCAGTGTGCACTGGGTTTGCTGACCATTCCATTCTCCGCTCAGCATATGGACGGTAGTGAGATGATGAAACTGGTTGGTTGGGCGCAGTCAGTAGTGACCTTCCACGGTGGCGCTTCTCAACACCTCGACGGTGTGGCGTTTATTTTCCGTCTGCACCTGGTGCTGGGAATGACTTTATTCCTGCTGTTCCCGTTCTCGCGTTTGGTACACATCTGGAGCGTACCGGTAGAGTATTTGACGCGTAAGTATCAGTTGGTGCGTGCTCGCCACTAAGCCAGAAAAATAAGTCGTCTGGCGCAAAATGGCAAAGTGCCTGATGCGCTGCGCTTATCAGGCCTACGAGAATTCTGCAATATATGGAATTAGCTCATTTTTGTAGGCCTCACGCCGCATCCGGCATAACGCAGAGTACGTTGTCAGCCTGCTGAAATTGCCAGTTACACACTGTCAATTTTTTCGGATTGTAGGGAAACGTATCCCACCTCTATGATAGGTCCCCCTGGAGCAGTGAAGGAGCACTGACCGTGGATCGACCTAATCAACCGACGATCTCCGCGGCGTTAAAAATAATCGCCACGGGGATCGCCTTACCACCGAATAAAATCACTTCTCAACAACTGGATGTTCAGCTAAATAAACCTGCGGGCTATGTTGAGCGACGTTCCGGCATTTGCTGGCGTTATTTCGCCAGTAACGACGCCAGTCAGGCCGAACTGGCAGCAGAAGCTTTGCATAATGCGTTGTCGACTGCTGCGTTAAAACCGTGTGATATTGATCTGTTAATTTGTGCGTCAGCCGTTGCTGTACAGGCATTACCCTGTAGCGCAATTCATATTCTCAAAGCCGCAGCCATGCCTGCAGGCATTGCCGGGTTTGATATCAACAGCAGTTGCGTTAGCTTTATTTCTGCACTGGAAGTGGCTGCCGGATTATTAAACAGCGGAGCATATCGGCGGATCGCCATCGTTTCGGCGGATATCGCTTCACGCGGTATTGACTGGAACCATGAAGAATCGTCATTAATTTTTGGTGATGGTGCGGCGTGCGCGATTGTTGAGCGGGGCAATGGTCGCAGCGGGATTATTGCCAGCCTGATCGAAATGTACCCCGAAGGCAGCGAACTATGTGAAATACGCGCTGGCGGCACGCGGTGTAATCCACGCTCAGGCGTCAGTAACAGCGACTTTCTTTTTCATATGCAGGGGAAACCGCTGTTTCGTTTTGCCTCTTCGCTTATTGAAGATTATTTTTCGCGCTTACTGCAAAAAAGCGACCTGCGACTGAGTGATATCGGCACGGTCGTTCCTCACCAGGCCAGTCATCTATCCCTTGAACATATGCGAAAACGGCTGCAAGTGCCGGGACCCGCGCTCGTCGATGTCTACCGTTTCTACGGCAATCAGGTGGCGGCCTCTATACCCACAGCGCTGCATGAAGCGGTGATTAGCGGTCGTTTCACTGCAGGTAGACCTGCGATGTTGATTGGCACGGCAGCAGGATTAACACTGGCTGGTCTGGTGCTTTTACCGTGAAGATCCTCGTGACGGGGGCAACCAGCGGCCTGGGGCGAAATGCCGTGCAATATTTGTTGCAATCGGGGGTGTCGGTAGTGGCAACAGGGCGAAATTGCGAGGTCGGTAAAAATCTGACAAGCGCAGGCGCACAGTTTGTGGCTCTCGATTTAACCCTGGCAACTGAGGATGATTGCGCACGGCTGGTAGAAGGCTGCGATGCTGTCTGGCACTGTGCGGCGAAGTCTTCGCCCTGGGGCAACAAAACGGCATTCTGGCTCGCCAATGTCAAAGCGACCCACACTCTGGCACAGGCGGCAGGCAGGCTGAGGATCCCCCGGTTTATCCATATCTCTACGCCTGCGGTTTACTTTGATTTTCAACATCACTATGACTTGCAAGAAACCTATCTTGCGCGAGCATTCTCCAGCTATTACGCCCGCAGTAAATACGCCGCTGAGCAGGTTATTGCCAAGGCAGTAGCTCAATATCCTGCCACGAGGTTTATTCTTTTGCGTCCCCGTGGTTTGTTTGGCCCTCATGACCAGGTGATTGTTCCCCGTCTGATGCAGCAACTGCAACAGGGCGGCGGCTGCTTACGTTTGCCGCGGGGTGGTGAAGCGTTACTGGATCTCACTTTCGTGCAGAACGTGGTGTATGCCATGCAACTGGCAACGCAGGTTGCAGGCTTACGCTCGGGCAGTATTTACAACATCAGCAATCATCAGCCGCAGAAATTATCTGTAATGCTTGACGCCTTGCTGCACCAGCAATTGGGCTTGAGCTACCGAATTGCTGCCGTTCCCTGGCCATTGCTTTCTGTGGTTGCGCGAGGCCTGGAACTGTACGGGAAATGCGTTAATCAGGAACCTGTCATCACACGTTACAGCGCCGGAACACTCTGTTTTGATATGACGCTGAGTGCGCAAAAGGCCATTACAGAGCTGGGATATCACCCGCGCTTTTCGATGGAACAAGGTATTGCAATCACGGGACAATGGCTGAGGGAACATGGCAAAAATAACCGCATTTGAAACGGGCTGGTGTACACATATTGGCTGTATTGCGCTGAAAGGGGCAGGGCTGAAAGTGTGTAAATTCCCCGCCCGTGCGTGGCTGCTGGAAGCGGGTGAGAAACGCTGGCTGTGGGACACCGGCTATTCTTCGTGGTTTGCACATTACACGCAAGCCGGCGTATTTCGCTTTTATCGTCAGGTCACTCCGGTATATTTCGATCCGCAACAATCGCTGGTACGGCAACTCTCCGCACAGGGACTGATGGCGAAAGATGTTGATACGATTATTCTGTCGCATTTTCACGCCGATCATATTGCTGGCCTGCGAGATTTCCCTAATGTCGCCTGCATCTGTTCTGGTGAAGGCTGGCGGCAGGTAAGAACTCTGCGTGGTGTCGCTGCGCCAGGCCTTTGTGCCAGGGCTAATCCCGGAGAGTTTTGAGTCCTCACTCCGTTTTATTGAAAGTTTTGAAGCGGTAAGTTTGCCCGCACAACTGGCACCGTTTGAGCATGGTTACTTGCTACCAGAAAGCCGTGGTGAAGTCATTCTTGTACCGCTGCCGGGCCATGCTGCCGGACACATTGGGGCGTTTGTTCTTACTGATGACGGCTGGATTTTACTGGCTGCCGATGCCGCGTGGGCACCTGCTAGTTATCGGGAACTGCGTGGGCCGTCACCGCTGGCGCATCTGGTTATGTCTGACAGCCACGCCTACTACCGCACGCTTGGGCAATTACATCAGCTTTGGCAAAACGGCGCAGTGGATATTCGATTATGCCACGAGGGGGAACTATGATCCCGCTGATGTTGCTCTGGCGCTACTTTCGTACCCGCAGGCTGCATTTTACCGATCGTCAGGCGCTGGAAAACTGGCAAGCAAAAAGGTTGCATTTGTTCCGGCAAAATACCTTGTCTAAAAGTCTGTGGTTTCAGCGTTATCTGGCGTTGCCCTTTAACCAGTGGCCATTGATGGACAAAGCGTTAATGATGACGCATTTCGATGAGATGAATACCGCAGGTTTAAAGCGCGATGAGCTTCTCGCCTGTGCGATGCGCAGTGAGCAGAGCCGTGATTTTAAACCCTGTGTTGGCAAGTTCAGCGTTGGACTTTCATCTGGCACATCGGGGCGTCGTGGGCTTTTTGTCGTTAGCTCACAGGAGCAGCAGATTTGGGCCGCAGGTGTGCTGGCAAAAGTGTTGCCCGATGGATTGTTTGCCAAAGAGCGAGTAGCACTGTTTCTGCGAGCAGATAACAACCTCTATCAAAGTGTGAATAATCGCTGGTTAAGCCTCGATTTTTACGATCTGTTAGCGCCATTCCAGGCGCAAACCAAACGGCTGGAACAACGTTCGCCTACGATCATTGTCGCACCAGCTCAGGTATTACGCGCACTCGCGCTGGCGGTCATTGCGGGAGATTTGACGCTGAAGGTCAAAAAAGTGGTTTCGGTGGCGGAAGTTCTGGAGCCGCAGGACAGGGAATTACTGCGCAGCGTGTTCAACAATGTGGGCGAAATTTATCAGGCGACAGAAGGGGTTCTCGCTTCTACCTGCCGTTGTGGCACGTTACATCTCAATGAAGAATTTATTCACGTTGAACCACAATGGCTGGATGAACGCCGTTTCGTACCGATCGTCACTGACTTTACTCGCACCACACAACCGGTGGTGCGTTATCGACTTGATGACGTGTTGGTGGCAAGCGAACAGCCATGCCCCTGTGGCAGCGCGACAATGGCGATTGCGCGTATCGAAGGGCGGCAGGATGATCAACTGCAACTGCCGACAAGATCTGGTGATGTTCAGACCGTTTTTGCCGATGCCTGTAGTCGTGTGCTGGCGATGACGTTGCCGCTAACAGCCGATTATCGACTGCTACAAACCGGAGCAGCACAGTTGACGTTATTAGCTGATTGCGAACTGCGGATGCTGGAGCATTGTCGGGAGGCGTTGAATGCCTTGTTTATGCGCCAGAATATCGCGGTAGAGCAACTGATATGGTCGCTGGAATCGCAAACTGTGCCCGTTGCTTTTACAGCCAAGCGGCGGCGGATTGTGCGTCAGTGGGGGCGGGAATGAGCAATCTGTTGCGACGCCTGAAACAGATGCTGTTTGGCTGGGGAACTGTTGGGGTTATCTACAACTTTAGCGATCGCCTGCAAGGTGAGGGATGTCAATTAACGCCTTCCGTGATTGATAATCTGATTCCATTTTCCCCTTCAGCCGTGTGGTTGTATCTCTCGTTTTTTCTTGTTGTACCGTTAGGCTATTTATCAACACCACTTTCCCACCTGCGCTGGCTGGCCCGGTCAATGCAACTTTCGGCACTGGCGGCTGGTGTGTTTTATCTTCTCTGGCCCACAACAATGCAATATCCCCCGTTTGTGCAGTCTGGGGTATCTGCGGGTGCACTAAACGGGCTGATAGCGATTGACTCAAGCCAGAACTGTTTCCCTTCTTTACACGCTGCGCTCACGCTGTTGACAGTATGGGCAATAGCCAAAAAGGGGAACCGTTGGCTGACGCTGATGAGCGTGGTTTGGGCGATAGCTATCGCCTTTTCAATTCTGCAATTACGCAGGCATTTATTTATTGATTTAGTCGGTGGCGTGATGTTGGCGTCGATTTGCGGTTGGATAGCTGCGTGGCTGGATATGCGCGACAGGCGAGAAAGGAATATGAATCATGAGTGACTTATTAACCCCTATTATCCTGATGATGTTATTTGTGTTAGTCGAAGCCGGAGTATTGCAAGTATCAGGACGACAGAAAATCGACTGGCTGGACGTTATTTTCAATATCAACTCCGGACATATGATGCTGTGGCTATTTCGCTGCCTGGAAGTACTCTGCTATAGCCTGGTGGTCAATCACTTTAGCTTTGGGCTGTTTGATAATGCGCCCGTGATCCTGCTGTGGCTGTTTACTTTGCTGGTGTGGGATTTCGGTTTTTACTGGCTACATCGATGGCATCACGAGGTGCGCCCGCTGTGGGCGGTTCATGTAGTGCATCATCAGGGGGAACACTACAACCTGTCATTAGGTGTACGTAACTCGTGGTACTCCTCATTGACCTCAATTCCGTTTTTTATGCTGCTGGCGCTGCTTGGAGTACCACTAAGTGTCTTTCTGGCAGTTTCCATCGCGCATTACAGTTGGCAGTTTTTTAACCATAATGCGCTAACGCCGAAACTGGGTTGGCTGGAAAAGGTGCTGATCACGCCTTCTCACCATCGCATCCATCATTTGAATGAAAAACAATATGCCGATACCAATTACGGTGGCACCTTTTTGTTGTGGGATAAACTTTTTGGTTCGTATAGCGCCGGGCCGGATCATGGCAATGTTGCCTATGGCGTAAAAAATAGTCGATTATCCTGTAATCCGATGCGCGAAAGTAATCTGCCTTTTTTACGCTTAATGGGGTTTCACTCTGTTGGCAAAGCGATTGAACGCCGATACCAGAGTTCTCCGTGGGCTGTGGGTGCAGGGGTTATTCTGCTGTTTATGATGGTGCTGGGCTACATCCAGCAATATGGCTATGGCATTGAGTATATTACCAGTGAGCAGGCTGTATTATTCGTGTTACTGGTGGCAGGCTCAGTAGCTCTGGGGGGCATGGGCGATGGACAACGTTGGGGAATGATTTTGTGGTGCTCTGTGACGTTGTCACTGCTTTATTTTATTCTTTATATGTGTTCATGGAGCACTCTGGTCTGGAAGGGATTAGCTGGCGTTTTGCTGGCCCATTGTGTGTTATTCGTGAGTGGTGTGGGGCGTAAGTCGCTAAGGAAACACTATGAACCTGTTTAATCCCAACAGGTTAATCACTTTTCCTGCCGATGATCCGCACCTGGTAAAACAGTTGCAAAAGGGTACGAAAGCGTATCTGGCAAAATCAGGTGATCATCGATATGCCGACGGATGGGCATTCGCCAAAATGGTGACACTGATTATTGCTTGCCTATCCTGTTATTCACTGGCGTTGTCTCAAAGCCAGTGGGTGTTATATCTATTGTGGTATCTGGCGATGATATTTTGCGCCATGTTGTTAGCAGTCAATGTGGTGCATGACGCTTCGCACGATGCATTTTGGCGTGGTAAAAAGGCCAATGCCTGGCTTAATCGGATGGTTGCTTTTCCGATAGGGCTTGATCCTGACTGCTGGCGGGTGCGCCATGTACGCTTTCATCACGGTTTTACCAATATCGAATTTTACGATCCTGACACCGCAGAAAATGGCATTCTTCGCCAGACGCCATGGCAACGGTGGCGACCTTTTATGCGCCAGCAACATCGCTACTGGCCGCTGGTCGCGGCGCTAACCTTTCCCTGGTATATCTGGGTAGTGGACTGGCTCGATCGTGGAGGGTTCACGCCGGTAACGCCGCATCTGGCATTGCGTGGTTTTACTGGCTGGGGGTATTTTTTAGGCGGCAAACTGGCGCATTTCGCCATGTGCCTGCTGCTTCCTTTCTGGCTATTGTCCGATGTGTTTAGTTTTAGGGCTATTCTGCTGATTTATTTGCTCAGTCAAATGCTCGCTTCTCTGATCTTTGTCATGCTGATCATAGGAACACATTGGGCAAAGGGGAATACCCAGTTGCCGCCAGAAGAGGGGAAAATAGCAGTGGGCAGGCTGGCTCATACTTTCGCTACAACCTTTGACTGGACGCCACAACCGGCATCGCTTGGCTATTGGTTGGGCGGGATTAATTTGCATCTTACCCATCATCTTTTTCCCCACTGGAATCATCGCCACTATCCGGCGTTAAGTCGCATTATTGCGGATATCGCAAAGCAGAAGGGGCTGGATTACCAGTTACTGACGTTATCGGATTTGTTGGGGCTACAGCAGCAATTTTTACGGCGAATGGGTGAGAAGCCTAAGAATTGAGATAAGAACTAAGTGATGGTGGTGGGGGAAGGATTCGAACCTTCGAAGTCGATGACGGCAGATTTACAGTCTGCTCCCTTTGGCCGCTCGGGAACCCCACCAGGGGAAAGTAACGCTTGAGATGGTGGTGGGGGAAGGATTCGAACCTTCGAAGTCGATGACGGCAGATTTACAGTCTGCTCCCTTTGGCCGCTCGGGAACCCCACCACGGGGTAATGCTTTTTACTGGCCTGCTCCCTCATTGGGAAGCGGGGCGCATCATATCAAATGACACGCCGCTGTAAAGTGTTACGTTGAGAAAAATGAACTAGTTGCGTAATTTTCATCCGTAACGGATTAAAGGCAACCAGTTCTTTTGGCTGGCGATTAAAGAATAATCGTCCGGTTACCGTAAACAAAAACGCGCTGGGCCAAAACCTGGTAAAGCGCGCGGCTTAATACATTTTTCTCGACATCACGACCTGCCCGCATCATATCTTCAGCAGTGTAAGTATGATCCACATGAATAACGTCCTGCATGATGATTGGACCTTCATCCAGATTGTCATTTACGTAGTGTGCTGTTGCACCAATAATCTTCACCCCGCGCTCATACGCCTGATGGTACGGGCGTGCGCCAATAAATGCCGGCAGGAATGAATGGTGAATATTGATAATCTTATTCGGAAAGCGCGCCACGAACTCCGGCGTTAATACACGCATATATTTCGCCAGCACCACGTAATCAGGCTGATAAGCATCAATAGCATCTGCCATCTTCTGATCGTGTTCGTTACGACTTAATCCTTCATGGCTGACCAGTTCAAACGGGATATCAAAACGCTCCACCAGTGAACGCAAAGTGTCGTGGTTGCCGATGACTGCCGCTATTTCCACATCCAGTCCGCCATAAGTGGCTTTCATCAGCAGATCGCCAAGGCAATGTGCTTCTTTAGTGACCAGAATGACTATCCGACGACGACCGGCGGGAGTGAGCTCACGCACAGAACCTTCCGGCAATGCGCTATCGAGATCCGCCAGCAGGGTGGAATCATTAAATATGCCTTCCAGCTCCGTGCGCATAAAAAAGCGCCCGGTGCGGTGATCAACAAATTCATTGTTCTGCACGATATTTAACTCGTGCTTGTAGCAAATATTAGTAATACGCGCGATCAGACCCTTTTGATCCGGGCAAATGGTACGCAAAACTTTTCGTTGGAGTGAATGCATTGCTGGAAAAACCTTGTTGAGAGTGTTTGCTTAACCGTACCGTCAACCATTATTGGCCGCAGCACTTTTTAAATTTTTTACCTGAACCACAAGGGCAGGGATCGTTGCGGCCAAACTGTGGACGTGTACCGTCAATATAGTACCACTGACTGTTTTCTTTCAAAAATCGCGAACGTTCAATTATCGCTCCTGTTTTACCCTGTTCGGTAAATCGAGCGACGAAACTAACATAACCTACGTCATCACCTTCATGGTATGAGCGTTCAAATACGGTCAGCCCCAACCATTCGGTATGCGCAAATCCGGCCATCAATTCGGTACGCAACGCTGCAGCGCCACAGGATGGATGCCAGGTCTTTATTAAATAATCTGCGTCTTGCATCACAAAAGCGCAGTAACGCGAACGCATGAGATGTTCAGGATCAGGTGCAACCTTTTCACCAGACACATAAGGGTGGCAACATAGGCTATACTCGACAGCACTACCACAGGGACAAAGCTCAGACACAAATAATCTCCCTGGAAACAATAACGGCGTATTAATCGCCTGCGTAGCACTATGTTAACCGAGCAGTAGCGATGTGGCTACGGCTGCATTCCAGGGGAAGCTTGCAGGAATAATGAGAAAGATAAAAATAGGGCTGGCGCTAGGATCCGGCGCGGCGCGAGGATGGTCGCATATTGGCGTCATTAACGCGCTAAAAGAAATGGGCATTGAAATAGATATCGTTGCAGGATGTTCAATCGGTTCGCTGGTGGGCGCAGCCTATGCATGTGATCGCCTGTCCGCGCTGGAAGAGTGGGTCACCTCTTTTAGCTACTGGGATGTTTTACGGCTGATGGATCTCTCCTGGCAGCGTGGCGGATTGCTGCGCGGTGAGCGTGTATTCAATCGGTATCGCGAAATTATGCCGGAAACAGAGATAGAAAATTGTTCACGCCGTTTCGCTGCGGTCGCCACAAATTTAAGTACGGGGAGAGAACTGTGGTTTACCGAAGGCGATCTCCATCTTGCTATTCGAGCATCATGCAGCATTCCCGGCCTGATGGCACCGGTTGCTCATAACGGCTATTGGCTGGTTGATGGCGCAGTTGTTAATCCGATTCCTATTTCCCTCACGCGTGCGATGGGCGCTGATATCGTAATAGCGGTTGATCTCCAGCACGATGCGCACTTGATGCAACAAGACCTTCTTTCATTCAATGTCAGTACTGAAAATGATGACACTGAAGATGCTTTACCGTGGCATGCACGGCTGAAAGAGCGGTTAAGCAGTTTTACTGCGCGCCGGGCTGTCACGGCACCGACAGCGACAGAAATTATGACTACCTCAATCCAGGTGCTGGAAAACCGCCTCAAACGAAACCGCATGGCTGGAGACCCGCCTGATATTCTGATTCAACCTTTATGTCCGCAGATATCTACCCTGGATTTTCATCGTGCCAACGCCGCGATTGCGGCAGGACAATTGGCGGTAGAAAAGAAAATGGATGAACTTTTACCGCTGGTTCGAACTAACGTTTTAATCTGATTTTTTATCTACACTTAAGTTAATTCTGACAGGCACTGATGGCAATAGCATGTCACTATTGAATAAAGCCAGTCAGGGGAGAGAACATGACGCAGCCATTGGTCGGAAAACAGATTCTCATAGTTGAAGATGAGCCAGTCTTTCGCTCGCTTCTGGATTCGTGTTTTTCCTCATTGGGAGCGACAACGGTACTGGCGGCTGATGGGGTGGATGCCCTTGAGCTACTGGGAGGTTTCACACCCGATCTGATGATATGTGATATTGCAATGCCAAGAATGAATGGCTTAAAACTGCTGGAGCATATCCGTAACCGGGGGGATCAAACTCCTGTCCTGGTGATTTCTGCTACGGAAAATATGGCAGATATTGCGAAAGCGTTACGCCTGGGGGTAGAAGATGTTTTGCTGAAACCGGTTAAAGATCTTAATCGCCTGCGTGAGATGGTTTTTGCTTGTCTTTATCCCAGCATGTTTAACTCCCGGGTTGAGGAAGAAGAAAGACTTTTTCGCGACTGGGATGCAATGGTGGATAATCCCACCGCTGCCGCGAAATTATTGCAAGAATTACAACCACCGGTTCAGCAGGAGATTTCCCATTGCCGGGTTAATTATCGCCAACTCGTAGCTGTTGATAAACCTGGTCTGGTACTTGATATTGCAGCACTATCGGAAAATGATCTGGCTTTTTATTGTCTTGATGTAACCCGAGCTGGACATAATGGCGTCCTTGCCGCTTTGTTATTACGTGCGCTGTTTAATGGCTTATTACAGGAACAGCTTGCGCACCAAAATCAACGTTTGCCAGAGTTAGGCGCGTTATTGAAGCAGGTAAACCATTTACTACGCCAGGCCAATTTGCCTGGTCAGTTTCCGCTATTAGTCGGCTATTATCATCGTGAATTGAAAAATCTCATTCTGGTTTCCGCAGGCTTGAATGCGACGTTGAATGCGGGCGAACACCAGATTCAAATCAGTAATGGCGTTCCGTTAGGGACATTAGGTAATGCCTATTTGAATCAATTGAGTCAGCGATGTGATGCCTGGCAATGCCAAATTTGGGGAACCGGTGGAAGGCTGCGGTTGATGTTGTCTGCGGAATGAGCAAACGATAATTTTGGATAAAATTGCATTACCCGCTAATGTTGGCTGGTGGTACTATCGTCGCCATTCGTATAAGTAATTGTCTTAATTATGTTAACTCACATCCTTTTCGGAACCAGGCCTTGTCAGGGTACTGATATACTGGGATGTGATACAGAAATATGAACACGTTCAATACACGAACAGTCCAGGAGAATTTAAATGGCTGCCATTAACACGAAAGTCAAAAAAGCCGTTATCCCGGTAGCGGGATTAGGAACCAGGATGTTGCCGGCGACAAAAGCTATCCCGAAAGAGATGCTACCGCTTGTCGATAAGCCATTAATTCAATACGTCGTGAATGAATGTATTGCGGCTGGCATTACTGAAATTGTGCTGGTTACTCACTCATCTAAAAACTCTATTGAAAACCACTTTGATACCAGTTTTGAACTGGAAGCTATGCTGGAGAAACGTGTAAAACGCCAGTTGCTTGATGAAGTGCAGTCTATTTGTCCGCCGCACGTGACTATTATGCAAGTTCGTCAGGGGCTGGCGAAAGGTCTGGGGCACGCGGTATTGTGTGCTCACCCGGTCGTTGGTGATGAACCTGTGGCTGTTATTTTGCCAGACGTTATTCTGGATGAATACGAATCCGATTTGTCGCAGGATAACCTTGCAGAGATGATCCGCCGCTTTGATGGAACTGGTCATAGCCAGATCATGGTTGAACCTGTTGCTGATGTGACAGCATATGGTGTTGTGGATTGCAAAGGTGTGGAATTAGCGCCTGGTGAAAGTGTGCCGATGGTTGGTGTAGTAGAAAAACCGAAAGCAGATGTTGCACCATCTAATCTCGCTATTGTTGGTCGTTACGTACTTAGCGCTGATATTTGGCCGCTGCTGGCAAAAACTCCTCCGGGAGCAGGCGATGAAATTCAACTGACCGATGCTATTGATATGCTGATCGAGAAAGAAACGGTTGAAGCCTATCATATGAAAGGGAAGAGCCATGACTGTGGTAATAAATTAGGTTACATGCAGGCATTTGTCGAATACGGTATTCGTCACAATACACTGGGTACTGAATTTAAAGCCTGGCTTGAAGAAGAGATGGGCATTAAGAAGTAACATCTATAGCGATGTTTTCTACGGAACGGCATTGAGTTATCAATGCCGTTTTTTTATAGCTTATTCTTATTGGATAGTCTTAAAACGGACAATAAAAAATCCCGCCAATGGCGGGATTTTAAGCAAGCTGAATCTAAAAAAGATTATTGCTTGATCAGGAAATCGTCGAGAGATTTACCTTGCTCATCCATTGCTTTTTTGATTACTGCCGGAGTACGACCCTGGCCAGTCCAGGTTTTGGTTTCGCCGTTCTCGTCAACGTAGCTATATTTAGCCGGACGCTGTGCACGTTTAGCTTTGGTGCCAGATTTAACAGCAGCCATGCTATTCAGCAGTTCGTTCGGGTCAATACCGTCAGCGATCAGCATTTCACGATATTGCTGCAGTTTACGAGTGCGCTCTTCAACTTCAGCAGCAGCCGCACTTTCTTCTTCGCGACGTTCGTTAACGACAACTTCTAATTTTTCCAGCATTTCTTCCAGCGTTTCAAGTGTACATTCTCTTGCCTGCGCACGAAGAGTACGGATGTTGTTCAGAATTTTAAGTGCTTCGCTCATTGTAGTAATCTCAAACTTATATTGGGGTGGTTTGTTGAGGTAATAATAGAGCCTTAAATTCAGTTGTGCAATAGCCAGGAATGTAAGGAATTCAAAATTGTTCTTTATTTTGTGCCGCCAATAAATATCTTTTCATAAAATTAGTCAGAAAAGACGCGGCATATAGCCCTATTTGCATCGGTACTTTTGCACCACCTAAGGTTAAAACTTCCTGATTCATGTCACATTTTATGTAGGGATTAACATGTGCTGGCACCTTTTACTCTTCGGTATTAGTCATGTTTACGAAATCCCCTATTAAGCGAATGATGAAAAGTAGAACAGTTGCAATAAGTGCAGGGACTTTGTATTGCCGTATGCTGGAGGTCAACAGGGGGTTATTACTTGTGCAACAAGTTAAAGATTGTGAATAGTTACCAGGAGTCATTTACGCAGTTATAACAAGCAAAGCAGTCGCAATGATAGCTCTGAAGGATTATGCCATCCTTCTAAAAGAATGACGTATATACCTCTTCTGCGCGTACTGTTGCACTGTAAAACTGGCGAATTATGATAAACTTCAACCAACTTTATTTCATATCATTGAGGGTCTGTGGCTGATGGCACAGCTATATTTCTACTATTCCGCAATGAATGCGGGTAAGTCTACGGCATTGTTGCAATCTTCATACAATTACCAGGAACGCGGTATGCGCACTGTCGTATATACGGCGGAAATTGATGATCGTTTCGGAGCTGGGAAAGTCAGTTCGCGTATAGGCTTGTCATCACCTGCAAAATTATTTAACCAAAATTCATCATTATTTGATGAGATTCGTGCGGAGCATGAACAACAGGCAATTCATTGTGTATTGGTTGATGAATGCCAGTTTTTAAGCAGACAACAAGTATATGAATTATCGGAGGTTGTCGATCAACTCGATATACCTGTACTTTGTTATGGTTTACGTACCGATTTTCGCGGTGAATTATTTACCGGCAGCCAATACTTACTGGCATGGTCAGACAAACTGGTCGAATTAAAAACCATCTGCTTTTGTGGCCGTAAGGCAAGCATGGTGTTACGTCTCGATCAGGAGGGTAGACCTTATAACGAAGGCGAGCAGGTGGTTATTGGTGGTAATGAGCGTTATGTCTCAGTTTGCCGTAAACACTATAAAGAAGCGTTAGAAGTCGGCTCTCTGACGGCTATTCAGGAAAAACACCAACACGATTAATAAGATTTTCTTTACTGACAGGATGAACGGGACGCCTTTATCCTGTCAGTTCGTTTTACTAACTTCTTCCGAGTCATAAATCCTTCCCTACTCTTAACCATCGCTAAAAGTGTAACCAAACGGTTTTAGTGCTCCGATGCTTCGTCATCTACGAAGTAGAGTCGTTTACAGGTTATCGCAGTTTTCGCACATTAGATAACAGTATAAATATGAGAATACTAACGCTGCTGAGTTATTTGATCTTGCATAGTATCGGTTTATGACAAAAACAAAAAACGGCCCCAAAAGGGACCGTTTATACTGTTATACAGAGTTATTGATTAAGCGGATTTCTTCGCTTTTTTCTCTGCTTTAGCCGGAGCTGCTTCCTTTGCTGCTGGTGCACCTTCTACATAATCACGACCATAGTAGGTATCCAGCAGAATCTGTTTCAGCTCGGAGATCAGCGGATAACGCGGGTTAGCGCCGGTGCACTGGTCATCGAATGCATCTTCAGACAGTTTATCTACGTTCGCGAGGAAGTCAGCTTCCTGAACGCCAGCCTCACGGATAGATTTCGGAATACCCAGTTCTGCTTTCAGCGTTTCCAGCCATGCCAGCAGTTTCTCGATCTTAGCAGCAGTACGGTCGCCCGGTGCGCTCAGACCCAGGTGGTCTGCAATTTCAGCATAACGACGGCGTGCTTGCGGACGGTCATACTGGCTGAATGCAGTCTGCTTGGTCGGGTTGTCGTTTGCGTTGTAACGAATAACGTTACAAATCAGCAAGGCGTTTGCCAGACCGTGCGGAATATGGAACTGGGAACCCAGTTTGTGCGCCATTGAGTGACATACACCCAGGAAGGCGTTCGCAAACGCGATACCTGCGATAGTTGCTGCACTGTGAACACGCTCGCGTGCTACCGGGTTTTTAGCCCCTTCGTGGTAGGACGCTGGCAGGTATTCTTTCAGCAGTTTCAGCGCTTGCAGAGCCTGACCATCAGAGAACTCAGAAGCCAGTACAGAAACATAAGCTTCCATAGCGTGAGTGACTGCGTCCAGACCGCCGAAAGCACACAGGGACTTCGGCATATCCATAACCAGGTTGGCGTCAACAATCGCCATATCCGGGGTCAGCGCATAGTCTGCCAGCGGATATTTCTGACCAGTAGCGTCGTCAGTTACAACCGCAAACGGAGTCACTTCAGAACCTGTACCGGAAGTGGTGGTGACTGCGATCATTTTCGCTTTCACGCCCATTTTCGGGAACTTGTAGATACGTTTACGGATGTCCATAAAACGCAGCGCCAGTTCTTCGAAGTGAGTTTCCGGGTGTTCGTACATAACCCACATGATCTTCGCAGCGTCCATCGGGGAACCACCACCCAGCGCGATAATGACGTCCGGTTTGAAGGAGTTCGCCAGTTCTGCGCCTTTACGTACGATGCTCAGAGTCGGGTCTGCTTCAACTTCGAAGAAGACTTCAGTTTCTACGCCAGCCGCTTTCAATACGGAAGTGATCTGGTCAGCATAGCCGTTGTTGAACAGGAAGCGGTCAGTCACGATGAGCGCACGTTTGTGGCCATCAGTAATCACTTCATCCAGCGCGATTGGCAGGGAGCCACGGCGGAAGTAGATAGATTTCGGAAGTTTGTGCCACAACATGTTTTCAGCTCGCTTAGCAACGGTTTTCTTGTTGATCAGGTGTTTCGGACCAACGTTTTCAGAGATGGAGTTACCACCCCAGGAACCACAACCCAGAGTCAGGGAAGGTGCGAGTTTGAAGTTATACAGGTCACCGATACCACCCTGAGACGCCGGGGTGTTGATCAGGATACGGGCAGTTTTCATTTTCTGACCGAAGTAAGAAACGCGTGCCGGTTGGTTATCCTGGTCGGTGTACAGGCAAGAGGTATGTCCGATACCGCCCATAGCAACCAGTTTCTCTGCCTTATCTACCGCGTCTTCGAAATCTTTCGCACGGTACATTGCCAGAGTCGGGGACAGTTTTTCATGAGCGAACGGCTCACTTTCATCAACAACAGTCACTTCACCGATCAGAATCTTAGTATTTTCTGGAACAGAGAAGCCTGCCAGTTCAGCAATTTTATACGCCGGTTGACCAACGATAGCTGCGTTCAGCGCGCCATTTTTCAGGATAACGTCCTGAACTGCCTTCAGTTCTTTGCCCTGCAGCATGTAGCCGCCGTGGGTCGCGAAACGTTCACGCACAGCATCATAAACAGAATCAACCACAACAACAGATTGTTCAGAAGCACAGATTACGCCGTTGTCGAAGGTTTTGGACATCAGTACAGATGCAACAGCACGTTTGATATCAGCAGTTTCATCAATAACAACTGGGGTGTTACCTGCACCTACGCCGATAGCTGGTTTACCGGAGCTGTATGCCGCTTTAACCATACCTGGACCACCGGTTGCAAGGATCAGGTTAATGTCAGGGTGGTGCATCAACGCGTTGGAGAGTTCAACAGAAGGTTGATCGATCCAGCCGATCAGATCTTTCGGCGCACCAGCAGCGATAGCAGCCTGCAGAACGATGTCAGCAGCTTTGTTAGTTGCATCTTTTGCACGCGGGTGTGGAGAGAAAATGATGGCGTTACGGGTCTTCAGGCTGATCAGCGATTTGAAGATAGCGGTTGAAGTCGGGTTAGTGGTCGGAACGATACCGCAAATAATACCGATTGGTTCAGCGATAGTGATAGTACCGAAAGTGTCGTCTTCGGACAGAATACCGCAGGTTTTTTCATCTTTATACGCGTTGTAGATATATTCTGAAGCGAAGTGGTTTTTAATCACTTTGTCTTCAACAATACCCATGCCGGATTCAGCAACGGCCATTTTCGCGAGTGGGATTCGAGCATCTGCGGCAGCCAGAGCGGCGGCGCGGAAGATTTTGTCAACTTGCTCTTGAGTGAAACTGGCATATTCACGCTGGGCTTTTTTTACACGCTCTACGAGTGCGTTAAGTTCAGCGACATTAGTAACAGCCATAATGCTCTCCTGATAATGTTAAACTTTTTTAGTAAATCATCTGCTCGAATACGAGAGTATAGTCAGTGCGATGATGATTTGCTTAACCTTTGAAAATCAAAATCTTACTCGTGCTCACACTCACTGTGATTTACTAAAAGAGTTTAAACATTAGAGTCATTGAACTCTAATGCGTCACTTCCAGGTGGCGTAAGCAAGATTACTCACTTCTGGGTACTGATTGCGTGATCTAGATCAAAATTCAGCAAAGCTGACACCTTTCAGCTCCGCTTTTAGCTACAAAAGCTAATAGTTAATAAATTGTAGTATTTATTGTTGGCTACATTAGCATGTTTTGTACGTCTAGATAACAATAATGAATGATAGTGATTTTAAGCAGTTAGGAGGTGAAAAATGCTGCCAAAAGGCGTATTGTCAGCGCGTATTTTTTACCCTTGGTTATGACTAACATTATCCGGCCTTTGCTTCGGAGCTAACTGTGATTCAGACACTCTTTGATTTTCCCGTTTATTTTAAGTTTTTTATCGGGTTATTTGCGCTGGTTAACCCTGTTGGGATCATCCCTGTGTTCATCAGTATGACCAGCTATCAGACCGCGGCAGCGAGAAACAAAACAAATCTGACCGCCAACCTGTCGGTAGCGATCATCTTGTGGATTGCGCTTTTTCTTGGCGACACGATTCTGCAACTTTTTGGCATCTCGATTGATTCGTTCCGTATCGCGGGCGGCATTCTGGTGGTCACAATTGCGATGTCGATGATCAGTGGCAAACTTGGCGAGGATAAACAGAACAAACAAGAAAAATCAGAAACCGCAATTCGTGAAAGCATCGGCGTTGTACCGCTCGCATTGCCTTTGATGGCAGGGCCGGGAGCGATCAGCTCAACTATCGTTTGGGGAACGCGTTATCACAGCATTGGTTACTTGTTCGGTTTTTTTGTGGCAATCGCGTTGTTTGCTTTATGTTGTTGGGGCTTATTCCGTATGGCTCCCTGGCTGGTAAGGGTTCTGCGCCAGACCGGCATCAACGTGATTACCCGTATTATGGGGTTGTTACTGATGGCATTAGGGATTGAATTTATTGTTAATGGAATCAAAGGGATTTTCCCTGGCCTGCTCAATTAATTCCTTTCATCCGAAACGGAGTCATAGTGCTCCGTTTTTTCGTCATTATTTTTACTTTGGCCCAACGCAGTTATCAGAAGCAAACGAAATAGATAAATATTTTTTCTCACATTACAGCCAGTTATAAGAATATCCTTACCTCGCGCTCCTCCTCATCATGTTATTTTCGCGACATCATAATTCAGGGTCTTGCTGAAGAATAATTGAAATGATATTAGTAATTCCACTGGATTTGGTAGAGGAATGTGCTAAATAATGAGCTGTTGTTAAATTATTGTGCATTTCTCTATCATAATGGTTACCAGAAAAGACAGTCTTGCTTCCTAATTTTCTATCTTTATGTTTTTAAATGATTTTATTGGCGGCTTGATGGGGGGGTTAGGTACTGTCATGGTCAATAAAAGAGAATTGCTTAACAATTTTGCAAAATGTATTGGCGAGCAAGAAGCGCATTTGATACTTTCCGGCCAACCATCAGGCAATTTTATTGGTAATGGGAATTATTAACAATAAAAATTGCTGCAGTAAATAAATGTGTCTCGACAGGGGAGGCACAGTAAGAATCGACGTAAGGTGGTCGTCCGAATCACCAGAATAAACAAAGTCGGTGATAGTAAAGCGTAACGATAAAGTAACCTGGCAGCAGAAAGTCTCCGAATCTGTCCAGGGTCCCAATCCGGGATTACACATGCTGGTTCAAACCAGTAATTATAATGAGGGAGTCCAAAAAACAATGACCAACATCACCAAGAGAAGTTTAGTCGCAGCAGGCGTTCTGGCTGCGCTTATGGCAGGGAATGTCACGTTGGCGGCTGATGTGCCCGCGGGTGTTCAGCTCGCAGAAAAACAAACGCTGGTGCGCAATAATGGTTCTGAAGTTCAATCATTAGATCCGCACAAAATTGAAGGGGTTCCGGAGTCTAATATCAGCCGCGACTTGTTTGAAGGCTTATTGGTCAGCGATCTCGACGGCCATCCGGCTCCGGGCGTTGCTGAATCCTGGGATAATAAAGACGCTAAAGTCTGGACATTCCATCTGCGTAAAGATGCGAAATGGTCTGATGGCACGCCAGTCACTGCGCAAGACTTTGTATATAGTTGGCAACGTTCTGTTGATCCGAACACGGCGTCTCCCTATGCAAGTTATCTGCAATATGGGCATATTGCCGGTATTGATGAAATTCTCGAAGGGAAAAAACCGATTACCGATCTCGGCGTGAAAGCCATCGATGATCACACGTTAGAAGTTACATTAAGTGAGCCTGTTCCGTACTTCTATAAATTGTTGGTTCACCCGTCTACTTCTCCGGTGCCAAAAGCCGCCATTGAGAAATTTGGCGAAAAATGGACTCAGCCGGGTAATATCGTCACCAACGGTGCCTATACATTAAAAGATTGGGTCGTTAACGAACGTATCGTTCTTGAGCGCAGCCCGACTTACTGGAACAACGCGAAAACGGTTATTAATCAGGTGACTTATTTGCCGATCGCTTCTGAAGTTACCGATGTAAACCGCTATCGCAGCGGTGAAATCGATATGACTTATAACAACATGCCGATCGAGCTGTTCCAGAAACTGAAAAAAGAGATCCCGGACGAAGTTCACGTCGACCCATATCTGTGTACCTACTATTACGAAATTAATAACCAGAAAGCGCCATTCAACGACGTGCGCGTGCGTACAGCGCTGAAACTGGGTATGGACCGCGATATCATTGTTAATAAAGTTAAAGCACAGGGCGATATGCCAGCCTATGGTTACACACCTCCTTATACTGATGGTGCAAAATTAACTCAGCCGGAATGGTTTGGCTGGAGCCAGGAAAAACGTAACGAAGAAGCTAAAAAACTGCTGGCCGAAGCGGGTTATACTGCAGACAAACCGTTAACGATTAACCTGCTATATAACACGTCCGATCTGCATAAAAAGCTGGCCATTGCCGCCTCTTCGCTGTGGAAGAAAAACATAGGTGTTAACGTCAAACTGGTTAACCAGGAATGGAAAACCTTCCTTGACACCCGTCACCAGGGAACTTTTGATGTGGCTCGTGCAGGTTGGTGTGCCGACTACAACGAACCGACCTCCTTCCTGAACACCATGCTGTCGAACAGCTCGATGAACACCGCGCATTATAAGAGCCCTGCGTTTGACAGTATTATGGCGGAAACGCTGAAAGCCACTGACGAGGCGCAGCGCACGGCGTTGTACACCAAAGCAGAGCAACAGTTGGATAAAGATTCGGCCATTGTTCCGGTTTATTACTACGTGAACGCGCGTCTGGTAAAACCGTGGGTTGGAGGTTATACCGGTAAAGATCCGCTGGATAACACCTACACCAGAAATATGTACATTGTGAAGCACTAATGGCAATACGTGGGGTAGGCGAGTCCTGCTCCACGGTGTCTGGTTTTTATCGCATTACAGAAGGCACAGGCCAGAAGGTACGGCAATGTTAAAATTTATTCTACGTCGCTGTCTGGAAGCGATTCCGACGCTATTTATTCTTATTACTATTTCGTTCTTTATGATGCGCCTCGCCCCGGGAAGTCCTTTTACTGGTGAACGCACGTTACCGCCAGAAGTGATGGCCAATATAGAAGCGAAATATCATCTTAATGATCCGATCATGACACAGTATTTCAGCTACCTGAAACAACTGGCGCATGGCGATTTCGGTCCGTCTTTTAAATATAAAGATTATTCGGTCAATGACCTGGTTGCATCCAGTTTTCCTGTTTCTGCAAAATTGGGTGCCGCTGCATTTTTCCTCGCGGTGGTGCTGGGTGTGAGTGCTGGCGTTATTGCCGCATTAAAACAAAACACCAAATGGGACTATACCGTGATGGGGCTGGCAATGACCGGGGTGGTTATCCCCAGTTTTGTGGTTGCGCCATTATTAGTCATGATATTCGCGATCATTTTGCATTGGCTACCCGGCGGCGGATGGAATGGCGGGGCGCTGAAATTCATGATATTACCGATGGTGGCGTTGTCACTCGCCTATATCGCCAGTATCGCGCGTATTACCCGTGGTTCAATGATTGAAGTTTTACACTCCAACTTTATTCGCACTGCCCGCGCGAAAGGTTTACCTATGCGCAGAATTATCCTTCGCCACGCATTAAAACCTGCGCTGTTACCCGTACTTTCATATATGGGACCCGCATTTGTCGGCATTATTACCGGTTCTATGGTCATCGAAACCATTTATGGTTTACCTGGGATCGGGCAATTGTTTGTTAATGGCGCGTTGAACCGTGACTATTCATTGGTTTTAAGCCTGACCATTCTGGTTGGTGCATTAACCATTTTGTTCAATGCCATTGTCGATGTGCTATATGCGGTTATCGACCCGAAAATCCGTTACTGATACTGGAGCTCGCGATGATGTTAAGTAAGAAAAACAGCGAGACGCTGGAAAATTTCAGTGAAAAGCTGGAGGTCGAAGGGCGCAGTTTATGGCAGGACGCACGCCGTCGTTTTATGCATAACCGTGCGGCGGTCGCCAGTCTCATTGTACTGGTGCTGATTGCTCTGTTTGTTATCCTGGCACCGATGCTTTCGCAATTTGCCTATGACGATACCGATTGGGCGATGATGTCCAGCGCTCCAGATATGGAGTCCGGTCACTACTTTGGTACTGACTCATCCGGACGCGATCTGCTGGTACGTGTTGCAATTGGTGGGCGTATCTCACTCATGGTCGGGGTTGCTGCGGCGCTGGTGGCTGTAGTCGTAGGTACGCTTTACGGTTCGCTTTCCGGTTATCTTGGCGGCAAGGTGGACTCGGTAATGATGCGTTTGCTGGAAATCCTCAATTCCTTCCCATTCATGTTCTTCGTCATTTTGCTGGTGACCTTCTTTGGCCAAAACATTCTGCTGATTTTCGTGGCGATTGGCATGGTTTCCTGGCTGGATATGGCGCGTATCGTACGTGGGCAAACCCTTAGTCTGAAGCGCAAAGAGTTTATTGAGGCAGCACAAGTTGGTGGAGTCTCTACGCCCGGTATCGTGATTCGCCACATTGTGCCGAACGTGCTCGGCGTAGTGGTGGTGTACGCATCGCTACTGGTGCCAAGCATGATCCTCTTTGAGTCTTTCCTTAGCTTCCTGGGGCTGGGTACGCAAGAGCCGTTAAGTAGTTGGGGCGCATTGCTAAGTGATGGTGCGAACTCGATGGAAGTTTCGCCCTGGTTGCTGCTGTTTCCGGCCGGTTTCCTTGTGGTGACGCTGTTTTGTTTCAACTTTATCGGGGATGGCTTACGTGATGCCCTCGACCCGAAAGATCGTTAAGGAGTGCAGCCATGAGCGTAATTGAAACTGCAACCGTACCGCTTGCACAGCAACAGGCTAACGCACTGCTGAACGTGAAGGATTTGCGAGTGACATTTAGTACCCCGGACGGCGACGTCACAGCGGTCAATGATTTGAATTTTTCTCTGCGTGCCGGAGAAACGTTGGGTATCGTGGGTGAGTCTGGTTCCGGTAAGTCGCAAACCGCGTTTGCTTTAATGGGGCTGCTGGCCGCGAACGGACACATTGGTGGATCGGCCACTTTTAATGGCCGTGAGATCCTCAACCTGCCAGAACGCGAACTCAATAAACTGCGCGCTGAACAAATCTCGATGATTTTTCAGGACCCGATGACTTCGTTGAACCCGTATATGCGCGTCGGTGAGCAGTTGATGGAAGTGCTGATGCTGCATAAGAGTATGAGCAAGGCTGAAGCGTTTGAAGAGTCGGTGCGGATGCTTGATGCCGTAAAAATGCCGGAAGCGCGTAAGCGCATGAAGATGTTCCCGCATGAATTTTCTGGCGGTATGCGTCAGCGTGTAATGATTGCGATGGCATTGTTGTGTCGGCCTAAATTGCTGATTGCTGACGAACCTACCACTGCGCTGGACGTGACTGTGCAGGCGCAAATCATGACGCTATTGAATGACCTGAAACGGGAATTCAATACTGCCATCATTATGATCACCCACGATCTGGGTGTGGTGGCGGGGATCTGTGACAAAGTATTGGTGATGTACGCCGGGCGCACCATGGAATACGGCAACGCACGCGATGTCTTTTATCAGCCCGTTCATCCTTACTCTATCGGTTTACTCAATGCGGTGCCGCGTCTTGATGCGGAAGGTGAAGCTATGTTGACCATACCGGGAAATCCACCAAACCTGCTACGTTTACCAAAAGGTTGCCCGTTCCAGCCGCGCTGTCCACATGCGATGGAAATTTGTAGCAGTGCGCCGCCGTTGGAAGAGTTCACGCCAGGTCGCCTGCGCGCCTGTTTTAAACCAGTGGGGGAACTGTTATGAATGCTGTTACGGAAGAAAGAAAAGTTCTCCTGGAAATTGCCGATCTGAAAGTTCACTTTGAGATTAAAGATGGCAAACAGTGGTTCTGGCAACCGGCGAAAACCCTGAAAGCCGTTGATGGAGTCACACTTCGACTTTATGAAGGGGAGACATTAGGCGTAGTAGGGGAATCCGGTTGCGGTAAATCCACCTTTGCCCGCGCTATTATCGGCCTGGTTAAAGCGACCGATGGGCGCGTCGCGTGGTTAGGAAAAGAGTTGTTAGGGATGAAGCCTGATGAATGGCGTGCCGTTCGCAGTGATATCCAGATGATTTTTCAGGACCCGCTGGCGTCTCTTAACCCACGTATGACGATTGGCGAGATCATCGCTGAACCGCTGCGTACCTATCATCCGAAAATGTCACGCCAGGAAGTCCGTGAGCGCGTGAAGGCGATGATGATGAAAGTCGGCTTGCTACCTAACCTGATTAACCGCTATCCGCATGAGTTCTCCGGGGGGCAGTGCCAGCGTATCGGAATTGCACGTGCACTCATTCTTGAACCGAAACTGATTATCTGCGATGAGCCTGTTTCGGCGCTGGACGTGTCAATTCAGGCACAGGTAGTGAACCTGCTCCAGCAGTTGCAACGTGAGATGGGATTGTCATTAATTTTTATTGCTCACGATCTGGCAGTGGTAAAACACATTTCCGATCGCGTGCTGGTGATGTATCTCGGACACGCGGTGGAGCTGGGGACGTATGATGAGGTCTACCACAATCCGCTGCATCCTTATACCAAAGCCTTGATGTCGGCGGTGCCAATTCCTGATCCGGATCTGGAGAAGAACAAATCCATCCAGTTACTGGAAGGGGAATTGCCTTCGCCCATCAATCCTCCGTCTGGTTGTGTGTTCCGCACACGTTGCCCGATCGCCGGCCCGGAATGTGCCAAAACGCGCCCGGTGCTGGAGGGCAGTTTCAGACACGCGGTCTCTTGCCTGAAAGTCGATCCGCTTTAAAAACAAAAGGGCTGACAACCGTCAGCCCTTTTTCACACCAAAAGCGATATTTATTCACGCCAGATGATATGGCAAAGTTTGTGATCTTTTTCGCGACATAACAGGATACGGGCGAAAACATCGTTAATTTCACCATCTTCACTGTCCGCCAGACCAATCACCACTTCTGCAAAAAAGTCCGGGTTCAAATCGTAATCAACATGTTCCTGCCAGTCTTCTGCCGGGTCGAATAACTCCGCACCGCCACGTTCTTCAAACTGAAGATTGAACAGCAGAACATCCGCCGGATCGAGATTATCTGCGGCCAGTTCGAGAAAAATATCATAAGCCTGCTCAAGCGTTTCATCTTCAGTCAGGCGATTGTTTAAATCCATATCCATAGTCACTACCCGTTTAACATCTGTTGGCGACGTTTTACAGCAACGGACTGAAGAAGTAAAACAGTCGCTCGGCAACGCGCTGCCAGAGCGGTCGTTTTGCCCACAGCCGCGCATCAAGCAGACGTGAGCGCGAGATATAATCGTCCTGAACAGCAGCCAGGTCAGCACCAAAACCTTTATCGTCGATCGCCAGCGTGATCTCAAAATTTAACCACAGGCTGCGCATATCAAGGTTCACAGTCCCCACCAGACTTAGTTCGCCATCGACCAGCACGCTCTTGGTATGTAATAACCCGCCTTCAAACTGATAAATTTTAACCCCAGCGGCCAACAGTTCAGTAAAGAATGCGCGGCTGGCCCAGCCTACCAGCATTGAGTCATTTTTACGCGGCAGAATAATACTGACATCAACTCCGCGCTGTGCTGCTGTGCAAATCGCGTGAAGTAAGTCATCGCTGGGCACGAAGTAGGGCGTCGTCATGATTAAATATTCGCGTGCTGAATATGCAGCGGTGAGTAACGCCTGGTGAATCAGGTCTTCCGGGAAGCCGGGGCCAGAAGCTATGGTATGGATCGTATGACCGCTGGACTGTTCAAACGGCATAATATTGACATCAGGCGGCGGTGGCAGAATGCGTTTTCCGGTTTCAATCTCCCAGTCGCAGGAATAAATAATCCCCATGGCGGTAGCAATAGGACCTTCCATGCGGGCCATCAGGTCAATCCATTGTCCTACTCCCGCATCCTGTTTGAAGAAACGTGGATCGACCATATTCATGCTACCGGTATAGGCAATGTAATTATCGATCATGATCATCTTGCGGTGCTGGCGCAGATCCATGCGGCGTAAAAATACGCGCATCAGGTTAACCTTTAAGGATTCGACCACTTCGATACCAGCATTACGCATCAGCTCCGGCCACGGGCTGCGAAAGAAAGCCACACTCCCGGCAGAGTCGAGCATCAGTCGGCAATGAATACCGCGGCGGGCTGCGGCCATCAACGACTCAGCCACCTGATCTGCCATGCCGCCGGGCTGCCAGATGTAAAACACCATCTCAATATTATGGCGAGCCAGTTGGATGTCACGGATCAACGCCTGCATCACATCATCAGACTCGGTCATCAGTTGCAGTTGGTTACCTTTAACGCCCGCGATACCCTGACGGCGCTCGCAGAGCTTAAATAACGGCCCGGCGACACTGCTATTTTCTTCCGCGAAAATGTGTTTACAGGCTTTAAGATCGTTAAGCCATTTAGCCGTAGAAGGCCACATCGCTCTTGCACGTTCGGCGCGGCGCTTGCCTAAATGCAGTTCACCGACTGCCAGATAGGCAATAATTCCGACCAGAGGCAGAATGTAAATGACCAACAGCCAGGCCATAGCGGAGGGAACGGCGCGTCGTTTCATTAGAATGCGTAATGTTACGCCTGCAATGAGCAACCAGTATCCCAGAATGGCCAACCAACTCACCAACGTATAAACGGTTGTCATAGATTAGAAATCCTTTTGAAAGCGCATTGTTATGAGTTTACGCATATGGATTCATCTGGCAAATAAAAACACCGGAAAAGCACTGGTCAGCGTCGGGGGCGGAGGTATAATGACCACTCTGTTATTGCATAGAGTAGTTAACATGAAGCGGAGTAGAACGGAAGTGGGGCGCTGGCGCATGCAGCGTCAGGCTAGCCGACGGAAATCGCGTTGGCTTGAGGGGCAGTCGCGCCGAAATATGCGTATCCACAGCATCAGGAAGTGCCTTCTAAACAAACAGCGTAACTCGTTATTGTTTGCGATCTATAATATCTGAATGAGCCGGGCACCATCACGGTGCCCATCCGGTTTTATTTTTTCACAGTTTCGTTGCCATCATCGTCGTTCTTATCGCTGAAAATACCATGCCCGGAGTTCAGCAACATTGAGACGAGCATATCATTATTAACTTCTTCACCATTGAGAATACGCGCCAGGATTTCACTGCCGAACAGTTGCGGCGAGAGAATGATGTCCGGATGTACCATTTTAATTTTGTTGAGATTTTTGCTATCACTGACGGCAAGCACTGTTTTGACATCTTTGCTCATATCTTTAGCCGACAGGACGACAAAAGCGTTATCTGCATCGTTATCACTGAGCGCCAGAATAGCCCGGCAGTGATCGATTCCCGCTTTCTTTAATACCGAACTGTCATTGCTGTCCCCGGAAATAACATCAGCATTGTCACCTAATCGCTGTTCGAGTTGTTTGATGTCATCTTCTGGCAGATTACTGATAACAGTCACATTTTGTCCGCGTTGATTCAGTTGCAGAATCGTGTTGATTGCCAGAATGGAGTGCCCGCAAACAATAAAGTGATCTTTACGATTCATCGTATGCTTGTTTCCTTTCACAAGTTTATTGAATCCTCCGCGGATAAGCGGACCAAAAATAGACGTCATGGAGGTGGCGAAAACAGTAATGCCGGAAATAATGACCGAAATAGTAAACAGACGTGCCGATTCAGAAACAGGGACGATATCGCCATAGCCCACCGTTGACATCGTTTCTATCGAAAAATAGAAGGCCGTCATCAGACTCTCTATTCTCGGATTAAAACCTTCGCTTAAATAAAGCGCGCCATAGGTGGAATAAAATAGTAACGTCGTAAAACTAATAAAAGCGAAAATTGTTCCGGCTGCGGCACTACTGTGGGAGAAGTCTTTGCGCAGCACCAGCAAAATCACCAGTGTAAAGATGCAAAACCCAATGCTGAATTTCAGCCAGGGATAGAAGTGTAGGGTGTAGATAAGTGTAATCAGCAATAAAATGATACTGATCGCCCACGCCAGTTTTGCCCGAAACAGCAAGCCGATTGAGTTCAGTACAAGAAAGACACCCAGCATAAACAGAGGTGCATTCGCCAGAAGGGAGAGGTCAAGTTCTGAAAATGCCTGGATATGGAAAATATCGAGCAGATTGACCGACATGCCATAGATTGTTTTGAAAATAAGCAATCCATTTAGAAAGACGGCCAACGCGATAATATCGTGCCGTAGTGTCACCCATAAATTTACCGCTGTTTGCCGGAATGTAGCCCAGTGACTCACTGATACCTCTGTAACCACAATTTTGTTTAATTATCTTTACGCGTACATAATGTGAACATACATACGACTCATGAATGTGTTAATCAATAGTAGATGACTTTATCCGTCGCAATCAAAGGTTTTAAGGCGCTCTGTCGCATAAGGGGAGGATATTATGTATTTTTCCCCTGAATATGCTGATGATATATCAGGATATACAGATAAAGTTATTAACTGTTTGTTGCTGCTGGAGCAATCATTGTGTGGTGTACCTAAGCCAGGAAACAATAAATAAGGGCACGATTTTCACCATCGTGCCCCTTAGAAGAAGAGAAAATGTTCAGAATACTTTTTTGAAGGGTTTCACTGATACTTGTTCATATACACCGGCCGCTACGTAAGGATCGGCATCGGCCCAGGCTTGCGCTGCTTCCAGAGATTCAAATTCAGCAATCACCGTCGATCCGGTAAAACCCGCGGCACCCGGATCATTGCTATCAACCGCAGGCATTGGTCCTGCCGTCAGTAAACGGCCTTCATCATGCAGTAATTGTAAACGTGCTAAATGTGCCGGACGAACGGAAAGACGTTTTTCGAGGCTATCGGCTTTGTCTTGAGCGTAAATAACATACAACACGGGCGCAACTCCTTGTTCGGAAAAGTTGTAAAGTACGTTATTTGAAAGGACAAAGATCTGCAACGGAAAGATGATGTCTTTGTTAAGGCTGTACTTAAAGTAAGGTCAATTGAGCCAAAAAATGCATTTTCACTGATCCTGATCGCCTTGCCTTATTGAATATGATTGCTATTTGCATTTAAAATCGAGGCCTGGTTTTTCTACTGAAACGATTATGACTTCAATGACCCTTGATTTACCTCGCCGCTTCCCCTGGCCGACGTTACTTTCGGTCTGCATTCATGGTGCTGTTGTGGCGGGTCTACTCTATACCTCGGTACATCAGGTTATTGAACTACCTGCGCCTGCGCAGCCGATTTCTGTCACCATGGTTGCACCAGCGGATCTTGAACCGCCACAAGCTGTTCAACCGCCGCCAGAGCCGGTGGTGGAGCCAGAGCCGGAACCTGAGCCGATACCAGAGCCGCCAAAAGAAGCGCCGGTGGTCATTGAAAAGCCGAAGCCGAAACCTAAGCCAAAACCGAAGCCGGTGAAAAAGGTGCAGGAACAGCCAAAACGCGATGTTAAACCGGTAGAATCGCGCCCGGCGTCACCGTTTGAAAATACGGCACCGACTCGCCCGACATCCAGTACGGCAACGGCTGCAAGCAGCAAGCCAGTTACCAGTGTGGCGTCAGGTCCGCGCGCACTAAGCCGTAATCAGCCGCAGTATCCAGCGCGCGCGCAGGCATTGCGCATTGAAGGGCAGGTCAAGGTTAAATTTGACGTTACACCGGATGGCCGGGTGGATAACGTACAAATTCTTTCTGCCAAACCTGCGAATATGTTTGAGCGTGAAGTGAAAAACGCGATGCGCAGATGGCGTTACGAGCCGGGTAAACCAGGGAGTGGAATTGTGGTAAACATTCTGTTTAAAATTAATGGCACCACCGAAATTCAGTAAGCAAAAACTCAAAAGCCTCCAACAGGAGGCTTTTGACTATTACTCAACGGGTAAAGTGCGAGGCTTTCCTTCAGGATCAACAGCGACATACTTAAATAACGCTTCTGTCGCTTTATAGCGTTGCCCAATCGGTTCGGACGCCACTTTTTTCACCCACACTTCAATATTGATACTGACCGATGTTGTCCCTTTTTGGACACAGCGTGCATAGCAGCACACCACATCACCGACTGCTACAGGTCGCAGAAAGGTCATGCCTTCCACGCGAACGGTCACGACGCGACCGTGTGCAATTTCTTTTGCCAGAATGGCACCGCCAATATCCATCTGCGACATCAACCAACCACCAAAAATATCGCCATTAGCATTGGTATCGGCAGGCATGGCTAAAGTTCGTAAAACCAGATCGCCCTGGGGGACGTTATGTGTTGTTGACATGGTAAAACCGACTAAAAAGGAAAATCACAGGCGCGATGCTACTATGATTTTCCTGATGAGAACAGAGGAGATGCAGCGCCAGTCCCGCAGGACTGGCTGGCAGATTATGATTTATCTTCCTGTGGCATGTGGCGATAGATATAGATACCGCTTAACAGTGTGAAGATTAAGGTGAGGGCGGTCAGACCAAACACTTTGAAGTTGACCCAAATATTTTGTGGCAGCCAGAATGCGATGTAGATGTTCGCCAGCCCACAAAGGATAAAAAAGATTGCCCAGGCCAGATTCAGCTTCGACCACACCGGTTGTGGCAGAGTAAGCTCTTTACCCAACATACGTTGAATCAGCGGTTTCTTCATTACCCATTGGCTAACCAACAGGGCACCGGCAAACAGAGCGTAAATGACGGTGACCTTCCATTTAATAAACTCATCATTGTGGAAGAACAGCGTCAGACCACCGAAGACGGCCACCAGAACAAAGGTGATCAGGGCCATCTTCTCAACTTTACGAAAGCGAACCCAGCTATAAATAAGCACAATCGCCGTGGCGACGATCAGCGCCGCAGTTGCCGCATAGATGTCATAAATCTTGTAGAACGCGAAGAAGACAACCAACGGTAAAAAATCAAGAAACTGCTTCATTTTACGATTCCGTAATCAAATGCTTCAGGATTATTGGCGAATTAACATGTACAGGCGGAACAGATAGATGAGCAATACGGCTGAAATCAGATTGCTCAAGGTGTTCGCCAGTACAGCGCCAATTTCTGGGGTTAATGCGGCAAACGAAGAGGCAAACAGCAACAACAATGTTTTTGCCAGTAACCAGCTCAATACCGCAGGTGCCACCAGACGCATATTCGCCCATGTCAGTCGCATACTGCTGCGCATGGAGGCGAAAACGCCCATTTTATCCTGGACCAGCATCACGGGGGCCAGTGCTAACAGGATGGCCATGATGATACCAGGAACGACCACCAGCATGATGCCTATTTGCACAATTAACGTCGTCAGAAGGATTAGCAAGAATAACTTCGGTAATACCGGAGCGCTCGCGCCAATTGCCCGTAATGCGCTGACCCGCTGACCTGCGGACACTAGCTGGATAATTAATAATACGCCGCCCGCGAGAATGGCGTTACCGATTAATCCTGAAAAGGTGGACGCGGCAGACGCACGCAGCAAAATTTGCTGCTGTTCCGGGGACATATTTTGTACCAGATCGAACAACCCACCGCTGCCACTAACGGGAACACCGTCATTGAGCTGCGCAAGTTGTGCGTCACTGGGTGAGAAAACATGTCCTAACACCACTGTGATAAATGCACATAGCAGTGATACCAGCAGAATGGTCATAAATTGATTACGGAAGAAATTTCCGGTGTCACGGTATACGGACTGCGCCGTGATAGACATGCACTCTCCTTGAGTTTTATGCAGGTGTTAATTAGCGGGCAATTGTACCCTGGTTAGCCTCTCAGTGGCAGCATCAGGACATGTATGGAAAAGCATATCTTTGTAAAGCACTGGTAATCCGCCGAGGGCGTGGGCGCGATTACAGGTTTCGTTGATTTCCCAGACTTCTCCTGATATGGCAAATTTCTGCCATATGGACGGTCTGTTTGCATAAATACCGCAGTTTACCGTTTTCCAGAGGTGCTTTTCAGAGCGACACACTGACGGTTTTTTGGGGTGGCAGAGCAAAAAGGAACCAGATTCAAGAGGCAATAAGGTAGCAAAAGGATGTATTTGGAGTGAAATACGGTGGAATTGATTTACATCACATTAACCAGGATTTGCAATGCAACTTCTAAATTAATCCAGATCAATAAATGGTGATTTAGAAAATGTAGTGTGATCTGTGTAGGATCACTTGTTACTCCAATGTGGGTATATTCGTCACGTTTTTATAACCATAACGACGGAGCGAGCATGAAAAAATTAACAGTGGCGGCATTGGCAGTAAGTACACTTCTCTCTGGCAGCGTTTATGCGCATGAAGCAGGTGAGTTCTTCATTCGAGCAGGTTCAGCGACTGTACGTCCAACTGAAGGCGCGGGTGGGACTCTGGGAAGCCTGGGTGGATTTAGTGTGACCAATAACACCCAACTGGGGCTGACCTTTACCTATATGGCGACCGATAACATTGGCGTTGAACTGCTGGCAGCATCACCGTTCCGCCATAAAGTTGGCACAGCCACGACCGGAGATATTGCGACAGTCCACCATTTACCGCCAACATTGATGGCGCAGTGGTATTTTGGTGATGCCAGCAGTAAATTCCGTCCTTACGTCGGTGCTGGTATTAACTACACCACCTTCTTTAATAATGACTTCAATGACACCGGTGAAGGTCTTGGATTATCCGATCTTAGTCTGAAGGATTCATGGGGAGTGGCGGGGCAAGTTGGTCTGGATTATCTCATCAACCGTGACTGGTTGCTTAATATGTCGGTCTGGTACATGGATATCGATACCGACGTGAAATATAAATCCAACGGCGCAGTACTGCCGGCAGGACATTATTCTGACCATGTGCGCCTTGACCCGTGGGTGTTTATGTCCTCTGCGGGTTATCGTTTTTAATTCTTTGCTATCAACAAACCGCCAGATACTTTCTGGCGGTTTGTTGATGCCGGATGCGGTGTGAACGTCTTGTTTGGCTTACAAAATATTGAAAAATCAATGTATTGTATGGTGTATGCAGGCCAGATAAGCGTAGCGCATCAGGTAGTTTTGCATTTGTCATCAGTCTCAAAGACGCGTGGCGTCTTTCATCGGGCGAACAAACGTTTTCAGCTCTGCCAGCATTTTCTCTGGCTGATTAATATGTTGCTCAATGATTTTCACAATTGCTGACCCAGAAATAGCCCCCGCAGCGCCTGCCTCAATCGCCGCTTTTACCTGTTCCGGCGCGGAGATACCGAACCCTTGTAATGGAGGCGCAGCGTTATACTCTTTCAGCTTCGTGACCAGATGATTAAGCGGTAATGCCGCGCGGTTTTCCGCACCCGTCACACCCGCACGCGACAACAAATAGGTATAGCCACGACCATAAGAGGCAATCTGGCGCAGCAAATCATCGTCGGCATTCGGCGGACAGATGAAGATAGGTGCGACGTTATGGCGCAACGCGGCCTGGCGGAAAGGCGCGGACTCTTCTACAGGTACATCAGCAACCAGCACTGAATCGACGCCGACTTTCTCGCACTGCGCATAAAACTCATCAATGCCTTTGTTAAATACCAGATTGGCATACATCAGCAGGCCAATGGGAATGGTTGGGTGCTTCTGGCGAATCAGCGCCAGCATTTCAAAACACTGAGCCGGAGTTACGCCTGCGGCAAAAGCCCGCAGGGTCGCGTTTTGAATAGTTGGCCCATCAGCCAGCGGGTCGGAGAAAGGAATGCCCAACTCCAGCGCGTCGGCACCTGCTTCAATCAAGGCATCGATAATTTTCAGCGACTGTTCAATGCCGGGGTCACCGAGGGTAACAAAAGGAACAAATGCGCCTTCGTTGCGCTCCTTCAATTGGGCAAACAGAGTTTCATAGCGTTCCATCAGATTTCCCCTCGTGCTTTCAAAATATCGTGAACGGTGAAGATGTCTTTATCGCCGCGGCCAGAAAGGTTAACCACCAGCAGTTGCTCTTTCTCTGGGGCTTCGCGCATCATTTTTAGTGCATGGGCAAGGGCGTGGGAGGATTCCAGCGCCGGGATGATCCCTTCATGCAGGCACAGTGTTTTGAACGCTTCCAGTGCTTCATCATCGGTAATTGAAACGTAATCTGCGCGCCCAATGCTGTTGAGATACGCATGTTGTGGGCCGACGGACGGGAAATCCAGACCGGCAGAAATGGAGTAAGACTCTTCAATCTGCCCGTCTTCGGTCTGCATCATCGGTGATTTCATACCGAAATAGATGCCCACGCGACCATGTTTCAACGGTGCACCGTGCTCGCCGGTTTCGATGCCATGACCACCTGGCTCAACACCTATCAGACCGACGTCAGTTTCATTAATGAAATCAGCAAACATACCGATAGCATTCGAGCCGCCGCCAACGCAGGCAATGACGGCATCCGGCAGGCGACCTTCTCTTTCCAGAATTTGCGCTTTCGTTTCTTCGCCAATCATCCGCTGGAACTCTCGCACAATGGTTGGGTAAGGGTGCGGGCCGGCAGCAGTACCCAGCATATAGTGAGCAGTTTCGTAGCTACCAGACCAGTCGCGTAACGCCTCGTTACAGGCATCTTTCAGTGTTGCGGAACCGCTATGTACAGGAATCACTTCTGCACCCATTAAGCGCATCCGAAAAACGTTTGGCGACTGGCGTTCGACATCTTTGGCACCCATATAGATGCGACATTTCAGACCGAGCAGGGCGCTGGCAAGCGCAGAAGCCACACCATGCTGACCGGCCCCGGTTTCCGCGATGATTTCGGTTTTACCCATCCGCTTTGCCAACAATGCCTGCCCCAACACCTGGTTGGTTTTATGCGCGCCGCCGTGGAGTAAATCTTCACGTTTCAGGTACAGCGTGGTGTTAGTTCCCGCCGTGATGTTCTGGCATTTGGTGAGTGCGGTCGGACGCCCGGCATAATTTTTCAGCAGGTCGTTAAACTGCGCCTGAAACTCAGGATCTTTTTGCGCGCTGACGAAGGCTTCTTCCAGTTGGCGCAGAGCAGGCATCAGGATTTGTGGCACGTACATGCCGCCAAATTCACCAAAATAGGGGTTAAGTAATGTTGTCATTGTTCCTTTCCTTAATATGCGCGCAGTGTCTGGAAAACCGAGGCCAAAACGCGTGCATCTTTAATGCCCGGTTGAGACTCTACAGCAGAATTAAAATCAAGCCCGGCGCAGCCGGTTTGTGCCGCTTCCACGCAGTTATCTGCGCCTAAACCACCCGCCAGCAGAACGTTGCTTAGCGATTGACCATGTAACAGTGACCAGTCGAAACGTTGTCCGCTGCCGCCCTGGCCGTTGTCGAAAATATATTTATCGACGAACTGAAGATCGCGTGCAGGCAGGACTTCACCGACGCTTAATGCTTTCCAGATGGCAACATTTTCAGGCAGAGCGTCACGTAGGGCGTCGATATACTCCTGATCTTCACTGCCATGCAGTTGTACTGCCGCCAATGCCAGGGTATTCGCTTTATCAACGACCTCATTAATATCGTGATTGCGGAACACGCCGACATATTGCAATGGTGCTGCAGCTATCACTTCCAGCGCCTGTTCAACGCTGATATAGCGCGGTGATGTGGCAACAAAAATCAATCCGCCGTAAATAGCACCAGCGTCATAAGCCGCTCTGGCATCTTGCCCACGAGTCAGGCCACACACTTTATTCTCACCCAGTAACACCCGACGCACGGCGGCGTTCAAATCGTCATGGGCCATCAGCGCCGAACCAATCAGAAAGCCGTTAGCAAAGTGGCTCAACTCGCGCACCTGAGCATAAGTATTGATTCCGGATTCGCTGATCACCGTCACGTTGTGCCCCAGTTTCGGCGCAAGCTCACGGGTACGGTTGAGATCAATCGACAAATCACGCAGATCGCGGTTGTTGATGCCAACGACTTTTGCTCCCAGCACAATGGCGCGTTCCAGTTCCTCTTCATTACTGACTTCGGTCAGCACGCCCATACCCAGACTATGGGCGACGGCGGAGAGCTGGCGATACTGTTCATCGTCCAGCACTGAAAGCATTAATAAGCAGGCATCAGCCTGATAATAGCGAGCCAGATAGATCTGGTAAGGGTCGATAATAAAGTCTTTACATAAAATTGGCTGTGGTGCGATTTGGCTGACAATAGGGAGGAAATCAAAACTCCCCTCGAAATATTTTTCATCAGTCAGCACCGAAATTGCTGAAGCGTAATGTTTATAAATGGAGGCAATACGTGCAGGATCGAAATCATCACGGATCACACCTTTTGACGGCGATGCTTTTTTGCACTCCAGAATAAACGCGGTGCGTGCGCCCTGCAGCGCATCATAAAAATGTCGCGTGCTCGGCTGAATTTCATTCTGGAAACTGGCCAGCGGTTGTTGCTGTTTGCGGGCTTCTACCCAAATCGCCTTGTCTGCGACAATTTTCGCTAAAACGGTTTGCATCATTTACCCTCGTGCCGCCAGTGCGGTGACTCTGTCGTAAGCGGAACCACTGCGCAGTACCGCAAGAACGGTTTGCGCATTGGCTTGCAGATCTTCATGGCCATGCAGGCGCATTAACATGGCGACATTCGCCGCGACGGCTGCTTCATGAGCGGCGTCACCTTTACCTTGTAACAAGCGTGTTAAAATGTCACGGTTTTCTTCCGGAGTCCCACCAGCCAGTTGCTCCTGGTGGTAGGGCGTCAGGCCAAAATCTTCAGCAGTCAGTTGATAACTTTTGATTTCTCCATCGTGCAATTCCGCAACAATCGTTGGCGCGTGCAAAGAAACTTCATCCATTCCGCCGCTATGCACCACTGCTGCACGTTGATACCCCAGTACGCGCAGGGTTTCGGCAATAGGCAGTACCAGTTCCGGGCTATAAACACCTATTAACGCCAGCGGCGGATGCGCCGGGTTAATCAATGGCCCCAGCACGTTAAACAGGGTGCGGGTTTTCAGTTGCTGGCGAACTGGCATCGCGTGGCGAAAACCGCTGTGGTACTTCGGCGCGAAGAGGAAACAGACACCTAACTCGTCCAGCGCCTGGCGCGATTTATCGGCATTCATATCCAGGTTAATACCAAATGCTGCCAGCAGATCGGACGAACCGGATTTACTGGAAACGCTGCGGTTGCCGTGTTTCGCAACTTTCAGTCCACAAGCCGCGGCGACAAAAGCACTGGCGGTAGATATGTTGATGCTGTTGCTGCCGTCACCGCCGGTGCCGACGATATCGGCAAACAGATAATCAGGTCGCGGGAACGGCGCAGCATTTTCCAGCAGGGCAGTTGCCGCCCCGGCGATTTCATTCGGGTGCTCGCCGCGAATTTTCATGCTCACCAGCGCCGCCGCCAGTTGTTCGGACTTCAGTTCGCCGCGAACTACGGCTGAAAATAACAGGTGGCTCTCCTGCTGGCTAAGCGTCTGTGCCTGATACAGCTTTTCCAGAATCGGTTGCAGCGTGTTGGCCGGTTCCAGCTTCTGTTGCGCCCACGCCAGCGTTTGCTCCAGCAGTTGTGCGCCCTGGGTGGTGAGAATCGATTCCGGATGGAACTGGAAACCGCAAACGCGATCTGCATCATGACGCACCGCCATCACCATGCCATTAAAATGGGCGTTGATGGTTAAACCGGCCGGAATGTTACTGCCAACCAGCGAGTGATAACGCGCCACCGGCAGCGGGTTGCTTAACCCGGCAAACATCGCCTGACCATCATGTTCAATACTGGAAGCTTTGCCGTGGAGTATTTCCCCCGCCTGGCCGACATAACCGCCGTAAGCCTCGACAATCGCCTGATGACCGAGGCAAATACCGATAATCGGCAGCTTGCCACGCAGACGGGTGAGTAGCTCCGGCATACACCCGGCTTCACTCGGCACACCGGGGCCGGGTGAAAGCATCAGCACCGGATTGCTCATCGTCGCCAGACGTTCAATTAAGGTTTGCGCCGGAATATGGTTGCGGTAAATCACCACGTTATGACCATTGCTGCGCAACTGATCTGCCAGGTTGTAAGTAAAAGAGTCGATATTATCGAGCAGCAGAATGTCAGCCATCAGAAAATCTCCTGTGCATGATGCGCGGTGGCGATAGCGCGCAGTACAGCGCGGGCTTTATTACGGGTTTCGTCGGCTTCCGACTGCGGAACAGAATCAAGCACCACGCCAGCACCGGCTTGCACGGTAGCGACGCCGTTTTCCACCAGCGCCGAACGGATGACAATGCAGGTATCGAGATCGCCGTGCGCGGTGAAATAACCTACCGCGCCGCCGTAGCTGCCGCGTCGACGACCTTCTGCTTCGGCAATTAACTGCATGGCGCGCACTTTCGGCGCACCGCTTAACGTGCCCATATTCATACAGGCGCGGTAAGCGTGCAGGGCGTCAAGGTCGTGGCGCAGTTCACCGACCACGCGGGAGACGAGGTGCATCACGTAGGAATAACGGTCAACTTTGGTGAGGTCGGCTACGTAGCGGCTGCCGGGGGTGCAAATGCGCGCGAGGTCGTTACGGGCGAGATCCACCAGCATCAGATGCTCGGAAAGCTCTTTATGGTCGGTACGCATCGATAGTTCAATCCGGCTGTCGAGGTCTCTGTCCAGTGAACCATCGGCGCGACGACCGCGTGGGCGTGTTCCGGCAATCGGGTAGATTTCAATCTGACGACTGGTGGCGTCGTATTTGAGTGAACTTTCCGGCGACGCGCCGAACAGAGTGAAATCATCATCCTGCATAAAAAACATGTACGGGCTGGGGTTACTCTTTTTCAGCACGTAATAAGCTGCCAGCGGTGACGGGCAGGGCAGTGAGAAACGGCGAGATGGCACGACCTGGAAAATCTCTCCGGCGCGAATCGCTTTTTGCAACGAACGCACGACACCGCCGAACTCTTCATCGCTCTGATTACATTCACAACGCATATGCGGCACGGAAACCACTGGCAGTGGCGGCGCGATTTCGGTGAGTTGCTGGCGAAGTTCGTTCAGGCGAGCAGTGAGGCGCTGTTTTTCTTCTTCATTCTGACCAAAAAGGCTGGCCTGGATGCGTGTGCTTTTCTTCTGATGGTCAATCACCATCAGCGTTTCAGCAAGATAAAAACAGAAATCAGGGCAGTTATTTTCAGCCGCCAGTTGCGGTAAATCTTCAAATCCTGCGACCAGGTCGTAAGAGAACAGGCCGCCAAAGAACATCGCTTCTCGTTCTTCCTTCGGCACATTCACCAGATCCTGCAACAAACGAAAAGTGTCAAAAACCGAAAGGGAGCATAAACGGGCATCTTCATCCAAAAGAGTGCTGACGGGCGGAAAACGCAGCACGCGACAATCTGGCGATTGTTCATTTTCTACGCCAGCAGGCAGAGTGCTATCCAGCAATGCAAGCAGAGATGTCCCATTGTCAGTTAGCGCTTTAATTGTGACAGTGTCACCTAATGCGGTAATACGCAGCGCACTATCCACTAACAGCAGACTTTTCAGATCATCTTTGCTGTCAATATCTGCCGATTCCAGCAGCAGCGTAGCAGAGCGTGCTCCGCACAACTGGTGAAAAAGCGCGGTCGGATTATCGCGATAAGCACCTGCGCAGGTTAACAGTTCGAGAGTCGGTTTTTGTGTTTGCATTGTTATTCTCTAATTTTGTTCAAAAAAAAGCCCGCTCATTAGGCGGGCTGGGTATCTGGTTGCTTTACGCATGGTGAATACACTGCCCGTTTCAGGAAGTGCGCCACCAACCTTTCAGTACGAAAATCGCTTTCATTGTCGATACCCTTTTTACGTGAACTTTCGTACTAGTTAACTAGTTCGATGGTTAATTGTCAACAGCTCATTTCAGAATATTTGCCAGAACCGTTATGATGACGACGCAAAAAACATTATCCAAAATGGGAGTGCGCCTTGAGCGACACGAATTACGCAGTCATTTATGACCTGCACAGCCATACTACGGCTTCCGATGGCTGCCTGACACCGGAAGCGCTGGTACACCGTGCCGCAGAAATGCGCGTCGGCACCCTGGCGATCACCGACCATGACACCACGGCAGGGATCTCGCCAGCAAGAGAAGAAATTTCACGTTCGGGACTGGCACTGAATCTTATTCCTGGCGTGGAAATTTCCACCGTATGGGAAAATCATGAAATTCATATTGTCGGGTTGAATATTGATATTTCTCATCCGGCAATGTGTGAATTCCTGGCACAGCAAACTGAACGGCGTAATCAGCGGGCGCAGTTAATCGCAGAAAGGCTGGAAAAAGCGCAAATACCGGGCGCGCTGGAAGGGGCGCGAAGACTAGCGCAGGGCGGCGCGGTAACTCGCGGACATTTTGCTCGTTTTCTGGTCGAGTGTGGCAAAGCCAGTTCAATGGCGGACGTCTTTAAAAAATATCTGGCGCGCGGGAAAACCGGATACGTTCCGCCACAGTGGTGTACAATAGAACAAGCTATTGATGTCATTCATCATTCTGGCGGTAAGGCGGTGCTGGCTCATCCAGGGCGGTACAATCTTAGTGCTAAATGGCTGAAAAGATTGGTTGCGCATTTTGCTGAACATCACGGCGACGCGATGGAAGTCGCGCAATGCCAGCAATCGCCCAATGAACGCACCCAACTGGCGACACTTGTACGCCAGCACCATTTATGGGCATCACAAGGCTCTGATTTTCATCAGCCGTGCCCGTGGATTGAACTGGGGCGTAAACTCTGGCTGCCCGCAGGCGTTGAAGGCGTCTGGCAGCTTTGGGAACAGCCACAGAACAAGACAGAGAGGGAAGTATGAGTCAGTTTTTTTATATCCATCCAGATAATCCGCAACAGCGTCTGATCAACCAGGCGGTGGAGATTGTGCGTAAAGGTGGGGTGATTGTTTATCCTACCGATTCAGGCTACGCACTGGGCTGTAAAATTGAAGATAAAAACGCGATGGAGCGTATTTGTCGCATTCGCCAGTTGCCGGACGGTCACAACTTTACCCTGATGTGTCGTGATCTTTCCGAACTCTCGACCTATTCCTTTGTTGATAACGTCGCGTTTCGCCTGATGAAAAACAACACGCCAGGTAACTACACCTTCATCCTGAAGGGAACGAAAGAGGTGCCGCGCCGACTGTTGCAGGAAAAACGTAAAACCATTGGTATGCGCGTGCCATCTAACCCCATCGCCCAGGCATTACTTGAGGTGCTGGGTGAACCGATGCTTTCTACCTCGCTGATGCTACCTGGCAGTGAATTTACCGAATCCGATCCGGAAGAAATTAAAGATCGTCTGGAAAAACAGGTGGATTTGATTATTCACGGCGGCTATCTCGGACAGAAACCGACAACGGTTATCGATCTCACTGATGACACACCAGTCGTGGTGCGTGAAGGCGTGGGTGATGTGAAGCCTTTCTTATAAAAAATTGCGTTCCACGGATGGAAGATTATGGCAGGGATATATCGCTGCATTTTGCTGTTGATAGTTGGGCTTTTTTTCTCTTCGTTGAGTTATGCGAAAAACACGGAGATCCCTTCATATGAAGAAGGGATCTCGCTCTTTGATGTTGAAGCCACTCTGCAACCGGATGGGGTGCTCGACATCAAAGAGAATATTTATTTTCAGGCGCGAAATCAGCAGATTAAGCACGGATTTTCTCGTGATTTACCACGACTATGGATGCAGTCTAATGGGGACGCTGCACTGCTGAACTATCGTATTGTTGCCGTTACCCGTGACGGCGTTCCTGAACCCTGGCATCTTGACTGGCATATTGGGTTAATGAGTATTGTCGTGGGCGATAAACAACGTTTCTTGCCTCAAGGCGACTATCATTATCAAATTCATTATCAGGTTAAAAATGCTTTCCTGCGCGAGGGAGATTCTGACCTGCTAATCTGGAACGTGACCGGTAACAACTGGCCGTTTGAAATCTATAAGACCCGATTTTCACTCAAGTTCTCTAATATTGCGGGTAATCCATTTAGTGAAATCGATATCTTTACCGGAGATGAGGGCGACACATATCGAAATGGCCGCATCCTTGAGGACGGAAGAATTGAATCTCGCGATCCGTTTTATCGAGAAGACTTCACGGTTCTCTACCGTTGGCCTCATGCCTTGCTGGATAATGCCCCGGCACAACACACGACGAATATTTTTAGCCATCTTTTTTGGCCCTCAACATCGTCTCTTATCATTTGGTTACCGTGTTTGCTCCTGGCGTGTGGATGGTTATATCTCTGGAAGCGCAGGCCGCAATTTACGCCGGTAGATGTGATTGAAACCGATGTCATTCCGCCAGATTACACGCCCGGAATGTTACGTCTCGATGCGAAGCTGGTTTACGACGATAAAGGTTTTTGTGCCGATATCGTAAATCTGATTGTGAAAGGAAAAATTCATCTGGAAGATCAGTATGACAAAAATCAGCAAACCCTGATCCATGTTAATGAAGGCGCCACCAGAAATAATGCGGTATTACTGCCCGCAGAGCAGTTATTACTGGAAGCGTTATTTCGTAAAGGCGATAAGGTCGTTCTCACGGGGAGGCGCAACAGCGTCTTACGCAGAGCATTTTTACGGATGCAGAAATTTTATCTGCCGCGTAAAAAGTCTTCCTTTTACCGACCTGATGCGTTTTTGCAATGGGGGGGAATGGCGATATTGGCGGTCATTCTCTACGGTAATCTGAGTCCCATAGGTTGGGCAGGAATGAGTCTGGTGGGCGATATGTTTATTATGATCTGCTGGCTTCTTCCTTTTTTATTTTGTTCCCTTGAGCTTTTGTTGGCCCGCGATGATGACAAGCCTTGCGTTAATCGTGTAATAATCACTTTGTTTTTACCACTGATTTGTTCAGGCGTGGCCTTCTATTCTCTCTACATCAATGTCGGAGATGTATTCTTTTACTGGTATATGCCAGCGGGTTATTTTAGCGCTGTTTTCCTGACCGGTTATCTCACTGGCATGGGGTATATTTTTCTGCCAAAGTTTACCCAAACTGGGCAGCAACGTTATGCCCACGGTGAAGCTATCGTTAACTATCTTGCGCGTAAAGAGGCGGCAACGCACAGTGGGCGGCGGCGGAAAGGGGAAACACGGAAACTGGATTACGCTTTGTTAGGTTGGGCTATATCAGCAAATTTGGGGAGGGAATGGGCGTTACGCATCGCCCCTTCGCTCTCTTCGGCTATTCGCGCTCCAGAGATTGCCCGTAACGGCGTTTTATTCTCATTACAGACGCACCTGAGTTGCGGGGCCTATACCAGTTTGTTGGGGCGGAGCTATTCCGGTGGTGGTTCTGGCGCTGGTGGCGGTGCGGGAGGTGGAGGCGGTGGTGGTTGGTAACCAAACCGATGTTAATCGAAACAAGCTTTAACCATAAAGATAGTGTAGTATGTTGCGCCTCAAAGCCAGGCCAGTTAAAACGTCGAGTCGTTTACTTAAGGCCTGAAGAGTTCAAACAGACTTTACTATCAGTGAGTCAGATGTAAGTTCTGACTCATTGTTGCACAAAAGCATATCAGACGCCTGGGAAGGCGACACCAAAAGGAAGCTCTATGAGCGAAAAGCTACAGAAAGTGCTGGCGCGTGCCGGCCACGGTTCTCGCCGTGAAATTGAATCTATTATTGAAGCCGGTCGTGTGAGTGTTGATGGCAAAATTGCTAAACTCGGCGATCGCGTTGAAGTTACCCCTGGGCTGAAAATCCGTATCGATGGTCACCTGATTTCGGTACGCGAGTCCGCTGAACAAATTTGTCGCGTTCTGGCCTATTACAAGCCAGAAGGCGAGTTGTGTACTCGTAATGACCCGGAAGGGCGTCCGACCGTGTTTGATCGTCTGCCGAAGCTGCGTGGGGCGCGCTGGATTGCCGTTGGCCGTCTCGACGTTAACACCTGTGGTCTGTTGCTGTTCACCACCGATGGTGAACTGGCAAACCGCTTAATGCACCCAAGCCGTGAAGTTGAACGTGAATATGCCGTGCGTGTATTTGGTCAGGTTGACGACGCGAAACTGCGTGATTTGAGTCGCGGCGTGCAACTGGAAGATGGTCCGGCAGCCTTTAAAACCATCAAGTTTAGTGGCGGTGAAGGGATCAACCAGTGGTATAACGTCACTCTTACCGAGGGCCGTAACCGTGAGGTTCGTCGTCTTTGGGAAGCGGTTGGCGTGCAGGTTAGCCGCCTGATTCGTGTGCGTTACGGTGATATCCCACTGCCGAAAGGTCTGCCACGCGGTGGCTGGACGGAGCTGGATCTCGCCCAGACTAACTATCTGCGTGAGCTGGTGGAACTGCCGCCAGAAACCAGTTCTAAAGTTGCCGTAGAAAAAGATCGTCGTCGTATGAAGGCGAATCAAATTCGACGTGCGGTGAAACGTCACAGTCAGGTGAGCGGCGGTCGTCGTTCTGGCGGACGTAATAATAACGGTTAATTTAAGTTAAGTATAAAATAAAGGCCCTGCGGGGCCTTTTCTTCATTTGAAGCATGATAAATAGTCGCAGCATTTTAATTTAATTTCATACTTGCTTATGAATAATGCCCGGAAATAGCCACATTACTATTTAATTATCTGAGATAAACTCAACGTCAAGAGGTGGGTTATGATTAGATATAGTGGAGTATTTCTATCGCTGTTAATGATTTCAGGCTGTGCAACCGATGCTTTGAAAAATGAACAAGCTGAAACTGTTATTACTGCGGGTAACAAGGCGGTGGCGGCGAATGCAAGTTTCTTTAAGCAATACTATGCTTCTCGTGAAAACTTTCTTGTTAATTTTTATGCGACTAATCCAGAGTGTGCACCCCGACCAGATTATGAGGTAGTTATTGAAAACAGTACCAGTAATGAGTCATTGTGTCAGCAACCTGGAGATAAGCACAAAAAATCTCAAGAAGATCTTTTTACTACAAAGATAGTCGCTACTGAAAAAGAAAGATTGCTGGCTTCTATGGAAATCATTAGCAGTATGAGTTCTTATGTCGAACTTTTGAATGAGGATTTAGATGTTAAAGACAGCAAACAGTTCATATTGCTTAAACAAGCTCTGGATCACGCGAATAATGCGGGGGCACTTCTGGGCATCAATGATGGTGGAACATTAACAAAATCTGCAGCAGCGGTTAAAGATTTAGTGGTTTATTTCAATGGGTTGTATAATACCAGGGTAAGCGCAGGGAATATAGGTAGTACGGTAAATAATCATTGGCAAAGAATAAAAAATGATCTAACTGATATACGAAACGATATCGCGACAAAAGGTAAACAAACCGGAAGAAATACCTTTGCGACGGTACATAATAATCTCGTTTATTACAATGCCTCCTTAAAAAAAGGAGGAGGTAATGAATTTAAGACATTGAAGAGCAGACAAGAATTCCTGGCTGCGATTATCAGCATTAATGAAACACGTCTTCGTGCAGCAGATCCAGCAATACAAGCACTGAACTCATTTCTTGACGAGGGGAATCACCTTAAGGATTTATACACTAATAAAACACGCACAGCGGCTGAACAAAAAAGGCTAAATGAAATATTACGTGCACAAGTAATTAGTGGGTTAAAGGCGTCTGAGGGGCTGGCAAAACTACTTATTGCTAGCGGAATAATGTTATAGGAGGCTTTTTATGAACGATGTACAAAATCGTAGAATACTGGCATTACTCGACATGCTGTATAATACCCTGGGCAATAAAACCACATGTAAGGTTTGTCATAAATATTTTATCCTTATCCTCTCGATTATGAACAACCTGACGATTAACTATGGTTCTGAAACCTCACCAGAGTTAAGCGGAATTAGTTATGAAGATGCGAATGCGTTAATTACTGAACTGATATTATTTATTGAAGATGTTGACGCTGAGAATCATGAAGCATATCCGGGACATTTGAATGAGATTAAACGCATTCTGAATTTCGCTATTGCCGCTTGAATATAATTATGATTAAAGCACCTCAAGAGGCAATCTTTTGAGGTGCTTTCACTTAATAATCAATCCCGATTTGTGCTTTAACTCCTGCATCAAACGCATGTTTGACGGGGCGTAATTCACTGACGGTATCTGCCAGTTCAAGTATATCCCGATGACAGCCACGACCCGTGATAATCACCGTTTGCTGATGTGGACGCTCATTTAAGGCTTGCACCACTTCTTCCAGTGGCAAATAGTCATACGCCACCATATACGTCAGCTCATCGAGCAAAACCATATCCAGCGAGGAATCCGCCAGCATTCGCTTTGCATGTTGCCAGACTTCACGGCAGGCAGCGGTATCAGCTTCGCGGTTTTGCGTATCCCAGGTAAAACCTGTCGCCATCACCTGAAACTCGACGCCGTGTGGTTCCAGTAGATTGCGCTCGCCGTTAGGCCAGGTGCCTTTAATAAACTGCACGACGCCCACTTTTTTTCCGTGACCTACTGCGCGTGTTGCCGTACCAAATGCCGCAGTGGTTTTGCCTTTTCCATTGCCAGTAAAAACAATAATAATGCCGCGCTCATCCTGGGCCTGCGCCACGCGGGCATCCACTTTTTCTTTAACACGTTGCTGACGCTGTTGGTAGCGTTCGTCACTCATTGGGAAATTCCTGGTTTACGGCCCGGTTGGGCGTCAAAGGTCATACCGGTTTTACGGCGGCTGTCATCGCCCATCAGCCAGAGGTATAGCGGCATGATATCGGCGGGTGTTTTGAGCTTCAGCGGATCTTCCGTAGGGAAGGCACTGGCACGCATGGCGGTGCGCGTACCGCCCGGGTTAATGCAGTTCACACGCAGACGCTGCTGATATTCATCGGCCAGTACCTGCATCATCCCTTCGGTGGCAAATTTAGAGGCAGCATATGCGCCCCAGTTGGCACGCCCCTGACGTCCAACGCTTGATGAGGTAAAGACCAGCGAACCGGCGTCCGATTTGAGTAATAAAGGAAGAAGTGCCTGGGTCAGCATAAAGGTAGCATTTACGTTGACCTGCATGACATCCTGCCAGACCTGCGGATTTTGTTCGCTCATCGGGCAAACTTCGCCAAGCAATCCGGCATTATGCAGAACGCCGTCCAGACGCGGATAATTAACGGCAATGCGCTGTGCCAGTTGATGGCAATCTTCGGATGTGCAGGTCAGCAAATCGAGAATAAACCACTGTGGCTGGTGTCCGGTCTCTTCGAACATACGCCGGGCGACCTGACGTAATTTTTCTTCGTTACGACCCAGTAAAATCACCGTCGCGCCATAACGCGCATAAGTCTGAGCGGCTTCACGACCAATTCCGTCGCTGGCACCGGTCACCAGGATAATACGATCATTGAGTAAATCTTGTTTTGGTTGGTAATGCATGGCTACTCCTCAACGACATTATCCGTCGCGTTGCCAGTGTACTTATGACTTTGAGGGGTTATGCCTTAAACAGAGGCGCATTTCAATCAGCCAGGAGCGATAACGCCGTAAAATGAATACTTTGTCATACTTTCTCGTCAAGAATATCTCTGCGAGACGGCTTAACATGCCTGTTGTAAACTGTGAAGCAAAGCGTTGTTTAACCAAGGTGGGACTCGTGGAATTGTTGTCTGAATATGGTTTGTTTTTGGCGAAAATTGTCACTGTTGTGGTGGCGATTGCGGCTATTGCCGCCATTATTGTCAATGTTGCCCAACGTAATAAGCGCCAGCGTGGCGAGTTACGGGTTAATAATCTCAGCGAACAATATAAGGAGATGAAAGAAGAACTGGCCGCAGCGCTGATGGATACACATCAGCAAAAACAGTGGCATAAAGCGCAGAAGAAAAAGCACAAGCAAGAAGCGAAAGCAGCGAAAGCGAGAGCCAAACTGGGCGAGGTGGTGACTGACAGTAAGCCCCGTGTCTGGGTGCTGGATTTCAAAGGCAGCATGGACGCGCATGAAGTGAACTCGCTGCGTGAAGAGGTCACTGCGGTACTCGCGGCATTTAAGCCGCGTGACCAGGTGGTTTTGCGTCTGGAAAGCCCCGGCGGTATGGTTCATGGTTACGGTCTGGCAGCCTCGCAGTTGCAGCGTCTGCGCGATAAAAACATTCCTTTAACCGTTACGGTAGACAAAGTGGCTGCCAGCGGCGGCTACATGATGGCCTGTGTTGCGGATAAAATTGTTTCCGCACCGTTTGCCATTGTTGGCTCCATCGGTGTGGTGGCGCAAATGCCCAACTTTAACCGCTTCCTGAAAAGTAAAGATATTGATATCGAACTGCATACTGCCGGGCAATATAAGCGGACGTTGACATTGCTGGGTGAAAACACCGAAGAAGGGCGTGAGAAATTCCGTGAAGAACTGAACGAAACACATCAGCTATTTAAAGCTTTTGTAAAACGTATGCGTCCGTCTCTGGATATTGAAGAGGTGGCTACTGGCGAACACTGGTACGGGCAACAGGCGGTAGAGAAAGGTCTGGTTGACGAAATAAACACCAGTGATGAAGTGATTCTGAGTCTGATGGAAGGCCGTGAAGTGGTTAACGTGCGTTATATGCAGCGTAAACGGTTAATAGACCGATTTACCGGCAGTGCGGCAGAGAGCGTCGACCGATTGTTGTTACGCTGGTGGCAACGCGGGCAAAAGCCTTTGATGTAAAAGACAAACGCGAGGTTCAGACCTCGCGTTTTGCTTTAATCTACCAGATGATATTTTTCCGAGAGCACGTGAGCCAGGTGTTTAAACATATTAAACACCGCGGTGCTTTTCGCAGTCGGCAATCCTTGTTCATCTAAAAAGTAATCGCCGGTAAACACCAGTACGCCATTACGCTGCGTAACGCCGGTGGCTTCAATTCCTGCGAGCGTATCCTCATGCTCACGAATGATTTTGTTGGCCTCTTTCAACAGCGTTTCGCGGTCGATGGGTTGTGTCTCTTTGTTCATTATTTACTCCTTAAACAAGGACATTAGTCTACGCCAGGCATGGCTTGCAGACAAATATACCACGCTGGCGTCAGGTGCGCCTTACTGGCAACTTTGGATTTTGCATGCTAATAAAGTTGCGTAACGGATTTTATCAGGTACAGTGTGACGCTTTCGTCAATCTGGCAATAGATTTGCTTGACATTCGACCAAAATTCCGTCGTGCTATAGCGCCTGTAGGCAAAGACCTGCTAACTCAGTCACCTGAATTTTCGTGAACAGAGTCACGACAAGGGGTTGATATCCGCAGAGAGCGAGTCCATATCGGTAACTCGTTGCCAGTGGAAGGTTTATCAATGTGCGACGCATTCCTGGAAGAATCAAATTAGGTAAGGTGAATATGGGTAAAGCTCTTGTCATCGTTGAGTCCCCGGCAAAAGCCAAAACGATCAACAAGTATCTGGGTAGTGACTATGTGGTGAAATCCAGCGTCGGTCACATCCGCGATTTGCCGACCAGTGGCTCAACTACTAAAAAGAGTGCCGACTCTACCTCCACCAAGACGGCTAAAAAGCCTAAAAAGGATGAACGTGGCGCTCTCGTCAACCGTATGGGGGTTGACCCGTGGCACAATTGGGAGGCGCACTATGAAGTGTTGCCTGGTAAAGAGAAGGTCGTCTCTGAACTGAAACAACTGGCTGAAAAAGCCGACCACATCTATCTCGCAACCGACCTTGACCGCGAAGGGGAAGCCATTGCATGGCACCTGCGGGAAGTGATTGGTGGTGATGATGCGCGCTATAGCCGGGTGGTGTTTAACGAAATTACTAAAAACGCGATCCGCCAGGCTTTCAACAAACCTGGTGAGCTGAATATTGATCGTGTTAATGCCCAGCAGGCGCGTCGCTTTATGGACCGTGTGGTGGGTTATATGGTTTCTCCGCTGCTGTGGAAAAAGATTGCTCGCGGTCTTTCTGCCGGGCGTGTGCAATCAGTGGCGGTTCGCCTGGTGGTCGAGCGTGAACGAGAAATTAAAGCGTTCGTACCGGAAGAGTTCTGGGAGGTGGATGCCAGCACGACCACACCATCAGGCGAAGCGTTGGCCTTGCAGGTGACCCATCAGAACGACAAACCGTTCCGCCCGGCGACTAAAGAACAAACTCAGGCAGCGGTAAGTCTGCTGGAAAAAGCGCGCTATAGCGTGCTGGAACGTGAAGACAAACCGACAACCAGTAAACCTGGCGCGCCTTTTATTACGTCCACATTGCAACAGGCTGCCAGTACCCGTCTTGGTTTTGGCGTGAAAAAAACCATGATGATGGCGCAGCGTCTGTATGAAGCTGGCTATATCACTTACATGCGTACCGACTCCACTAACCTGAGTCAGGACGCGGTAAATATGGTTCGTGGATATATTAGCGATAATTTCGGTAAGAAATATCTGCCGGAAAGCCCGAACCAATACGCCAGCAAAGAAAACTCTCAAGAAGCGCACGAAGCGATTCGTCCTTCTGACGTCAATGTAATGGCAGAATCGCTGAAAGATATGGAAGCGGATGCGCAGAAACTGTACCAGTTAATCTGGCGTCAGTTCGTTGCATGTCAGATGACCCCGGCGAAATATGACTCCACCACGCTGACCGTTGGCGCAGGTGATTTCCGCCTGAAAGCGCGCGGACGTATTTTGCGTTTCGACGGTTGGACGAAAGTGATGCCCGCGCTGCGTAAAGGCGATGAAGATCGTATTTTACCGGCTGTCGATAAAGGTGACTCACTGTCGCTTGTTGAGCTGACACCTGCTCAGCACTTTACCAAACCGCCAGCCCGTTTCAGTGAAGCTTCGCTGGTTAAAGAACTGGAAAAGCGCGGTATTGGTCGTCCTTCCACCTATGCGTCGATCATTTCGACCATTCAGGATCGTGGTTATGTGCGCGTAGAAAACCGTCGTTTCTATGCGGAAAAAATGGGTGAGATCGTAACTGATCGCCTGGAAGAAAATTTCCGTGAGTTAATGAACTACGACTTTACCGCGCAGATGGAAAACAGCCTCGACCAGGTGGCGAATCACGAAGCAGAGTGGAAAGCCGTACTGGATCACTTCTTCTCGGATTTCACCCAGCAGCTCGATAAAGCGGAAAAAGATCCGGAAGAGGGCGGTATGCGGCCGAACCAGATGGTTCTGACCAGTATCGATTGCCCGACCTGTGGCCGCAAAATGGGTATTCGTACTGCCAGTACCGGGGTATTCCTCGGCTGTTCCGGCTATGCGCTACCGCCGAAAGAGCGTTGCAAAACCACCATCAACCTGGTGCCGGAAAACGAAGTGCTTAACGTGCTGGAAGGCGAAGATGCTGAAACCAACGCGCTGCGCGCCAAACGTCGTTGCCAGAAGTGTGGCACGGCGATGGATAGCTATCTCATCGATCCGAAACGTAAATTGCATGTCTGTGGTAATAACCCAACCTGCGACGGTTACGAGATCGAAGAGGGCGAATTCCGCATTAAAGGTTATGACGGCCCGATCGTTGAGTGTGAAAAATGTGGTTCTGAAATGCATCTGAAAATGGGGCGTTTCGGTAAATACATGGCCTGCACTAACGAAGAGTGTAAAAACACGCGTAAGATTTTACGTAACGGTGAAGTCGCGCCGCCGAAAGAAGATCCGGTTCCGCTGCCAGAATTACCGTGCGAAAAATCGGATGCTTATTTCGTGCTGCGTGATGGTGCTGCCGGTGTGTTCCTGGCTGCCAATACCTTCCCTAAATCACGTGAAACGCGTGCACCGCTGGTGGAAGAGCTTTATCGCTTCCGCGACCGTTTACCGGAAAAATTGCGTTATCTGGCCGATGCGCCGCAGCAGGATCCGGAAGGTAATAAGACAATGGTTCGCTTTAGCCGTAAAACCAAACAGCAATATGTCTCTTCGGAAAAAGATGGAAAGGCAACTGGCTGGTCAGCATTTTATGTAGATGGCAAATGGGTTGAAGGGAAAAAATAACCTTTAACTTTTTCCGGTTTTTATAAACAAAGGGTCGCGAAAACGGCCCTTTTTTATTACATATTATTTTTTCTGCACACCTATACACTAAAGCTATAAATGATATAGTGGTTATAGTTATCGCTTTTTTTATTATTAAATCGTATTAGTCACCCGCCAGGTGTGACGAAAAAACGATGTTCAGATGGCGTCTAAGTGGATGGTTTAACATGAAATTACAACAACTTCGCTATATTGTTGAGGTGGTCAATCATAACCTGAATGTCTCATCAACGGCTGAAGGACTTTACACATCACAACCTGGGATCAGTAAGCAAGTCAGAATGCTGGAAGATGAGTTGGGCATTCAAATTTTTTCCCGCAGCGGCAAGCATTTGACGCAGGTTACTCCAGCCGGGCAGGAAATAATTCGTATTGCTCGTGAAGTCCTGTCGAAAGTAGATGCCATTAAATCGGTTGCCGGAGAGCACACCTGGCCAGATAAAGGCTCATTATATATTGCCACTACTCACACTCAGGCACGCTATGCGTTACCAAACGTCATCAAAGGTTTTATTGAGCGTTATCCTCGCGTTTCTTTGCATATGCACCAGGGATCACCGACACAAATTGCCGATGCAGTCTCTAAAGGTAATGCCGATTTCGCTATTGCCACGGAAGCACTTCATTTGTATGAAGATTTGGTGATGCTGCCATGCTATCACTGGAACCGGGCTATTGTGGTGACCCCGGACCACCCACTGGCAGGCAAAAATGCAATCACCATTGAAGAACTGGCGCAGTATCCGTTGGTGACGTATACCTTCGGTTTTACCGGACGCTCTGAACTGGATACCGCTTTTAACCGCGCAGGGTTGACGCCGCGTATCGTCTTCACGGCAACGGATGCTGATGTCATTAAAACCTACGTCCGGTTGGGACTGGGGGTAGGGGTGATTGCCAGCATGGCGGTCGACCCGGTTGCTGACCCTGACCTGGTTCGTGTCGATGCACACGACATTTTCAGCCATAGCACAACCAAAATTGGTTTTCGTCGCAGTACGTTTTTACGCAGTTATATGTATGATTTCATTCAGCGTTTTGCCCCGCATTTAACGCGAGACGTCGTTGATGCCGCTGTGGCACTGCGTTCTAATGAAGAAATTGAGGTCATGTTTAAAGATATCAAGTTGCCTGAAAAATAATTACCTGCGTTATTTCCGGCACCTTTATGTTACCAGGGGGCCGGAATATATTCTCTGCTCCTTCTTATTCGTACGCACCCACAATATAATTACCCCTGAAATCTTTATGGTAAATCGATCATAAAGTAGTGCCTAATTACCCGCCTCGCAAACTTCAATCTTCAAATATCTATATCAGGTCAAAAGATTGAATTATTCACTGGATACGATTCGTAAATTAGCTGGATTTTTGGCTAAAGTTTCATTAGGATTTGTCTCATCGTTTGATTAATTTTACCAATTGGTTAACGTCTTACTGATAAGTGATGGCGATCATATGAGGTTAGCAATGCCTTCTGGAAATCAGGAACCCCGCCGGGACCCTGAATTAAAACGCAAAGCCTGGCGTGCAGTATTTCTTGGTTCTGCACTCTTCTGGGTGGTTGTCGCACTACTGATATGGAAAGTGTGGGGATAACGATGGTTGTTCAGGAGCAGCATCAGGAATCGTCACCATTATGTCAGCATAGTGACAACGAAATGGAAACGAAACGAGAATGTTCCGTCGTTATTCCAGATGACTGGAAACTAACGTCGCAGCAGCAAGCCTTTATAGAGATGTTTGCTGAAGATGATCAGCAGAAACAATAATTATCATCATTCTTATTATCCGATATATTCGTGAATTAAACGCTTTTTAATACACCACTGCAATAAAAGGTTGAGTAATTTCAACATAAAGTAATAACAAATAAAGGGTGTAGCCTATGATCATCACAAATACGAAATACTGGTCCTGGATGGGCGCATTTTCTCTGTCGATACTCTTCTGGTCCGAACTCATCTGGATAGTTGCTCACTAATCTCTGACCTCGCTGCGGCGAGGTTTTTCTTTGTGTGCCGGGCATGTTCAGCAGCTCGGGGGGGAAAGTCCCCTGTCCAGCCTGATGGTGGCGAAGGACTAGCGAAGCGCAAGGGCGTCGTCGTGAGGCGGGGTCTGAAGGAAGCGTGAAGCAAATCCATGACCTGACGAACAGAAATCCGATACGAGGCCTACCCGGTTGGCGGAGCAAGCAAAGAATTGCGAAGGCCATAACCATCAAGAACCGGGGTGGTAAATCGGACAGGTGTGTGGTGAAGGCGGCTGAACTTACCCCGGGAGGCCTGTCCGTCGTTCTGTATCCAGAACTGAGCGTACCGTAAGGGGCGCTGACCGGCGGACAGGAGTCAGCAGAGGGCATAGTAGGGCATGACACCCGAAGGCCCGAACGGTAATGAGTGACGAGTATCAACGGAGGTTCTGAACGGTCATGCAGCAGAAAACGCATCGCGACCCTGAGGCCGGGGAACGGGGTGAAGCCCCGAACGCCGCCCTTCCGGGGGCTGAAACCGTGCAGGCACCGACGAACAGAGAAAGTCCGTCGTCAACAGTGTGGCTGATGGAAGCCATTTGTGAACCAGTCAATCTCAGGCAAGCCCTGAAAAGAGTTAAAGCCAACAAAGGTGCAGCGGGAGTCGATGGTATGGCGTAAGCGAACTGCCGGACTACCTGAGGCACCACTGGCCAGAGCTGAAAGCGCAACTGCTGTCCGGCAGATACCGCCCATCTCCTGTGAGAAGAGTGTCCATACCGAAGCCCGGCAGCGGCGAACGTCTGTTGGGCATCCTGACGGTGGTGGATCGATTCATCCAGCAGGCGATGATGCAGGTATTGCAGGCACAGTGGGATAGCTCGTTCAGCGACAGCAGCTACGGGTTCCGTCCCGGTCGTTCGGCCCACCAGGCAGTGATACAAGCCCGGGAACATATCGGGGCCGGGTATCACTGGGTGGTCGACCTCGATCTGGAGAAGTTCTTCGACCGGGTAAATCACGATGTGCTGATGAGCCGGATAGAGAAACGAGTATCGGATAAACGGGTGTTGTCACTTATCCGCAGGTTCCTGAATGTAGGGGGGATGGACGCAGGTCTGGTAAGGCCGGTGACAGAAGGAACGCCGCAGGGCGGCCCACTGTCGCCGCTGCTATCGAACCTGCTGCTTGACGACCTCGACAAGGAACTGGAGAAACGTGGTCTGAAGTTCGTGCGGTACGCAGACGACTGTAATGTCTACGTGAAAAGCGAACGGACAGGCAACCGGATCATGGCGGGGTTGACGCACTGGCTGAGCCATAAACTGAAGCTGAAGGTCAACGCGAAGAAGAGTGCTGTAGCACGCCCTGAAACGCGCAAGTTCCTTGGATACCGCTTCATAAGGGGGCGGAAGGTATGGTGCGTGGTATCGCCGGAGTCGATAAAACGGTTCAAAATGCGGATAAGAGCACTGACCGGACGCAACACAGGGAGAAGCCTTGAACAGCTAACTCAGCCGCTAAGACGATATCTGACGGGCTGGAAAAGTTACTACGGGCTGAACCAGAGGCCATCGCTGATGCGAGAGCTGAACGGATGGATAAGGCGCAGGCTGCGAAGCATACTCTGGAAACAGTGGAAAACGGGCCGCAACCGCTTCAGGGAGTTGCGCAGTCGAGGCGTAAGCAAGGACCTTGCGGCGCAAACAGCAGGAAGCTGCCATAAAGAGTGGCGGATAAGCTGTAGTCCGGCACTGAATATAGCACTCCCCAATAAGCTGTTCTCCAGAGTGGGCCTGCCAGAAGTATAGGCAGGCGACGATCAACATAACCGAACCGCCGTATACGGCCCCGTACGTACGGTGGTGTGGGAGGAAGCTGATCGTGAGATCAGCTCCTATCCCGATTTATCCCTGTAAGGCCTCTCCTCTTTTATCAATTTGGGTTGTTATCAAATCGTTACGCAGTGTTTGTGTTATCTTTAATATTCACCCTGAGGAGAATCAGGGTATCGCAACCCTGTCATTAAGGAGGAGCTATGTCGTCAACCCTACGAGAAGCCACTAAGGACACGTTGCAGGCTAAAGATAAAACCTACCATTACTACAGTCTGCCGCTTGCTGCCAAATCACTGGGCGATATTACCCGTCTGCCTAAGTCACTCAAAGTTTTGCTCGAAAACCTGCTGCGCTGGCAGGATGGCAACTCTGTTACCGAAGAAGATATACATGCGCTGGCAGGATGGCTGAAAAATGCCCATGCTGACCGTGAAATCGCTTACCGTCCGGCAAGAGTGCTGATGCAAGACTTTACCGGCGTGCCTGCTGTCGTTGACCTTGCGGCGATGCGTGAAGCGGTAAAACGTCTCGGCGGCGATACCGCGAAGGTGAACCCGCTCTCACCCGTCGATCTGGTGATTGACCACTCGGTGACCGTCGATCGGTTTGGTGATGATGAGGCCTTCGAGGAAAACGTGCGCCTGGAAATGGAGCGCAATCACGAACGTTATGTATTCCTGAAATGGGGACAGCAGGCGTTCAGTCGTTTTAGGGTGGTGCCGCCAGGCACTGGGATTTGCCATCAGGTTAACCTCGAGTATCTCGGTAAAGCGGTGTGGAGCGAATTGCAGGGCGGTGAGTGGATTGCTTACCCGGATACGCTTGTCGGCACCGACTCGCACACCACGATGATCAACGGTCTTGGCGTGTTGGGGTGGGGTGTTGGTGGGATCGAAGCGGAAGCAGCAATGTTAGGTCAGCCGGTTTCCATGCTTATCCCGGATGTTGTGGGCTTTAAACTCAGCGGAAAATTACGTGAAGGTATCACCGCCACAGACCTGGTTCTTACCGTCACTCAGATGCTGCGTAAACATGGCGTAGTGGGTAAATTCGTCGAATTTTACGGCGATGGACTGGATTCGCTGCCGCTGGCAGATCGCGCGACAATTGCCAACATGTCACCGGAGTACGGCGCGACCTGTGGCTTCTTCCCAATAGATTCGGTTACCCTCGATTACATGCGTTTAAGTGGACGCAGTGAAGATCAGGTCGAACTGGTCGAAAAATACGCCAAAGCGCAAGGAATGTGGCGTAACCCGGGCGATGAACCGATTTTTACCAGTACATTAGAACTGGATATGAATGACGTTGAAGCCAGTCTTGCCGGACCAAAACGGCCGCAGGATCGCGTTGCGCTGGCAGATGTACCAAAAGCTTTTGCCGCCAGTAACGAACTGGAAGTGAATGCCACGCATAAAGATCGCCAGCCCGTCGATTATGTTATGAACGGGCATCAGTATCAATTGCCTGATGGCGCAGTGGTTATTGCCGCAATAACATCGTGTACCAACACGTCTAACCCCAGCGTGTTGATGGCTGCCGGGTTGCTGGCGAAAAAAGCCGTAACTCTGGGGCTGAAACGACAACCGTGGGTTAAAGCGTCGCTGGCTCCCGGCTCGAAAGTGGTTTCTGACTATCTGGCAAAAGCCAAACTGACACCGTATCTCGATGAACTTGGCTTTAATCTTGTAGGTTATGGCTGTACAACCTGTATCGGTAACTCTGGCCCATTACCCGATCCTATCGAAACGGCGATCAAAAAAGGTGATTTAACCGTTGGAGCGGTGCTGTCTGGTAACCGTAACTTTGAAGGGCGTATTCATCCACTGGTTAAAACCAACTGGCTGGCCTCGCCGCCGCTGGTTGTTGCTTATGCGCTGGCGGGCAATATGAACATCAACCTCGCTTCCGATCCACTTGGACATGATCGCAAAGGCGATCCGGTATATCTGAAAGATCTCTGGCCATCAGCACAAGAAATTGCTCGCGCGGTTGAGCAAGTCTCAACAGAAATGTTCCGTAAAGAATATGCGGAAGTTTTTGAAGGCACGGCGGAGTGGAAAGAGATTAACGTTGCGCGATCAGATACCTACGGATGGCAGGATGATTCGACCTATATTCGGTTATCGCCTTTCTTTGATGAGATGCAGGTAACACCAGCGCCAGTGGAAGACATTCACGGTGCGCGAATCCTGGCAATGTTGGGGGATTCGGTTACCACTGACCATATTTCTCCGGCAGGCAGTATTAAGCCCGACAGCCCGGCAGGGCGATATTTGCAGGGTCGTGGCGTTGAGCGTAAAGACTTTAACTCCTACGGTTCGCGGCGTGGTAACCATGAAGTGATGATGCGCGGCACGTTTGCCAATATTCGCATTCGTAACGAAATGGTGCCTGGCGTTGAAGGAGGGATGACGCGCCATTTGCCTGCCAGCGAGGTTGTCTCTATTTACGATGCAGCGATGCGCTATAAGCAGGAGAAAACACCGCTGGCGGTGATTGCCGGGAAAGAGTATGGATCTGGTTCCAGCCGTGACTGGGCAGCAAAAGGTCCGCGTCTGCTCGGTATTCGTGTGGTTATTGCCGAATCGTTTGAACGTATTCACCGTTCGAATCTAATTGGTATGGGTATTCTGCCGCTGGAGTTCCCTCCAGGCGTGACGCGTAAAACGTTAGGGCTGAGCGGGGAAGAAAAGATTGATATTACCGATCTACAAAGTCTACAACCGGGCGCGACGGTTCCGGTGACGCTAACGCGAGCGGAGGGGAGTCAGGAAGTTGTGCCGTGCCGTTGTCGTATCGACACCGCGACGGAATTAACCTATTACCAGAACGACGGTATTTTGCATTATGTCATTCGTAATATGTTGAAGTAACTGTGCTTTACTTGCCGGATGAGGGGCATCCGGCAAGCAGGCCGAATTTGCATTAAACGAGGATTATTTGTTCAGCAAATGGCCCATTTTTTCCGCTTTGGTATCGAGATAATGCTCGTTATTTGGGTTACGACCGACAATCAACGGCACGCGTTCAACAATGTTAATCCCTGCTTCGGTCAGAATTTCGACTTTTTTCGGGTTGTTGGTTAACAGACGGACTTCGTTGACACCAAGTAACTTGAACATATCGGCGCAAAGAGTGAAATCGCGTTCATCAGCGGCGAAGCCTAACTGGTGATTAGCCTCTACGGTATCGTAGCCTTGATCCTGCAACGCGTAAGCGCGAATTTTATTCAGCAGACCAATGTTACGTCCTTCCTGACGGTGATACAGCAAAATACCACGGCCTTCTTCGGCTATTTGTGTCAGTGCCGCTTCAAGCTGGAAGCCACAATCGCAGCGCAAGCTGAACAGGGCGTCACCGGTCAGACATTCGGAATGGACGCGCGCAAGTACCGGGGTATGCCCGGAAATATCGCCATAGACTAGCGCGACATGATCGTGTCCGGTTGCCAGTTCTTCAAATCCCACCATCAGGAAATCGCCCCAGGGGGTTGGCAGTTTAGCTTCTGCCACACGTTTAAGCTGCATGAAATTCTCCAGATAATGCTGGTTCTGTATCGGCTTATTTTGCCATAACGCGAAGGTGTTCACCTAATCACGACGCGTCAATCGTTCACTGAATGGCACAAATCTGTCAATTTTTCCAGGTCAGAGCATTTTCAGTTATGATTGTGAGACTTATAAGGAAGGAGAGACCATGCGTTCGATTGCCAGACGTACCGCAGTTGGAGCAGCACTATTACTTATCATGCCGGTAGCGGTATGGATTTCTGGCTGGCGTTGGCAACCTGGAGATCAAAGTTGGCTGTTAAAAGCGGCCTTTTGGGTCACTGAAACCGTCACTCAGCCCTGGGGCGTCATTACGCATCTTATTTTATTCGGCTGGTTTCTCTGGTGTCTGCGTTTTCGCCTCAAAGCCGCAGTTATGTTATTTGCTATTCTGGCAGCGGCAATTCTTGTCGGACAGGGAGTTAAATCCTGGATCAAAGGTAAAGTTCAGGAGCCACGTCCTTTTGTTATCTGGCTGGAAAAAACACATCATATTCCGGTTGATGAGTTCTACACTTTAAAGCGAGCAGATCGCGGTAATTTAGTGAAAGAACAGTTGGCTGAAGAAAAAAATATCCCGCAATATTTACGTTCTCATTGGCAGAAAGAGACGGGGTTTGCCTTTCCTTCCGGCCACACGATGTTTGCCGCCAGTTGGGCCTTGCTCGCCGTTGGGCTGTTGTGGCCACGTAGGCGAACTTTAACCATTGTGCTCTTGCTGGTCTGGGCAACGGGAGTAATGGGAAGCCGCTTGCTGCTGGGGATGCATTGGCCGCGCGATCTGGTGGTGGCTACGTTGATTTCGTGGGCGCTGGTGGCGGTGGCAACCTGGCTCGCGCAACGTATTTGTGGGCCATTAACACCACCGCCGGAAGAAAATCGTGAGATAGCGCAGCGAGAACAAGAAAGTTAAAACTGGTTGAATTTCCGAATTTAACCCTCAAATCATCAACAATGATTGTGGCTACCATTTCGCAGACGTCGTGAAAATGGTACTTTAAAGGGCTATTGCGGTAAGTTGACCATAATTTATTCGCTCTAACCACATAACGGGAAGTAATGTGAAATATTTACTCATTTTCTTACTGGTGTTAGCGATTTTTGTGATTTCTGTCACGTTAGGTGCGCAGAATGATCAGCAGGTAACGTTTAATTATCTGTTAGCGCAAGGGGAGTATCGTATCTCTACTTTGCTGGCGGTATTGTTTGCTGCGGGGTTTGCTATCGGTTGGTTGATTTGTGGCCTGTTCTGGCTGCGAATTCGTGTTTCTCTGGCACGCGCTGAACGTAAAATAAAGCGACTGGAAAACCAGCTTTCACCTGCGACTGGCGTGGCGGTAGCGCCTGATTCGTCAGTAGCGAAGGAATAACTTTCTATGCTGGAGTTGTTGTTTCTGCTCTTGCCTGTAGCCGCTGCCTATGGCTGGTATATGGGCCGCAGAAGTGCGCAACAAAACAAGCAAGATGAAGCCAACCGCCTGTCACGTGATTACGTAGCAGGGGTTAACTTCCTGCTTAGTAATCAACAGGACAAAGCGGTGGATCTGTTCCTCGATATGCTGAAAGAGGATACAGGCACCGTTGAAGCCCACCTTACGCTCGGAAACTTATTCCGTTCGCGTGGCGAAGTCGATCGCGCTATTCGTATTCATCAAACCTTAATGGAAAGTGCCTCGTTGACCTATGAGCAGCGTCTGCTGGCAATTCAGCAACTGGGGCGTGATTACATGGCGGCGGGTTTATACGATCGCGCGGAAGATATGTTTAATCAACTGACTGATGAAACCGACTTCCGAGTTGGCGCATTGCAACAACTGTTGCAAATCTATCAGTCCACCAGTGAATGGCAGAAAGCAATTGATGTTGCAGAACGCCTGGTGAAGCTTGGTAAAGATAAACAGCGAGTCGAAATCGCCCATTTCTACTGTGAATTAGCCCTTCAGCACATGGCCAGTGACGATCTCGATCGCGCTATGGCCTTGTTGAAAAAAGGGGCGGCAGCCGACAAAAACAGCGCCCGCGTGTCCATTATGATGGGACGTGTTTTCATGGCAAAAGGGGAGTACGCAAAAGCGGTCGAGAGCCTGCAACGCGTTATCTCCCAGGACAGAGAGCTGGTCAGCGAAACGCTGGAAATGCTGCAAACCTGCTATCAGCAACTGGATAAAACTGCCGAATGGGCAGAGTTTCTCCAGCGTGCGGTGGAGGAGAATACGGGGGCAGATGCTGAACTGATGCTTGCCGACATCATTGAAGCGCGCGATGGCAGCGAAGCCGCACAGGTCTATATTACGCGCCAGCTACAACGCCATCCGACGATGCGCGTGTTCCACAAGTTGATGGATTACCACCTTAACGAAGCGGAAGAAGGGCGCGCCAAAGAGAGCCTGATGGTGTTGCGTGACATGGTGGGCGAGAAGGTGCGTAGTAAGCCGCGTTACCGCTGCCAGAAGTGTGGTTTTACTGCATACACGCTTTACTGGCATTGTCCGTCCTGCCGTGCCTGGTCAACCATTAAACCGATTCGTGGCCTGGATGGACTGTAATTTATAAAAAAAACTATCTTTAGTTACAACATACTAATGGTTATTTTTACAAATAGCTTCGGTAACGCCTGAGCAGAAAAAGACTGGCAGGGGGAAAATCGTAACTGTTAATTTTTTATTTCCACGGGTAGAATGCACGCCGTTTACCTGTTTTGCGCCACTTCCGGTGCCCATCATCAAGAAGGTCTGGTCATGACGTTAACTGCTTCATCTCCTTCCCGCGCTGTTACTCATTCTCCTGTTGTTGTTGCCCTTGATTATAATAATCGTGACGCTGCGCTGGCGTTTGTCGACAAGATCGACCCACGCGATTGCCGTCTGAAAGTAGGCAAGGAGATGTTTACCCTGTTTGGGCCGCAGTTTGTTCGTGAACTGCAACAACGTGGTTTTGATATCTTCCTCGACCTGAAATTCCACGATATTCCCAATACCGCAGCGCACGCCGTGGCAGCGGCGGCTGACTTAGGCGTGTGGATGGTAAACGTTCATGCCTCTGGCGGCGCACGTATGATGACCGCAGCACGTGAGGCGTTGGTTCCGTTTGGCAAAGATGCGCCGCTATTAATCGCTGTGACTGTACTCACTAGTATGGAAGCCAGCGATCTGGCCGATCTTGGTGTGACACTGTCACCGGCAGATTATGCAGAGCGTCTGGCGGCGCTGACGCAAAAATGCGGCCTTGACGGTGTTGTGTGTTCAGCCCAGGAAGCTGTGCGGTTTAAACAAGCATTTGGTCAGGATTTCAAACTGGTGACGCCGGGTATTCGCCCGCAGGGGAGCGACGCTGGCGATCAGCGCCGCATTATGACCCCGGAACAGGCGCTGGCGGCAGGCGTTGATTATATGGTGATTGGTCGCCCGGTAACGCAATCGGCGGCCCCGGCGCAAACGCTGAAAGCGATCAACACCTCGTTACAACGGAGTGCATGATGAGTGATTCTAACAGCCGTCTGGTCTACTCAACGGAAACTGGACGTATTGATGAACCCAAAGCGACCCCTGTACGACCAAAAGGCGACGGAGTGGTGCGCATCCAACGGCAAACCAGTGGGCGTAAAGGTAAGGGCGTATGCCTGATTACCGGCGTCGATCTCGATGATGCCGAACTGATAAAGCTGGCGGCTGAACTGAAGAAAAAATGCGGCTGCGGCGGGGCAGTAAAAGATGGAATTATCGAAATCCAGGGGGATAAGCGTGATTTATTAAAATCACTGCTTGAAGCGAAAGGGATGAAGGTAAAACTCGCAGGCGGTTAACAAAAAAAGCCACGGAAATATTTTCGTGGCTTTCGTTTATTTCACTGTGTGTATTATTCAGTTATTTCGTACTGAACCGAGTCAAGCGTATTATAATAGCGAGTTGCTAATCGACATTTATTTACGATTATTTACCGACCTGGTGACCGATAATACCACCAACTGCTGCACCACCTAATGTACCCAGCGTGCTGCCATCAGTCAGTACTGCACCGCCTAAAGCCCCTGCACCTGCACCGATTGCGGTGTTTCGGTCCCGTTTAGACCAGTTAGAACAGGCACTTAGAGACATTGCCAGTGTAATTGCCAGAACAGCCGCGGTCATTTTTTTGCTCGTTACAAACATAATACTCTCTCCTGAATTTATGATTCACGGAAGTAAGCTCTCTATAACTATAATAGTTCAGAATAGGCCATGTAAAATTATTCCGTGAAATCCTCTCGCGCGCAGGGTTATATCACGCAGGTGATAGTGACTTCCTGTTATATCGCTGATAATAAGTTTATAACGTTAGGGTGTTAATAACAGGTAAATAGTCTTAATTATCAACCAGGAATCATCTTAGTGCGGATGATTTGCGTTAGAGCAAATCATCCGTAAGGAAGGAAAGTGATTATATGTCAACGACGTGAACGATTAATTTACTGTGTTCCAAAGACATCAGATCGCTGGCGCTAATCTTTGAATCGGTTATAACGCGTTTGATTCTCTCAACAGGGCCGATGGAGTAAGAATGTACGGCACCAAACTTTGAGCTGTCAGTCAGGACAATGGTTTCGCACTCTTTTTCCAGTACAGCATTGACCACATCGGTACGCATCATGTCGCGACCTGTAAACCCGGTTTCAGGTTGCCAGCCATCGATACCAATAAATGCCTTACTGAAATGCACCTGTTGGATACACTGACGTGTCAGAGGACCAACCATACTTTCGCTTTTTTTCTGGTACACACCGCCAAGTAAAATGACTTCACAAGGGGCGTCTTTCAATAAATGCGCTATATAGCTGCTGACCGTAATGATGGTGACATTTTTCTTTTGCTCACCCAATGTGCGGGCCAGAAGGGCATTACTGCTGCCATTCTCGATAAAGATGGTTTCTCCCGCTTGAACCAGTGAGGCGGCAAACTCAGCGAGTTCACGTTTCAGCGTATAATTATTCATCATACGGGTTTCGACATCATCGCTATCAAGCGAAACAGCAAAACCATGTGCACGGCGTAGATAGCTAAGTTTTTCGAGGGTGTTGAGATCCTGGCGGATAGTAACTTCGGAAACTCCAGTGGCTTTCGCCAGATCGGTTACGCTAACCTGACCCTGGTCAATGACCATCTGTAGAATAGTTTGTTGTCGGGAATTCATCGCTGTAATTCTTATAACGTTATAATACTCAATAAAAAATGCTGACGCGCCGGGCATCCTTAAATAGGGAAAACTGAAAGCACGATTGTTAAATCTCCCATGGTGCCTTCGGGATGTCTGGCGTAGATGCAGCAACCTGGCGCAAGAGTTCTGCTTTAAGTATCTCAAGATTATGGATCGCAGAGTGGTAATCGCCTGCCACAAGGATATCTAACACAATATCAATACGTTCGGCAACGCGCTGGGCATCAAATTCAGACATCAAGGGTATCCTTAAGGCAAAAAAGGTGAAAATAAATAATGCAAAAATTGCCGCTAAAAGAGAAGTGCTTAACGGCAAAGGTTAATTATCATTCACGAATACGATATGTAATGGAATTATATACCGTTAAATATATATATTCGTCTCTTTATGCGCGTTTCAGATAACGTTTATACCAGCGTTCAAACGCTACGGCGGGCATCGGTTTGGCAAACAAGAATCCTTGTCTCTCATTGATGCCGTTTTTGGTTAAAAAAGCATCTTCTTTTGCGCTTTCTACGCCTTCGGCAATAACCTGCAGGTTCAAGGCCTGAGCTACGGCGACAATTGCCCGTACCAGCGACTGTGAGACAGGTTGTTTGTGAATATCACGGACAAAAACCTGGTCGAGTTTAATGGCATCGATAGGAAATCGTGCCAGTTGAGAAAGGGAAGAGTAGCCAGTGCCGAAATCATCCAGGTGAACCTGTGCGCCTAATTGACTGAATTGCTGAATAACGGAAAGCGCCAGCTCGTCGTTTTCAATCAGGCAGCTTTCAGTCAGCTCGACATCAATAGGGCAATACTCAAATTTAAGTTCCTGGAGTACCTGTTTCAGGTCAGTGAAAATAGTTTGATCAGCGAGTTGGCGTGCTGAGACATTGACTGCCACCCGAAGATTGATGCCTTTATCTCGCCATTTTGCCACCTGGCGAACGACGTCAAGAATAACCCAACGACCCAGAGGCACAATCAGACCGGACTCTTCCGCATAGGAAATAAAGTCCAGTGGGGGAATTAGTCCGCGTTCGGGCGACTGCCAGCGCACCAGAGCTTCCAGACTGCGCACTTCACCGCGCCAGGTGATTTTCGGTTGATAGTGAATAACTAACTGATCGTTTTCCAGTGCTTTACGCAGGTTGGTATCCAACCACAGATATTCAAATACCCGTTGATTCATTTCTGGTGAAAAAACGCAAAATTGCCCTCGACCGCCTTCTTTGGCACTGTACATTGCCGTATCGGCGTGGCGAATAATTGCCGCACTGTCTGGGCCATGTTGCGGTGAAAGTGAAATACCGATCGAACAGCCAGTATAAACTTCGATTAAACCAATGCGAAAAGGCTGACGCAGGCGGGTCAAAATCCGCGATGCCATTGCTTCCAGGGCACTTTGTGAGGTGTTTGGTGCGAGTACCAGAAATTCATCGCCGCCAGAGCGCGCCAGTACCTGATCCGGCTCAAGACAGCTTAAAATGGCCAGTGAAACCTCGCGTAACAACTGGTCGCCAAACAAATGCCCGTAGGCATCGTTCACTTTTTTAAAATTGTCTAAATCGAGATAAACCACGCCGACTTTACTTTCATCCACCTGATTAATGGCGTGATCGATTAATTCCTGCATAGCGTTACGATTCGGCAGCCCTGTAATGCTGTCGGTGTTAGCCAGAATTCGCAAGCGCTCCTGGGCGTGGCGTTCTTCGGTGATATCGGTGCCGGAGCAGATTAAATAGATCTCATTTTTGCCGCTGCCGCTATGCACGAATTTGTTGCGAAACAGAAACAGCCGCTGGCCTTTACGCGTGGGTATCCAGATTTCTACCTCATATGCATTGCCGTTTCGAAAAAATCCACGGTTATTGCGCATGGATGCCGCAGCTTCACGACGACTCATAAACAGTTTAAACACACTTTGCCCGATGACATCGTGTTCTTTCAGCCCCGTGTACTCTTCACATAACCGGTTAAAACGCTGGATATTTCCCCGACTGTCCAGAATCACTATTGCAGAGTGGGCTTCAGAAACCACTTGTTCTGCAAAGGACAGTCCGTGTGATAAATCACGAGCTACCGCCGGTGTGTCATGCCATGCTGACGCGTTTCCACCCCATTCACGCTTATTGATTTTTCGTCCCACCAGATGAACAGAAAGATCACTCTCATCGACTGTCAGGCTCATCATCAGGCTGGAGGTGATAACCGTCATTTCCCGGATACGAGCAGCCTGTTCGGCAGATAACTGCAGAGTACGTTCAGGTTCCGTTGTTTCGGTGGCGGAAAAACGCAAAACATCACTGTTTTCCGACAACCGCCAGTATGGGTTGTGCGATCCGAGAAAGTTGTACAACGTTGTGGACTCCCTAATGGTTTTCATGATGCATACCCTCCGGTTAACAGCGGAGTCCCGCAGTTAAATGAACGGTTCATATGGCTTACATGAAATTAATGGCGGTTAAACGTATTGTTTTTTTTATATATTTATTTGTAATCCAGTTTTGGGAAAACGCCAGTTTTCAAACGGATGTCATTAAAAAAAATCTGCTGAGATAAACGAATGTGGGGGAAGGGAAAGGCAAACGGCCCATCCGTAATGAATGGGCCGTAAAAAGAGATTACGCGACAGGGCGCGCAATAATGCTGCGGGTTTCCATGCGTACTTCGGCAATGGTGACGTCGATAACGTCGGTTACTTTGTAAACTGTTTCACCTTTAATTTGTACGGTGCCGTTTTCCTGACTGCAAACCAGCTCATCGCGCACGGCGTGTAAGAACGGTGCAGGGATAAAGGCGATAGCGCCGTTATCGACCAGACGCACACGCATACCGCCCCGGCTGATATCGACGATTTCTGCCGCAAAACGGGTGTCAGTGCCCGCTTTGTCTTTCAGGAAACGCGCGTACAACCAGTCCCCGACATCACGTTCTGCCATCCGGTTGAGACGACGACGCTCTGCCATTTGGGTGGTGATCTCATCCTGCGGACGCGTCGCCGTTTCGCCTTTGATGATCGCTTTCAGCAAACGATGGTTGATCATGTCGCCATACTTGCGAATTGGTGAAGTCCAGGTGGCATACGCTTCCAGACCGAGGCCAAAGTGAGGACCCGGTTCGGTGCTGATTTCCGCAAAAGACTGAAAACGGCGAATGCGGCTGTCGAGGAAGCCAGTCGGTTGCGCATCCAGCTCACGACGCAGTTTGCAGAAACCGTCCAGTGTGAGCACTTCTTCGGCATCAACATGCAGGCCATGCGTTTTCAGCAATGCTGCCAGCGCCTCGGCATTTGCCGGATCAAAGCCCATATGCACGTTATAGATACCGAAACCGAGCTTATCGCGCAGCACGCGGGCCGCACAAATGTTAGCGGCGATCATCGCTTCTTCGACAATACGGTTAGCAATACGGCGTGGTTCAGCGACGATATCCAACACTTCACCTTTTTCACCGAGAATAAAACGGTAATCCGGGCGATCTTTAAACACCAACGCATGGTTATTACGCCATTCGCCGCGACGCTGGCAAATTTGCGCTAACAGGCGGATTTGTCCGGCAATCGCATCACTTTCTGGCTGCCAGTCGCCGGTGTTTTCCAGCCAGTCGGAAACCTGGTCATAAACCAGTTTGGCTTTGGATTCGATGGTAGCGGCAAAAAATTCGATGTTGTCTTCAATGGTGCCATCAGCAGACAACGTCATCCGACATGCCAGTACCGGGCGCACTTCATTGGCACGCAGTGAGCAGAGATCGTCAGAAAGCTCGCGCGGCAGCATCGGGATGTTGAAGCCCGGCAGATAGTTGGTGAATGCGCGAATTTTCGCTGCTTTGTCCAGCTTGCTGCCTTCGGCAATCCACGCGGTTGGATCGGCAATTGCGACAATTAACTGCAGTTTGTCATCCGGTAACGCCTTCGCGAAGAGGGCATCATCCATATCTTCCGTGCTGGCACTGTCGATGGTGACAAAGTCCAGCGCGGTGAGATCTTCACGAACCAAACCCTCATCGAGCATTTCGGTGGCGACGCCATCTGGTGCTTCTTTTTCCAGGTTATGGCGCGCCAGGGTTACCCACCAGGGCACGAAGTGGTCATCACCAAAAGTGATGTATTGAGTCAGGTCGGCATAGAAAGAACGATCGCCTTTCAGCGGATGGCGGCGCATTTCGGCAACCGCCCAGTCGCCTTCTTTAAACTCATGATTCAGCCCGCGGGCAGCGCGGCAAGGAATAGCGTCTTTTAAGAGTGGATGATCAGGCACGATGGCCAGACGGTCATTCTTGCCCTGAACTTTACCCACGAAACGAGTCAGAAACGGTTCAACCAGTTCTTCTGGCTCTGCGGATTCACGATCTTTTTCACTGTGGATCACCGCGATAATTCGGTCGCCATGCATGACTTTTTTCATCTGCGGCGGCGGAATGAAATAACTTTTCTGTGCGTCGACTTCCAGGAAGCCAAAGCCTTTTTCAGTGGCTTTTACCACCCCTTCAGCGCGGGGCGTCTGGGAGTGCAGTTGCTGTTTAAGCTGCGCTAGCAGCGGGTTGTCCTGAAACATAATTGTCTATTTTGGTGGCCATTAGAGCGGCTGACAGTTTTACGCGATTCTGCCTGACGCAGCAAGGTTAATGTGTCTCACCCAACGCGATTTTTAAGCGATTTATCCAACCACAAAACCCGCTCCATACCAGCAGATTGATAACCTGCGCTGATGATGTTTCATGTTCGAGTAACGGGCTAAACTGGGCGGCGCTAAAGCGATCGGGTGCTCGTGTCAGCCATTGTATCGCCTGAACCGTAGCACGCTCAACAAAATGGCAGTCAGCCCACTGGTTTATTTCGTTTTCGCCCTGACGCAGAATGGATATTGCTTCTTTATATTCAAATGTTGAATGTATGAGAGAGGTGAAACAGGCAGCACTGCCGTTAATTCGTGCGCTGAGTAAAGCAGCAAGTTGATGGCTGGATTTTGTTGTTACCAACGGGCTGGATAACAACGCCACAAAGAGTGAAAACGAGGCAGGATGCAGATTCAGGATTGCTGCCAGTTGGCGAAGTTCAGAGCCTGGCAACAGGAGAGCATTCGTCTCTTGCTCTCCAGAGAATTTTTCCCCATCGTAGCAGGCACGCCAGCCGGTTGATACTTCAGCAAAAAGTGAGCTGTCAGCGTAGCTTTGCACGTCCAGACCGGGTAACCAGCGTACAGGTTGTCCAAGATAAGCCTGAAAAGTCGCAATTGCTCGCGCCTGAAAACCAACAAAACCAATAATTTGATTGATAATTACACAGTCCCAGGCGGTAAGCCCGACATCGTGAAGATGCTGGCGCGATCGGTTGTCGATAATCGATGGAGAGCCGGCCAGTTGACGGGCATATTGCGTGATTTGTGCCAGACGATGATTACTTTCCCTGGAGGAGTCTGGTCCGGGAAGCGGTGTCAGACGCGCGGAATAGTAGTTGCATAAACGCTGGACGCCGCAGACCTGAGCAACGGTCAGAGCGGTCGACAGGCGTTCATAGGCGGTGAATGTCTGTAAACGGGTCGCCGCAAGCTGATTGGGAAATAGCTCTACAGCAAGAGTACGCGCCGGGATCAGCCACGAATGAAAGGGATCAAGTGTTTCTTCGTCAAGGATCACGTCGAGCAGAAAAGGATCGGTAACCTGTGCAGCTTCCGGAACCAGAGGCAGAACGTCATGTTCTGCAGTGCTGGATTGCGTTTCGTGATACCAGTGGCTTTTGCCTGAACTGTGGCGTTGTTCCATGGGCGTTCCTTGGTCATAACGGAAATCGTTATCCTGACGCAAGGCGGAGAGGGGAGAAAGACGGATCGGTGATAACAAATATCAGAAAGGTATAACAGAGAAATGGGCGGCGCAACGCCGCCCATCATTACCCACAGAACGATTATTTCAGTTCCAGCTCGTTCATTGCAGCGATGCTGAAACCGCCGTCAACGTGAACCACTTCACCGGAGATACCGGCAGAGAGATCGGAACACAGGAACGCTGCGGAGTTACCCACATCCTCAATGGTAACCGTACGACGAATCGGAGTAACCGCTTCGCAGTGTGCCAGCATTTTACGGAAGTCTTTGATGCCAGAAGCGGCCAGAGTGCGGATCGGGCCAGCAGAGATGGCGTTAACGCGCACACCTTCCGGACCCATCGCGTTAGCCATATAGCGCACGTTCGCTTCCAGAGACGCTTTCGCCAGACCCATAACGTTGTAGTTCGGGATAGCGCGCTCAGCGCCCAGATAGGAAAGAGTCAGCAGGGCAGAACCCGGATTCAGCATAGAACGGCAAGCTTTTGCCATTGCAACGAAGCTGTAAGAGCTGATGTCGTGGGCAATTTTGAAGCCTTCACGAGTCACGGCGTTAACATAGTCGCCATCCAGCTGATCGCCAGGTGCAAAACCAATAGAGTGTACGAAACCGTCAAATTTCGGCCAGACTTTACCCAGTTCTGCGAACATGGTGTCGATGCTGGCATCTTCGGCAACATCGCACTGCAGAACGATGCTGGAACCTAATTGAGCGGCAAATTCTTCTACGCGGCCTTTCAGTTTATCGTTCTGGTAGGTGAATGCCAGTTCAGCTCCTTCGCGGTGCATCGCCTGAGCGATACCGTAGGCGATGGACAGTTTACTGGCAACACCGGTTACCAGAATGCGCTTACCGGAAAGAAAACCCATAGCTTTAATCCTTATTGTTGATGCTTGTTGTGCCTGAAAATCAGGCGATTCGTCGTTTTAGTAAACAGTACGAACAGATAAACGGTTATTATAATCAACCTGGCTGTGGGTGGCTATAGTTGCGCTTTCTGTACGGGGGAGAAGCTACAGTACAGAACATTTTGTTCTATCTGATCCTGACATCTTCAGGGGCAGGTTATGGGAATATCTCATAGAATCTGGCGACAACACGTCGCTGCCTTTCTCTGATGAACTGACATCAACGTAATATTTCAACCATCTTCACAGAATCTCCACAATCTCTTCATTATCAGAATATGCATCATGAATAAGATAAAAATACTTTCCATTACTTTGGAGAAACGTATAATTAGCCAAAATGAGAATGATCATTCTCACTAAGTGGAAGGCCAGGAGACAGAAATGACTAGCAAGCTGGAGATACGTCACAAACAGCGCCAGGATGAAATCATCAACGCCGCCCGTCGGTGTTTTCATCGCTGCGGTTTTCATGCCGCCAGTATGTCGCAAATTGCCAGCGAAGCTCAGCTTAGCGTCGGGCAGATCTACCGTTACTTCGCCAATAAAGACGCCATTATTGAAGAGATGGTTCGCCGTATCATCGACTTTCGTATTGCTCAGATGGACATTGACGCGCGTACCGATCGCTTCCCGGAAGTCCTTGCCTTGCGGAAATCCTTAAATGAAGACGACGACGCGTTGATGCTGGAAGTGGCCGCAGAAGCAACACGCAACCCGCGGGTGATGGCAATGCTCGAGGAAGCTGACGCCAGAATGTTCGCTAACGGTTGTGCGCATATGAAAAGAATGCATCCCCATCTTAGCGATGAGCACATTCGTTGTTGCGTTGAGGTGCTCGCCACTATGATGGAAGGTACGGTTTATCGTCGTTTAACACCGCAAAAAAGCGATCCACAACGTCTGCAGGAAATATATCAGGATATTATTAGTATGTTGATAAATAAATAAGAACAGAATTAACCGATAGCGGGGGATATTAATCCCCCTTATTTCATTGCGAAATTTATTTCGCGATGCGGGTTCGTTATATCTGAATATCCCTGACATATCCTCATTAATTTTAATGAGGAGGGTATTGTTCACCCTGGAGAAAATAATGAAGTATATAGCAACGTCTGTAGTGGCAATGCTGCTCTTATCTGGTTGTGATAATACGCAAAATAACAATTCATCCCCGTCGGAAACAGAAGTGGGCGTTGTTACGCTCAAATCTCAACCGGTTTCTGTAGTCAGTGAATTAACCGGGCGCACCAGTGCGGCACTCAGTGCTGAAGTACGTCCGCAGGTTGGGGGAATTATCCAGAAACGCTTGTTTAAGGAAGGTGATCTGGTTAAGGCCGGACAGCCGCTCTACCAGATTGATTCGGCCAGTTATCGGGCGGCATGGAATGAAGCCCGTGCTGCGTTGCAACAGGCGCAGGCACTGGTAAAAGCCGATTGCCAGAAAGCGCAGCGTTATGCCCGACTGGTGAAAGATAGCGGCGTGTCACAACAGGATGCTGATGATGCTCAGTCTACCTGTGCACAAGATAAAGCCAGTGTAGAAGCGAAAAAAGCTGCACTGGAAACCGCGCGAATTAATCTTGACTGGACCACGGTCACCGCGCCGATTTCCGGGCGCATAGGCATTTCGTCGGTGACGCCTGGCGCACTGGTAACCGCGTCGCAGGATACGGCGTTAACGACTATTCGTGGTCTGGAAACGATGTACGTTGATCTCACTCGCTCCAGTGTCGATTTACTGCGTCTGCGCAAACAGTCGCTGGCAACCAACAGCGATACCATGAGCGTCTCACTTATCCTGGAAGATGGTACAACGTATAGCGAAAAAGGTCGGCTGGAACTCACCGAAGTGGCCGTTGATGAATCTACCGGTTCGGTGACATTACGGGCGATTTTCCCTAATCCACAGCAGCAGTTGTTACCGGGTATGTTTGTTCGCGCTCGTGTCGATGAAGGCGTGATGGAAAACGCTATTCTCGCGCCGCAACAAGGTGTTACGCGTGATGCTAAAGGTAATGCTACCGCGCTGGTGGTGAATAAAGACAATAAAGTAGAGCAGCGCACGCTCGAAACGGGAGAAACCTACGGTGATAAATGGCTGGTGTTGAACGGCCTGCACAACGGTGACCGACTGATTGTCGAAGGTTCCGCCAAAGTAACTTCAGGGCAGACCGTCAAGGCCGTTGAGGTTCAGGCTAATGGAGGCAATGCCTGATGTTTTCGCGTTTTTTTGTTCGCAGACCCGTCTTTGCCTGGGTTATCGCCATTTTGATTATGTTGGCGGGGATTCTGGCCATTCGCACATTACCCGTCGCGCAATATCCTGATGTTGCGCCGCCGACCATCAGAATTTCAGCTACTTATACCGGTGCTTCTGCCGAAACGCTGGAAAACAGCGTAACTCAGGTTATCGAACAACAACTTACCGGGCTGGATAATTTGCTCTACTTCAGTTCCACCAGTAGTTCGGATGGCTCAGTCAGTATTAATGTGACGTTTGAACAAGGCACTGACCCTGATACCGCGCAGGTGCAGGTACAAAATAAAATACAGCAGGCGGAGTCACGTTTACCGAGCGAAGTACAGCAAACCGGTGTCACGGTGGAGAAATCACAAAGCAACTTTTTGCTGATTGCTGCCGTATATGACACTACCGACAAAGCGACCAGTTCCGATATTGCTGACTGGCTGGTGAGTAATCTTCAGGACCCGCTGGCGCGTGTTGAAGGCGTAGGGAGTCTGCAAGTTTTTGGGGCTGAATATGCGATGCGCATCTGGCTTGATCCAGCCAAACTGGCCTCATACTCGCTGATGCCATCCGATGTACAAAGTGCAATTGAAGCGCAAAACGTGCAAGTTACTGCCGGGAAAATCGGTGCTTTACCGTCATCGAACACGCAACAATTGACGGCAACAGTTCGTGCTCAGTCACGCCTGCAAACCGTTGAGCAATTTAAAAATATTATTGTTAAAAGCCAGTCAGACGGCGCGGTTGTTCGCATCAAGGATGTGGCTCGCGTTGAGATGGGTAGCGAAGATTATAACGCCATCAGTAAGTTGAACGGTCATCCGGCCGCAGGGGTAGCCGTGATGCTCTCACCGGGAGCGAATGCGTTAAACACGGCGACGCTGGTAAAGGATAAAATCGCAGAATTTCAGCGCAACATGCCACAGGGATACGACATCGCTTACCCAAAAGACAGCACTGAATTTATTAAAATCTCCGTAGAGGACGTAATTCAGACGCTGTTTGAAGCCATCGTACTGGTGGTTTGTGTGATGTATTTATTCCTGCAAAACCTGCGCGCTACGCTGATCCCGGCGTTAGCCGTGCCGGTCGTCTTGCTGGGGACGTTTGGCGTTCTTGCGTTGTTTGGCTATTCGATTAATACCCTGACGTTATTTGCAATGGTACTGGCGATCGGCCTGTTGGTGGACGATGCCATTGTGGTGGTGGAGAACGTCGAACGTATTATGCGTGACGAAGGACTGCCTGCGCGTGAAGCAACGGAAAAATCAATGGGCGAAATTTCTGGCGCTCTGGTTGCTATTGCTCTGGTACTGTCTGCCGTATTTCTGCCAATGGCGTTCTTTGGGGGATCTACGGGGGTAATTTATCGTCAGTTTTCGATAACCATTATTTCCGCCATGCTGCTTTCCGTGGTGGTCGCATTAACGCTGACTCCTGCGCTTTGTGGTTCTGTCCTCCATCATGTTCCACCGCATAAAAAAGGTTTTTTCGGCGCATTCAACCGCTTTTACCGTCGTACTGAAGAAAAGTACCAGCATGGCGTCCTTTATGTTTTGCGTCGTGCGGTGCGGGCTATGGGTGTCTATGTCGTGCTGGGCGGTGGAATGGCTCTGATGATGTGGAAACTGCCGGGCAGTTTCTTACCCACTGAAGACCAGGGCGAAATCATGGTGCAGTACACGCTGCCAGCCGGAGCGACCGCAGCTCGTACAGCAGAAGTAAACCGCCAGATTGTTGACTGGTTCCTGGTAAACGAAAAAGCAAACACTGATGTCATTTTTACCGTTGATGGTTTTAGTTTTAGTGGTAGCGGGCAGAACACCGGGATGGCGTTTGTCTCGTTGAAAAACTGGTCACAACGTAAGGGTGCAGAAAATACCGCCCAGGCCATTGCCTTACGGGCAACCAAAGAGTTGGGGGCAATTCGTGATGCTACGGTATTTGCCATGACTCCACCTGCGGTTGATGGTCTGGGGCATAGCAATGGCTTTACGTTTGAATTAATGGCAAGTGGTGCTACTGACCGTGAAACCTTACTTCAAATGCGTAACAAGTTGATTGAACAGGCTAATCAAAGCCCTGAGCTGATTTCTGTACGTGCCAATGACCTGCCGCAAATGCCGCAATTGCAGGTAGATATTGATAACAATAAAGCTGTATCGCTGGGTTTGAGTTTAAGTGATGTCACCGATACGCTGGCCAGCGCGTGGGGCGGTACTTATGTGAATGACTTTATTGACCGTGGCCGTGTGAAAAAAGTCTACATTCAGGGCGACAGTGAGTTTCGTTCTGCGCCGTCAGACTTAGGGAAATGGTTTGTGCGCGGTAGCGATAACGCCATGACGCCATTCTCTGCTTTTGCTACTACGCGCTGGATCTATGGCCCGGAAAAACTGGTGCGTTACAACGGCTCCGCGGCTTATGAAATTCAGGGGGAAAACGCGAGTGGTTTTAGTTCTGGCGACGCGATGGCAAAAATGGAAGCTCTGGCAAACAACCTTCCGGCAGGGACAACCTGGGCCTGGAGTGGCTTGTCATTGCAGGAGAAACTGGCCAGCGGTCAGGCACTGAGTCTGTATGCGGTCTCTATTCTGGTGGTTTTCCTCTGCCTTGCAGCACTGTACGAAAGTTGGTCAGTTCCGTTCTCGGTCATTCTGGTGATCCCGCTGGGGCTGCTCGGTGCGGCGCTGGCGGCCTGGATGCGTGATTTAAACAACGACGTTTACTTCCAGGTGGCGCTATTAACCACTATCGGTTTGTCGTCGAAAAACGCCATTCTGATTGTGGAATTTGCCGAAGCGGCGGTTGCTGAGGGCTATTCCCTGAGTCGTGCGGCATTACGCGCGGCGCAGACCCGTTTACGTCCAATCATCATGACCTCGCTGGCGTTTATTGCGGGGGTTATGCCGCTGGCGATGGCGACCGGTGCAGGTGCGAACAGCCGCATCGCCATTGGTACGGGCATTATTGGCGGTACGCTGACCGCTACATTACTGGCCATCTTCTTCGTTCCTCTGTTTTTTGTGCTGGTTAAACGTTTGTTTGCCGGTAAACCGCGCCGTCAGGAGTAAGTTATGTTGCGTCGTTCTCTAATTTTTCTGGTGCTGTTGAGTGCGGGATGTGTCTCGCTCGATCCCCACTACAGCACGCCCGAATCCCCAATCCCGGCGAGCTTGCCGGGAGCACAGGGGCAGGGGAAGGCAATCAGCCATGACTGGCAACAGGTGATCCACGATCCCCGATTGCAGCAAGTGGTGACCATTGCACTGAACAGTAACCGCGATGTGCAAAAAGCGATTGCTGATATTGACTCAGCGCGGGCGCTCTATGGGCAAACTAATGCGTCGTTATTCCCGACGGTGAATGCAACCTTAAGTTCGACCCGCAGTCGTTCGCTGGCGAATGGCACGGGGACCACTGCTGAGGCTGACGGTACGGTGTCCAGTTTTACGTTAGATCTGTTTGGTCGTAATCAGAGTTTGTCACGGGCAGCGCGAGAAACCTGGCTTGCCAGTGAATTTACAGCCCAGAACACCCGTTTAACGCTGATTGCCGAAATCAGCACCGCCTGGCTGACCCTGGCGGCCGATAACAGCAACCTGGCTCTGGCAAAAGAAACGATGGCCAGCGCAGAGAACTCATTGAAAATTATCCAGCGCCAGCAGCAGGTTGGCACGGCGGCAGCGACAGATGTCAGCGAGGCGATGAGTATCTATCAGCAGGCGCGCGCCAGCGTTGCCAGCTATCAGACGCAAGTGATGCAGGATAAAAATGCCCTGAACTTACTGGCGGGTACAACACTTACGGAAAATCTGCTACCGGGAACACTGGAAAGCCTGCCGGAGCAGATGATAAGCCTGGTTCCTGCGGGAGTGTCATCTGACGTTTTGCTGCGTCGCCCGGATATCCAGGAAGCGGAACATAATCTGAAGAGCGCCAATGCTGATATTGGTGCCGCGCGGGCTAACTTTTTCCCGACGATTTCGCTGACTGCAAGTGCTGGCGTCGGCAGCGACGCATTATCGTCGCTGTTCAGCCACGGAATGCAGGTCTGGTCATTTGCGCCCTCGGTAACATTACCGCTGTTCACCGGCGGTAGTAATCTGGCGCAGCTTCGTTACGCAGAAGCACAAAAGCGCGGGCTTATTGCCACCTATGAGAAAACCGTTCAGAGCGCTTTCAAAGATGTTGCTGACGCGCTGGCTCGTAGAGCAACAGTTGAAGAACAACTGGATGCACAGCGTCAGTATGTTAAAGCTGAACAACAAACGGTCGATATTGGCCTGCGCCGCTATCAGGCCGGTGTCGGTGATTACCTGACCGTGTTGACGGCACAACGCACTTTGTGGAGCGCACAGCAGGCGTTACTGGCATTGCAACTGACTGATTTCACAAACCGGGTAACACTCTGGCAGTCGCTGGGCGGCGGCATGTCATCACTTAAGTAAGGAATAGTATGGCTAGAGTCTCTCTTTCATGGGCATTGATTCTTGGTCTTTTAGCCGGTATCGGCCCGATGTGTACTGACCTTTATTTGCCCGCATTACCTGAGATGTCGGAGCAACTGGCGACAACCACGACCATAACGCAATTGACGTTGACCGCGTCACTAATCGGTCTTGGCGTAGGGCAACTGTTATTTGGCCCTCTGAGCGACAAAATAGGACGTAAACGCCCGTTAATCTTGTCGTTACTATTGTTTATTGTCTCCTCCATTTTGTGCGCGACAACTAACAATATTTACTGGCTGGTGGTCTGGCGTTTTATTCAGGGGATCGCGGGGGCAGGTGGTTCGGTGCTCTCTCGTTCTATTGCTCGTGACAAATATCAGGGGGTAACGCTGACCCAGTTCTTTGCACTGTTAATGACGGTGAATGGCCTGGCTCCGGTATTGTCGCCAGTGCTGGGAGGTTACATTGTCAGCACCTTTGACTGGCGCACTTTATTCTGGGTAATGGCTGAAATTAGCACCGTACTGTTGCTGGGCTGTCTGTTATTTATCCATGAGACATTGCCAGAAAATAAAAGGGGCTCATCATTACTATTAACCGGACGAAGTGTGGTGCAGAACCGCCGTTTCATGCGTTTTTGCCTGATTCAAAGTTTTATGCTGGCTGGCTTGTTTGCGTACATCGGTTCTTCGTCTTTCGTATTACAGAAAGAATTTGGCTTTAGCCCAATGCAATTCAGCCTGGTGTTTGGCCTTAACGGCATCGGGCTTATCATCGCTTCATGGGTCTTCTCACGACTGGCCCGACGACTTAACCCGATGAAATTGTTGAGAGGCGGCCTGGTAGCGGCGATTCTGTGTGCATTGCTCACTGTCTTATGTGCATGGTTGCAGTTACCCATTCCGGCACTGGTGGCATTATTTTTCACCATCGCATTTTGTAGCGGCATAGGCACTGTTGGTGGGGCTGAGGCAATGAGTGCTGTAGGGACGCAAGAATCAGGAACGGCATCTGCGCTGATGGGGATGAGTATGTTTGTCTTTGGCGGTATAGCTGCGCCGTTATCGGGAGTAGGTGGGGAAACTCTGTTAAAAATGAGTCTGGCGATTACGGTGTGTTACACGTTGGCATTGCTGGTTGCTCTCACCAGAATCGACAGTCAGAAGTAATGGATTAATGAATGCCTCATTCTGACGGGGATTTCCCCCTGTCAGAATGAGGCGCCGAAGATTAACGATCTTTGCGCCACGCATCTGCCGTCAACGCTTCGCCAAAGTGCCCGGAAATGAGCCGCTTGGTGAGTTCATGTAGCGGCGATGCCAGCACGTCAGCCGTACTGCCGCGCTCGACCACTTCGCCCTGATGCATGACCAGAACCTGGTCGCTGATATGCTTCATCATCCCGATGTGTTGGGTAACATAAATATAAGAAATGCCCTGTTTTTCTTGTAACTCCAGCATCAGGTTAATCAACTGCGAACGCATCGACATATCCAGCGAGGCGAGAGCTTCATCCGCGATAATGACTTTAGGGCGCAATATTAGTGCGCGAGCCAGACCCAGACGCTGTTTTTGCCCTGGTGCCAACATATGCGGATAGTAACTGACGTGATCCGGCAGCAGTCCGACCATACGCATCGTTTCAATAATCTGTTTGCGCCGCTGCTCAGGCTCGAGGTCAGTGTTCAGGCGCAGCGGAAAATCCAGGATCTGCGAGATACGCTGACGTGGATTCAACGAGGTCGACGGGTCCTGAAAGATCATGCGAATCCGCTGGCTGCGGAAAGAGTAATCGCCAAAATGCAGCGGATGATCGTCAATCAATAACTCACCGCTGGTTGGCTCAATCATTCCCGCCAGCATTTTCGCCAGCGTCGATTTTCCGGAACCGTTCTCGCCAATAATCGCCAGCGTCTGGCGTTCACGCAGCGTAAAGCTCAAGGGTTTTACGGCTTCTACGGTCTGACGACGAAACCAGCCGGTTCGGTAGCGGAACGTTTTGCTTAAATTACGCACTTCGAGCAGGGTTTCTATCATCTCACTCTTTCTCCATGTTCAGCGGGAAATGACAGGCATAGAGATGATTTTTCGCCCCCGTCAAACGCGGCGTCACAATACATTCTCGTTGTGCATACGGGCAACGTGGTCCCAGACGACAGCCAATCGGTAATTGTTCCAGCAGAGGGATGGCACCGGGCAGCGTATTGAGGCGACTTTTATGCGGCATCGCGCTGCCGAAGTCCGGTATCGCGCGGATCAACGCCTGGGTATAAGGATGATGCGGCATCGTCACCAGCTCCTTACTTGGCGCGGATTCCACCGTTTGGCCACAGTAAAGCACGTTAATTTTATCCGCCCATTGGCTAAGCATTTGTAAGTCATGGCTGATAAGCAAAATGGTGGTGTTACTGTTCTGATTCAGACGCGTCAGCAGGCGAAAAATTTGCGCCTGGGTGGTTGGCTCCATCGAGTTTGTCGGTTCGTCAGCTATCAGCAGACGTGGTTGATTTGCCAGCGCGATGGCAATCATCACTTTCTGGCATTCACCTTCGGTTAACTCATACGGAAAGCTGCGCATCGCATCTTTGTGATCTTTAATCCCCACACGGTGCAGCAGCTCAATGGCACGGCGTTTGCGCCAGCCAAAACGCTGCCACCAACGCCCTTTGTAGGTCCAGGCCGGGATATTTTGCATCAACTGACGACCCACACGTTCAGAAGGGTCGAGACACGATTGCGGTTCCTGAAAGATCATCGATACATTGTGCCCAACCAGCTTGCGCCGTTCGCGCGCGGAGAGACGCAACAGATCGATATCATCAAAACGCATACGGTCAGCGGTAACACGCCAGTTATCTTTATTAACGCCACAAATCGCTTTCGCAATCAAACTTTTGCCGGAGCCAGACTCGCCAACAAGGCCACGGATTTCACCTTCGGTTAAGGTCATACTCACGCGGTCAACGGCTTTAACCCACTCATCACCGGTTTTAAATTCAATGGTCAGGTTACGAATATCCAGTAACGGCATTATTCCACCCCCGCAATAATCGCACGACGTACACCATCGCCAAGGAGGTTAACCAACAACACGCTGATCATAATTGCCGCTCCAGGCAGCATCACGGTCCACGGGGCGACATAAATCAGCTCCAGTGCATCGCCAAGCATCGCTCCCCATTCAGGCGAGGGGAGTTGCGCGCCGAGATCGAGAAAGCCCAGCGCGGCGATATCAAGAATTGCCATCGACAGTGCGCGGGTGATCTCTGTGACCAGTCCGGCGGTAATGTTCGGCAACACGGCAAACCAGAGAATATTCAGCGTCGTTGCGCCATCCAGACGGGCAGCAATAACGTACTCTTTTTCCAGCTCATCATGCACCATGCTGTAGACCGAACGCACCATACGCGGCAGTAACGCCAGCCAGACGGCAAACATTGCGTGCGACAAACTCGGCCCGGCAAACGCGACGACGATAATCGCCAGCAGCAGGGACGGGATCGCCAGTAAAGTATCCAGAATATGGTTAAGCACCGCTGACCGTAAACCATGCGTAGCACCGGCGAAGGTGCCGAGCACAAGACCACAGATTGTCGCGGCAAGCGTCACCACAAATGCGCCGCCGACGGTAGGCGCAGCACCGCTCAGTAAACGGCTTAAAACATCGCGACCAAGGTCATCGGTGCCGAGGAAAAAAGAGACTTCTCCGTAGCGCGACCATGACGGCGGCAACAATTGATAACCGAGAAATTGCTGGTCGATGTCGTAAGGCGCAAACCAGCCGCCAAAAATACACAACACAGCCAGCCCCGCGCAGCCGTACAGGCCGACCATTGCAGCGGCATCACCATAGAATTTGCGCCAGGCGGTACGCAGCGTGCCGGGCGGGCGCTTCTCGCTGTATACGCTATCGTAAGGCATACCATTCCTTATGTTTCAGAGGGTTAGCCATGGCACCCAAAATATCAGAAATCACGTTAACAATAATGACCAGTGAACCGCAGACCATCACTCCGGCGGAAATGGCTGCGTAATCCTGCTGGCGGATGGCGTTAATTAACCAGCGGCCAAGTCCAGGCCAGCTAAAGACCATTTCGGTGATCATCGCCAGTGTCAGCATGGTGGAGAACTGTAATCCCAGGCGAGGGATGACAGGAGGTAACGCGTTATGTAACACGTGGCGACGCAAAATAGTAAAGCGCGACAAACCGCGGGTTGCCGCTGCTTTCACATAGTTCTGGTCATACACTTCGATGGTGCTGATACGCATCAGACGGATCACTTCGGTAGTCGGTGCAACCGACAGGGTGATGACTGGCAATACCATATGACGCATTGCGCTCATGATCATTTCATCCCGCCACGGTGAGTCCGAAAGCCAGGCATCAATCAACGCAAAACCGGTAATCGGTTTCACTTCGTAGAGCAGATCGAAACGCCCTGAAACGGGCAGCCAGCCTAATGTAAGCGAACAAAACAGCGTCAACAGAAGTGCCAGCCAGAAAACAGGGATTGAAAAGCCCAATAACGCGATGGCGTTGATCAAATTATCCTGCCACTTATGGCGTGTAATTCCGGCAATCATCCCCACGGGGATCCCAACAATCAGCGCAAAACCGAAGGCGAGAATGCACAGCTCCATCGTCGCCGGGAAGACCTCTTTTAACTGCTCGGCAATCGGCTGACCGTTAATGCTGGAAACGCCAAAATCCCAGTGGATCAGGCCGTTAAACCAGAACACCCATGCATTCCACAGCGACGCGCCTTGTAACGGCGCATGTGGCGTGAAATAGCTCAAACTGAAGCCAACAAAGGTCAGCAGGAACAAGGTCACGATCAATAACAAAATGCGGCGTAAGGTGAAGATAATCATGGTTTTTTCACCTCATTTTGCTTTTCGCGGTACACCCCTGCGAAGGAGGCGTTACCAAACGGGCTAAGAACCAGCCCTTTGATATCGTAACGGTAGGCCTGCAAGCGCAGTGACGAGGCCAGCGGCAGAATGGGCAACTCCTGCGCCAGAATACTTTGCGCTTCGTCATAGGCTTCAATACGCGCAGCCAGTTGCTGCGAGGAGAGCGCCTTACGCAATACGCTGTCAAATTTCGGATCGCACCAGTGGGCAAGGTTGGTCTGGGAGTGAATGGCCGCACAGCTTAGTAACGGACGGAAGAAACTGTCCGGATCATTACTGTCCGTCGCCCAACCGGATAACGTCAGATCATGGCTCATATCCATCAATCGCGCCTCCTGAAAACGACCTTCTACCGGTACAATCACCACTTTCACGCCGACCTGCGCCATATCCGCCTGAATGAGTTCGGCGGTCTTCAGCGGGCTGGGGTTCCACGCCTGTGAGCGCGTCGGCACCCACAGTTTCAGCGTTAAGTTTTCCAGCCCCAACGCCTTCAACTGTTCGCGTGATTTCGCTGGATTGTATTCGGTAATTTTAGCCTCGTTGTCATAAGCCCACGAGGCGCGCGGTAAAATTGAGGCCGCAGTTTCAGCCGTACCGTAATAGATAGATTGCATCAGGCGCTGGTTATTGATCGACAACGCCAGCGCGTGGCGGACTGCTGGATTATTTAGCGGCGGTTTGGCGGTGTTAAACGCCAGATAGGCAACGTTCATCCCCGGACGCAGCGTTAAACGCAAACGCGGGTCATCGCGCAAAATAGATAGCTGACTGGCAGCGGGCCAGGCCAGAACGTCACATTCACCGGTCAAGAGTTTCGACAGCCGTCCGGTGCCGCCAGAGCCTAAATCCACCACCACCTGCGGCATCAACGGCTTGCCTCGCCAGAATTCATCATGACGTTGTAAGCGAATATATTGCCCCGTGCGATTTTCCGACAGTTTATACGGTCCGGTGCCGACGGGCTGGCGGTCGAGTTGCTCCTGGCGATCTTCTTGCTCTAACTTCTGGGCGTATTCGGCAGACATTACCGACGCATAGTGGGTTGCCAGGTGCCATAAAAAGGAGGCGTCAGGCTGGGACAGACGGAACTCAACGGTGTGATTATCCAGCTTGCGGACGCTTTTAACGTTGTCGGCAAATTGCAGACTGTCGAAATAGGGGAAGTTGCTACCGTTGACGTTATGCCACGGGTTGCTGCGGTCAAAAATTCGCTGGAAGGTAAACACCACATCATCGGCATTCATTTTGCGTGTGGGAGTAAACCAGGCCGTTTTTTGAAACGGGACATCGCGGCGCAGGTGGAAGCGATAGGTCGCGCCGTTGTCGAGCACTTCCCAGCTTTCGGCAAGTTCCGGCATCAGACGATAGGTATAAGGATCGACATCCAGCAGTCGATCATAAAACTGGGCGGCAAGGGTATCGACAATTAACCCACTGCTCGCTTTGGATGGGTTAAAGGTGTTGACTTGTCCGCTGACGCAATAGACAAAACCGCTGTCGCGGATATCAGCGTGCGGGGCGGGTTCAGGCGCGGCTATTGCCTGACCACTCACAAGTCCAGCAATCACCAAAAGAGACGATAATACCTGGCGCATAATATTAAGGGATTTTATGTAAAGAGGCTATCTTACTAATATTTAATGACATTTGCCATTACCGTTTGTGTTCAGGGGTCGTAATGAGGGCCGTGTGGTTGGTCGTTGAACAGGTGGCGTCGCCATCTGTTCAACATTCGTACCCGTGATTTCTTTATAACTATAACTCACAGAACAACTTAGCGAGGTGCAGACAGGCGCGATCGTGAGACTGACTGCAGATTGCTGACAAGGTGTGTCTCATTTTTAGCCGGATGCGGTACGGCCTACAATCCTGGCCGGGCGTCCACTATTAAATGATTACTCATTACCCCATTGATTCAAGAACTCTGCGATCTCATCAATGTGCGCGGGATTAATCCCTGCTTCAGCGGCCATTTCATGCTGGGCTTCTTCGCTGATCTCTTCATTGTTCATCAAACGGGTGAGCAGTAACTGGAAGTAGTGGGCCAGCGCCGTGCGCTCAGATTCTGCGACAGATTTTGCGCATTCGCTCGCGTATTCATCGGCAATATCGAAATATTTCAGTGGGATATCGTGGTTCATGGTTTACCCTGGGGTTAATGCGTTAAGCATAGGGGCGGATGATAGCACTCGTGATCCGGGTCATACATCTTTTTATAGATAACGGCGCTGCGCACCGCCAGTGCGCCAGGCTGCGTCTGGCGAAACCCGTATCATGCACTAGCTGACAGTATATTGAATTTAAACGGTTTTGTTGGTCGAACAGGACGTTTACGCCGCATCCGGCAAGTGACATTGCCTAACCCCGCTAAATCTGGTGCTTTTTCAACAATGCGCGGAACTGATGATAGGTTAATCCCAGTAATTCAGCCGCGCGTTTCTGGTTATATTTCCCCTGTTGCAAACTGAGCTGAAGTAACTCTTTTTCCTGCAGCATCTGAAATTCGCGCAAATCCACCGGCAACGCCGGAAGTGATGTCGTTTCTGAAACGGCGATAGCTTCTTCCGGTGGACGCTGTTTAAAGGGATCAATAATGATGTCATCAAGCGGATAATCGCTGGTGCCGTGGCGATACACCGAACGTTCCACCACGTTTTTCAATTCACGAATATTTCCCGGCCAGCGATAATTTAGCAGCGTTTCTCTGGCGCGTTCCGTAAAACCCGGGAATAGAGGCAGTTTGATTTCCCGACACATTTGGATGGCAAAGTGTTCCGCCATCAGCATAATATCGCCTTCACGCTCACGCAGCGGCGGCAGTTGCACCACGTCGAAAGCCAGACGGTCGAGCAGGTCGGCGCGAAAAGTGCCTTCATTGACCATCGCCGGAAGGTCGGCGTTCGTGGCACATACCAGCCGCACATTGACCTGTAATGGCTGACTACCGCCGACGCGTTCCAGTTCACCATACTCGATCACGCGCAACAATTTTTCCTGCACCATCATCGGTGCCGTAGCGAGTTCATCAAGAAACAACGTGCCGCCGTCTGCGCGTTCAAATCGTCCCGGATGACGTTTTTGCGCGCCGGTAAACGCGCCAGCTTCATGGCCAAACAGTTCGGAATCCAGCAGATTTTCATTTAACGCCGCGCAGTTAAGAGAAATAAACGGCCCTTGCCAACGCGAAGAAAGGTAGTGCAGGCGGCTGGCGATCAACTCTTTACCGGTGCCGCGCTCGCCAATAATCAACACTGGTTTGTCCAGCGGCGCGAGATGCGAAACCTGTTCCAGCACTTCGAGAAAGCTGTTCGCTTCACCGAGTAAGTTATCTTTGTATTCAGCCATGATGAAATTCGCCACTTGTTAGTGTAATTCGCTAATTCATCCTGGCATGTTGCTGTTGAATCTTCAATCAGATCTTTATAAATCAAAAAGATAAAAATTGGCACGCAAATTGTATTAACAGTTCAGCAGGACAATCCTGAACAAAGAAATCAAGAGGACAACATTATGGGTATTTTTTCTCGCTTTGCCGACATCGTGAATGCCAACATCAACGCCCTTTTAGAGAAGGCGGAAGACCCGCAGAAATTGGTGCGTCTGATGATCCAGGAGATGGAAGACACTTTGGTTGAAGTGCGTTCTACTTCGGCGCGTGCGCTGGCGGAAAAGAAACAACTGACTCGCCGGATTGAACAAGCGTCGGCTCGTGAAGTTGAGTGGCAGGAAAAAGCCGAACTGGCACTGCTGAAAGAGAGAGAAGATCTGGCGCGTGCAGCGTTAATTGAAAAACAGAAACTGACCGATCTGATTAAGTCCCTGGAACATGAAGTGACGTTGGTGGACGATACGCTGGCGCGCATGAAGAAAGAGATAGGCGAACTGGAAAACAAGTTGAGCGAAACCCGCGCTCGCCAGCAGGCATTAATGCTGCGTCATCAGGCGGCGAATTCGTCGCGCGATGTGCGCCGTCAGTTAGATAGCGGAAAACTTGATGAAGCGATGGCGCGTTTCGAATCTTTCGAACGTCGTATCGACCAGATGGAAGCAGAAGCAGAAAGCCACAGCTTTGGTAAACAACGATCGCTTGATGAGCAATTTGCTGAACTGAAAGCCGATGACGCAATCAGCGAGCAACTGGCGCAATTAAAAGCCAAAATGAAGCAAGATAATCAATAATAACACCCCAGGCGGCGTCTGAACGCGCCGCCGCTCATCGTCTAAGGAGTACTTATGAGCGCGCTATTTCTGGCTATTCCGTTAACCATTTTTGTGCTGTTTGTTTTGCCTATCTGGTTATGGCTGCATTACAGCAACCGCTCCAGCCGCGGTGAATTGTCGCAAAGTGAACAGCAGCGATTAGCGCAACTGGCAGATGAGGCAAAACGGATGCGTGAGCGTATTCAGGCGCTGGAGTCCATTCTTGATGCTGAACATCCGAACTGGAGGGATCGCTAATGGCGGGTATTAATCTCAATAAAAAATTATGGCGCATCCCACAACAGGGCATGGTGCGTGGTGTCTGCGCAGGGATTGCCAATTATTTTGATGTGCCCGTAAAACTGGTGCGTATTCTCGTGGTGCTGTCGATATTCTTCGGCCTGGCGCTGTTTACCCTGGTCGCTTACATCATCTTGTCATTTGCCCTTGACCCGATGCCGGACAACATGGCGTATGGTGAACAACAACCTTCCAGCAGCGAATTGCTGGATGAAGTCGACCGTGAACTGGCGGCCAGTGAAACGCGTTTACGCGAGATGGAACGTTATGTCACTTCCGACACTTTCTCGCTACGTAGTCGTTTCCGTCAACTGTGAGGAAAGTTATGAATATTCGCTGGCAACAGGCCGGGCAAAAGGTGAAGCCTGGTTTCAAATTAGCAAGCAAGCTGGTACTTCTTACCGCACTGCGCTACGGCCCGGCGGGCGTTGCTGGTTGGGCGATAAAATCTGTTGTTCGTCGGCCGCTGAAAATGTTGCTGGCTGTGGCGCTGGAACCGCTGTTAAGTCGGGCCGCTAATAAACTGGCACAGCGCTATAAAAGGTGAGGGGAGTTTCGCAAAAATTGTTAAATCTCAGGCGTATAATGGATAGCAATTTTCATCCATAGAAGGACGCTTACATGTTTAAAAAAGGGTTACTAGCGCTGACGCTGGCGTTTTCACTGCCTGTTTTTGCCGCTGAACACTGGATCGATGTTCGTATTCCAGAACAGTATCAGCAAGAGCACGTTCAGGGAGCCATCAATATTCCCCTGAAGGAAGTGAAAGAGCGTATTGCCACCGCCGTTCCGGATAAAAACGACACCGTTAAAGTGTATTGCAACGCAGGGCGTCAGTCCGGACAGGCAAAAGAAATCCTCAGCGAAATGGGGTACACCCACGTTGAAAACGCCGGTGGTCTTAAAGATATTGAGATGCCGAAGGTCAAAGGTTAAAAGAATTACTCATTGAGCGGTGTAAATAACACCGCTTATTTATTTGATAAATCAAAATTAACCCACATTATTACCTCCAGCATCTCATCCTTTCTACAGCTTTCTGGCACAGGACAGCAATGAAGCGACTCAAAAATGAACTTAATGCGCTGGTGAATCGTGGTGTCGACAGGCACTTGCGACTGGCCGTAACCGGTCTTAGCCGCAGTGGGAAAACAGCGTTTATCACCGCGATGGTTAATCAGTTGCTCAATATTCATGCCGGAGCACGTTTGCCGCTATTAAGTGCGGTGCGTGAAGATCGTCTGCTGGGCGTAAAACGCATTCCCCAGCGTGACTTTGGCATTCCGCGCTTCACCTATGATGAAGGTCTGGCGCAATTATATGGCGATCCTCCGGCCTGGCCGACGCCAACGCGCGGCGTCAGCGAAATCCGCCTGGCATTGCGTTATAAATCGAATGATTCGCTGCTGCGTCATTTCAAGGACACCTCCACGTTGTATCTGGAGATTGTTGATTATCCCGGCGAGTGGCTACTCGATTTGCCAATGCTGGCACAGGATTATTTAAGCTGGTCGCGGCAGATGACGGGCTTGCTTAATGGTCAGCGTGGCGAGTGGTCGGCAAAATGGCGGATGATGTGCGAAGGGCTGGACCCGTTAGCTCCTGCCGACGAAAATCGTCTTGCGGACATTGCCGCCGCGTGGACCGATTATCTCCACCATTGCAAGCAGCAGGGGCTGCACTTTATCCAGCCTGGTCGCTTTGTCTTGCCTGGCGATATGGCGGGAGCGCCTGCGTTGCAGTTCTTCCCGTGGCCGGATGTTGACGCCTGGGGTGAGTCCAAACTGGCACAGGCCGATAAACACACCAACGCCGGGATGCTGCGTGAGCGGTATAACTATTACTGCGAGAAAGTGGTGAAAGGTTTCTATAAGAATCACTTTCTGCGCTTCGACCGCCAGATTGTACTGGTGGATTGCCTGCAACCGCTCAACAGTGGTCCGCAGGCTTTTAACGATATGCGCCTGGCGCTGACGCAACTGATGCAGAGTTTTCATTATGGGCAGCGCACGCTGTTCCGGCGCTTGTTCTCGCCGGTTATCGACAAATTACTGTTTGCTGCGACGAAAGCGGACCATGTGACCATCGATCAGCACGCCAATATGGTTTCATTACTGCAACAACTGATTCAGGACGCCTGGCAAAATGCGGCGTTTGAAGGGATCAGCATGGATTGTCTGGGGCTGGCCTCAGTTCAGGCGACCACCAGCGGCATTATCGACGTTAACGGTGAGAAAATTCCGGCGCTGCGCGGCAATCGATTGAGCGATGGCGCACCGCTCACTGTTTATCCTGGCGAAGTTCCCGCACGTTTGCCCGGTCAGGCGTTCTGGGATAAGCAAGGTTTCCAGTTTGAGGCGTTTCGTCCGCAGGTAATGGATGTCGACAAACCGCTGCCGCATATTCGTCTTGATGCCGCGCTGGAATTTTTAATAGGAGATAAATTGCGATGACCGAACCGTTAAAACCACGTATTGATTTCGACGGTCCGCTGGAGGTCGATCAGAACCCTAAATTCAGGGCGCAGCAGACCTTTGACGAAAGTCAGGCGCAAAATTTTGCACCGGCGACGCTCGACGCAGCACAGGAAGAAGAAGGGCAAGTTGAAGCGGTGATGGATGCCGCATTACGCCCGAAACGCAGTCTGTGGCGCAAAATGGTGATGGGCGGGCTGACGCTGTTTGGCGTGAGCGTTGTTGGTCAGGGGGTGCAGTGGACGATGAATGCCTGGCAAACCCAGGACTGGGTGGCGCTGGGCGGTTGTGCCGCTGGGGCATTGATCATCGGTGCTGGCGTTGGCTCTGTGGTGACGGAGTGGCGGCGGTTATGGCGCTTGCGCCAGCGTGCTCATGAGCGTGATGAAGCGCGAGATTTGCTGCATAGCCACGGTACTGGAAAAGGGCGAGTTTTTTGTGAAAAGCTGGCGCAGCAGGCGGGGATCGATCAGTCGCATCCGGCGCTGCAACGCTGGTATGCCTCGATCCATGAAACGCAGAACGATCGCGAAGTCGTCAGTTTGTATGCCCATCTGGTTCAGCCGGTGCTGGATGCGCAGGCGCGCCGCGAAATCAGCCGTTCAGCGGCAGAATCTACGCTGATGATTGCCGTCAGTCCGCTGGCGCTGGTGGATATGGCGTTTATTGCCTGGCGCAATCTGCGGTTGATTAATCGCATCGCCACGCTGTATGGCATTGAACTGGGTTATTACAGCCGTTTGCGTCTGTTTAAACTGGTGCTGCTGAATATCGCTTTCGCCGGGGCCAGTGAACTGGTGCGCGAAGTGGGGATGGACTGGATGTCGCAGGATCTCGCCGCACGCTTGTCGACGCGCGCTGCCCAGGGGATTGGTGCCGGGCTACTGACTGCGCGTCTGGGAATTAAAGCTATGGAACTTTGCCGTCCGTTGCCGTGGATTGACGATGACAAACCCCGTCTGGGTGATTTCCGTCGTCAGCTTATCGGTCAGGTAAAAGAGACGCTGCAAAAGGGCAAAACGCCCAGCGAAAAATAACGCAATATCGGGTACTGATCGGATATCTTTACGCCGAAGTGCCCGTTTATTCGTCTTTGTGTCAATGTTTGTTGACAGAAACCTTCCTGCCACTCGAATAGTGTCATATCATCATATTAATTGTTCTTTTTTCAGGTGAAGGTTCCCATGCGTCTGGAAGTCTTTTGTGAAGACCGACTCGGTCTGACCCGCGAATTACTCGATCTACTAGTACTAAGAGGCATCGATTTACGCGGTATTGAGATTGACCCAATCGGGCGGATTTACCTTAATTTTGCCGAGCTGGATTTTGACAGTTTCAGCAGCCTGATGGCGGAAATTCGCCGTATAGCAGGTGTTACCGATGTACGTACGGTGTCGTGGATGCCTTCCGAGCGTGAACATCTGGCGCTGAGCGCATTGCTTGAGGCATTGCCTGAACCCGTGCTTTCTGTCGATATGAAAAGTAAAGTGGACATGGCGAATCCGGCGAGTTGTCAGCTATTTGGTCAGAAACTTGAGCGTTTACGCAATCATACCGCTGCGCAATTGATTAACGGATTTAATTTTTTACGTTGGCTGGAGAGTGACCCGCAGGATTCGCATAACGAACATGTGGTGATCAACGGGCAGAATTTCTTGATGGAGATAACGCCGGTCTATCTTCAGGATGAAAATGACCAGCACGTTTTGACTGGTGCGGTGGTGATGCTGCGTTCGACGATTCGTATGGGGCGTCAGTTGCAAAATGTGGCTGCGCAGGACGTCAGCGCCTTTAGCCAGATTGTCGCCGTTAGCTCGAAAATGAAACACGTTGTCGAGCAGGCGCAAAAACTGGCGATGTTAAGCGCGCCGCTACTGATCACGGGTGACACGGGTACAGGTAAAGATCTCTTTGCTTATGCCTGTCATCAAGCCAGCCCTCGTGCCGGTAAACCTTATCTGGCGCTGAACTGTGCATCTATTCCGGAAGATGCCGTTGAGAGCGAACTGTTTGGGCATGCCCCGGAAGGGAAGAAAGGGTTCTTTGAGCAAGCGAACGGCGGTTCGGTGCTGCTGGATGAGATTGGTGAGATGTCGCCACGGATGCAGGCTAAACTGCTGCGTTTCCTCAATGATGGCACCTTCCGTCGGGTTGGCGAAGATCATGAAGTGCATGTTGATGTGCGGGTGATTTGCGCGACGCAGAAGAATTTGGTTGAGCTGGTGCAAAAAGGCGTATTTCGGGAAGATCTCTATTATCGCCTGAACGTGTTGACGCTGAATCTGCCGCCGTTGCGTGACTGCCCGCAGGATATCATGCCGTTAACCGAATTGTTCGTCGCGCGCTTTGCCGACGAGCAGGGAGTGCCGCGTCCGAAATTGGCTGCCGATCTGAATACCGTGCTGACACGTTATGGTTGGCCGGGTAACGTGAGGCAATTGAAAAATGCGATTTACCGTGCACTAACGCAACTGGATGGCTACGAACTGCGCCCACAAGATATTTTGCTGCCAGATTATGACGCTGCTACCGTCCCTGTGGGGGAAGATGCGATGGAAGGTTCGCTGGATGAGATCACCAGCCGATTTGAACGATCGGTATTAACCCAGCTTTATCGCAATTACCCCAGCACGCGCAAACTGGCAAAACGTCTGGGTGTTTCCCATACCGCGATTGCCAACAAATTGCGTGAATACGGCCTGAGTCAGAAGAAGAGCGAAGAGTAAACACGTAAAATGCCTGATGGCGCAATACCATCAGGCATAATAACTTACGCTTTCAGTACAGCCAGAGCTGCGTCGTAATCCGGCTCGGTGGTGATTTCATTCACCAGTTGGCTGAAAATCACATTGTCATTTTCATCAATTACGACAACTGCGCGCGCTGCCAGACCTTTCAAGGGGCCTTCAGCGATCTCAACACCGTAAGCTTTCAGGAATTCGCTATTACGGAAAGTGGAAAGGGTGATTACATTGTTCAGACCTTCCGCACCGCAGAAACGAGACTGGGCGAATGGCAGATCGGCAGAAATACACAGTACAACGGTGTTATCGATTTCTGTCGCCAGTTGGTTAAACTTACGTACTGATGCGGCGCAAACACCGGTATCAATACTCGGGAAAATGTTCAGCACTTTGCGTTTACCCGCAAACTGACCGAGGGTGACGTCAGACAGATCTTTTGCCACGAGAGTAAAAGTCTGCGCTTTGCTACCCACTTGCGGGATGGAATTGGCGACTGTAACCGGGTTGCCCTGGAAATGAACGATTTGTGACATGATTATCTTTCCTGTTTACATATAGTTAACGTCACATCTAGTTTATGCTAACTGTCAATAACACAGCAAACGCTATTTGCGCTTAATCCGCAAACCACCGCGGCAACAAGGAGTAAAGATGAGAACCGTAAAGGTATTTGAGGAAGCCTGGCCGTTACATTCCCCGTTTGTGATTGCGCGAGGTAGCCGTAGTGAAGCGCGTGTGGTGGTGGTTGAACTGGAAGAGGATGGTGTTAAAGGCGTAGGGGAATGTACTCCCTATCCGCGCTACGGTGAAAGTGATGCTTCGGTAATGGCGCAAATTATGAGTGTTGTGCCGCAACTGGAAAAAGGACTGACACGAGAAGAGTTGCAAAAAATTTTGCCCGCTGGTGCGGCACGCAATGCGCTGGATTGTGCGTTGTGGGATCTCTGTGCGCGTAAACAGCAGCAGACGTTAGCTGAATTTATCGGCATAACGCTTCCCGACACTATTACCACGGCGCAGACAGTGGTTATTGGTACGCCGGATCAGATGGCCAGCAGTGCATCAGCACTCTGGCAGGCGGGGGCGAAATTGCTGAAAGTGAAGCTGGATAACCATCTTATTAGCGAGCGGATGGTGGCGATCCGCGCAGCGGTTCCGGATGCGACGTTGATTGTTGATGCTAATGAATCCTGGCGCGCGGAAGGGTTGGCGGCGCGATGTCAGTTGTTGGCTGATTTAGGCGTCGCTATGCTGGAACAGCCGCTCCCGGCACAGGACGATGCGGCGCTGGAGAATTTTATTCATCCGTTACCCATTTGTGCTGATGAAAGCTGCCATACCCGCAGTAACCTGAAGGCGCTGCAAGGGCGCTATGAGATGGTTAACATCAAACTCGATAAAACCGGCGGGCTAACAGAAGCGCTGGCGTTGGCGACCGAAGCGCGTGCACAAGGTTTTAGCCTGATGTTGGGCTGCATGCTATGTACTTCACGTGCCATTAGCGCCGTTTTACCGCTGGTGCCGCAGGTCAGTTTTGCTGATCTTGATGGCCCGACCTGGTTGGCGGTGGATGTGGAGCCGCCGCTACAGTTTACGACCGGCGAATTGCATCTTTAGGATGCCAACGCAGTAAATTCGCCATTGCAAAGAGATACTTTTCGCTGGCTTCATCTGAGGAGACAGGCGGAAACTCGGCGGTAATACAGTGCAAGTTCAGATCAGCACACCAACTGCCGAAGGAGCCGGGCGTTTCATAGCCGACGCTGGTCACCAGCGGTAATTCAAACGCCTGAGCCAGCCATTCACCTAATTCACTGTGCCAGGGATCTTCAATACAAGCCAGCGGATCGTGAAAAGAGACTATCCAGGCGGGTTGGATACGATGAATGAGCTGGCACAACGCCTGGGTTTCAGGTTCTGAGCCTGGTTTATCTCCGGTCAGCAAGACCACATCGCGCTTTTCGGCGGCGCTGTTCCAGCGGTACACCGTTTCACCTTCTTTCCAGTTCGCTGCAGGAAAGTTTCTGTTCAAATCCACACCATTAGCATTGGCTCGTAAACCAAGCTGGCAACCGTCAGGATTCACACAGAGCACGACATGATGGCGGCGCAGAGAAGGGGTTAATGTGCGTAATGCGCAGGAGAGGGTGACGACGGAAGAATTTTCGTCGCCGTGGGTGCCAGCCAGAATCAACCCACTTTCGCTGCTGGCTGCAGACGCCGGAAACCAGATCAATGGCGCACCTAATAATGAACGTCCGTAATGTTCGGTTCCTGGCGGAAAAGCGCCCCGTTCGGCGCGCGGGCGGGTCACGGTCATAATCGTCTCGAATATAAGAAGTATTACAGGCAGTGTTGTGCAAATTTTGCGGATTATCAAATCCTTTTCGACAACGATATGTTATCGATCCTTTATCACTTTTTTACCGGAAGTTATTTGCATTTCTTCAAGGAGAAACAAATAATTACGCATCAATCTTAACATCGTTTTGAGGGTATCTTATGAAGCACTCTGTTTCAGTCACTTGTTGTGCGCTGTTAGTCAGCAGCATTTCCCTGTCGTATGCTGCAGATGTTCCGGGCGGCACAGTACTGGCAGAGAAACAGGAGTTGGTGCGCCACATTAAAGATGAGCCTGCATCATTAGATCCCGCGAAAGCCGTGGGTTTGCCAGAGATTCAGGTCATTCGCGATTTGTTTGAAGGGTTGGTGAATCAGAACGAGAAAGGCGAGATTGTGCCTGGCGTTGCTACCCAGTGGAAAAGTAATGACAACCGCATCTGGACTTTTACCCTGCGCGATAACGCCAAATGGGCCGATGGTACACCGGTAACGGCACAGGATTTTGTCTATAGCTGGCAGCGTCTGGTGGATCCGAAAACGTTGTCTCCGTTTGCCTGGTTTGCCGCACTGGCTGGAATCAACAACGCCCAGGCAATTATTGATGGTAAGGCTACGCCAGCTCAACTTGGCGTCACCGCTGTTGATGCCCATACTCTGAAAATTCAGCTTGATAAACCGTTGCCCTGGTTTGTGAATTTAACCGCTAACTTTGCTTTTTTCCCGGTGCAAAAAGCCAACGTTGAAAGTGGTAAAGAGTGGACGAAGCCCGGGAATCTGATCGGCAATGGTGCTTATGTACTTAAAGAGCGCGTAGTAAATGAAAAGCTGGTCGTGGTGCCGAATACCCATTATTGGGATAACGCTAAAACGGTGCTGCAGAAAGTGACTTTCCTGCCAATTAACCAGGAGTCCGCCGCGACCAAGCGCTATCTTGCAGGTGATATTGATATCACTGAATCCTTCCCAAAAAATATGTATCAGAAACTACTGAAGGATATTCCAGGGCAGGTTTATACGCCGCCGCAGTTGGGGACGTATTATTATGCATTTAACACGCAAAAAGGGCCAACGGCAGATCAACGAGTCCGTCTGGCATTAAGCATGACGATTGATCGTCGTCTGATGGCAGAAAAAGTATTAGGTACAGGTGAAAAGCCGGCATGGCATTTTACGCCAGATGTTACCGCCGGATTTACGCCAGAACCTTCGCCGTTTGAGCAAATGAGTCAGGAAGAACTGAATGCCCAGGCGAAAACATTGTTGAGCGCTGCCGGATATGGTCCACAGAAACCGTTGAAACTTACACTGCTGTATAACACTTCGGAAAATCACCAGAAAATTGCTATTGCCGTCGCGTCGATGTGGAAAAAGAATCTTGGTGTAGATGTCAAATTACAAAATCAGGAATGGAAAACCTATATCGATAGTCGTAACACCGGTAACTTTGATGTTATTCGCGCCTCGTGGGTCGGGGATTATAATGAACCATCGACTTTCTTGACGCTGTTAACATCAACGCACTCAGGGAATATTTCACGTTTTAACAATCCGGCATACGACAAGGTACTGGCTCAGGCATCGACTGAAAATACCGTTAAAGCGCGCAACGCCGATTACAACGCGGCAGAGAAAATCCTGATAGAACAAGCACCGATTGCGCCGATTTATCAATATACTAATGGTCGGTTAATCAAACCGTGGTTGAAAGGTTATCCAATTAATAACCCGGAAGATGTGGCGTATAGTCGGACTATGTATATAGTGAAGCATTAATATGATGTCATCTGGCGCGGTTAAGCGCGCCAGATTTAACAATCCCGATAAAATCCCTTCTTTTTTTAAATCCTCCCTATAAAAAATCATTCCAACGATGGAATTTTGAAATTTTCTGGCAATATCGAACATAAATAATAATCAAATGTTTTATTTGTCAGGTGTATTACATACGCTGAATATAAGCTGTGCTTTACTTTTCTTTACAACGTAAAGTGAATTGCATTCCTGGTGAAATATCTTCATTAGAAAACAGACATACAGCTAAAAAATGGGGTGGTAAAATGAAAAAACTTTCAGCTATTCCGTTAGTTATCTCGTTATTATTCATTAATTATTCCTCTTTAACGCTGGCCGCAGAATCACTGCCCGATGCCTCATCGCTGGGACTGGAAAACTTAACGAATGATCTCTCCCGGCAAGAATTGTTTGTGAAAATTCTGGAATCGGATCCTTCGCGTGATAAAGAGTTTGATTCCTTTGCTGTAAAAAAATATTTTAAATTTCCGGCTGATGTTGCTTACGATTCAGTATTGAATCAACCACGACCCAGTTCTTTATTTGGTGTGGATATCAGCCATCATAACGGCAGGAACTTCCCGATCGAACTGTTGGCAAAAAATAAGTCTGTGTTCTTGTATATGAAGTCCAGTCAAGGAACACGTTATGTTGATCCTGAATTCGCCGGCTTTTGGCAGCGGGCCGGCGATACTGAACGAGGGATAAAACTTCACCGTGGAGCCTACCACTTTCTTTCCAGCGGTACACCGGCAGACGACGCAGAATTGTGGGGACGCAAGCAGGCAATGACGTTTGTCAAAGTTATCAAAGCTAACGGTGGGCTAAGGGCGACAGACATGCCACCGGCAGTGGATGTTGAGTGGGATGTGGATTCATTAACGGGTAAGGACCGCTGGCAGAAGCGCAAACCTGCGGAAATTATAACAATGATCAAGGCTTTTACCGCGCAGGTAGAAGCCGATTTAGGGCGTAAACCGGTTATCTACACTGCACGTGCGTGGTGGAAAGATGCCGTTGGTGGGGAAAATAGTTTCGCCCAGGTCGCAGAACATAAACTGTGGCTGGCTGATTACTCTAATCAGGCACAGGCCAGTGAAACCCCGCGTTCAATTAACCAGACAAAATGGGCAATCTGGCAGTTTACCGATGCTGCACAGCTTAATTTGGGATCGAGTAAGAAATTCGATGCCAGTATTTATAAAGGACCGACTGCTGAGTTTTATTCCACTCTTGGTGTTCAGGAGTTTTAAATTATGAACAAACGATGGCTAATTTTATGTAAATCGGCCCTTGGGCTGTTCATTGCAGGAATATCACTGGGAATGACTGACGTCCTGGCAGATGATATTTGCAAAAATGGCGCAATGGTCCCTGATGAATATTGTCATTTTTTTATCCATTATGGCTCTGAGAACCCTGGGAGACTGGATATCCGAATCAGTGACGCATTAAAAATACCTGATCAGGATGCAGCAAAAACTCGCTCTATCGGGTTGATTATTGCAATTTCAAAATATCCACTTTTGCATGAGGATATTCCTGCCGCAGCGGTAGATGGCCAAAGAATGGCTGATTTTCTTATCAACGGACAGAAGTTTGATGAGGTTATTTTATTAAAAGATCAGGATGCATCGCTGGATAATATTAATTATTTTTTGAAAGAATATCTACCTGCCAGAGGGACGATGTTTGATAAGAAAGCCCGTTTGTTAATTGCTTATTCAGGACATGGGCGTTTTGGTACTCAAAATGGTAATTCTGATAAAGCACCGGCATTTGTTTTGAGTAATGCTACAGATATCGATGGTTCAAAAGGGATGTATGAAATGCCAGCGCTGAATGCACAGCTTAATATTCTGGCAAAGCGTTATTTCCATGTTCTGACTTTAGTCAATGCTTGCTTTGGTTCTGGCTTGTATGGCATGACCATCGGAGCGGGTAACTCTAACTCGTACAGTAATCCAGGTGCGTATGCAATAGCTGCCGGTGACGATAAAACAGAGGTTTACTCGCTGGATGCAAAGCGCGGAAGTGTCTTTTTTGATACAATTATCAAAGGGGTAACGAATGGTGTTGCCGACGAACGTTTTGGTAAGTCATATATGGTAAAGGTAGATGGTAAGAAAGAATACTATGCCGGAATAACCAGAACGTTGAGTTTATTTATCTATGTTAACGATCAATATTCAGATATTAATGAAAAGCTGGATGAACAAGGGAAGGGATTACATTTAAGTGATGCCTGGATTGGTGCAACAGAAATACCCGCAGGCCCTGGGGGATTCTTCTTCATCAATGAGCCTGCGGCAAGTCGTCTGGATAATAAGACTCAACTGGCTGCGGGAAAAGCAGGAGAGTTTACTAATATCGATGTGGCATCATTCTCTATTGATAAGCCAGATTCTTCCCCCGCAGATAATCAAGAAAAAGATAATAAATTAATTGAGATTCCTTATGGTCCCGTAAGTGCAATTCCCAATCGTCCTGATATTCGTATTTTTAAAACGCCGGAGATTTATCCGATCCATGGACATGATATTTCATCTAATGATGGTGAGATCGACTGGAAATTGTTTCAGGAAAAATCGTCTGCGCGTTTTGTATATACGAGAGTAGTTGGCTGGAGAGGTCCCGATTCATCATTTAAGTCTCACTGGAAACAATTAGCTGATTCCAAATTTGACCGTGGAGGTTATTTCAAATTTGATTTTTGTCGCACTCCTGAAGCACAACTGGAAACGGCAAAAAGCCTCCTGCCTGCTGATCCAAATATGTTACCGCCCGGTATTTTATTGGTAAACCCTGAAGGTGAAGATACAACTCAACTAGCCTGTTTTAAAAAATCGGGAATGGCGAAAGCACGTAATGATATTTTGCACTTTGCTGGTCTGGTCTATCAAAATTATCATAAGACCCCCATATTTTATGGCAATCATAATAATCTGTCCCACTTCATGGATAGTCGATTCGAGCAGTATATGGTGTGGATGGGGTATTGGGGACAAGCTGGCGTGAAGCTTGAGGGGCGCAATCCCTGGACGCTTTGGCAATATTCAGGGAATGAAACTGTACCGGGGATCGGCCACAGCACTGAGTCGGAAGTTTTCTTTGGTACTGAAGAACAGTATGTTCAGTTTAAAGCGGGTGAGAATAATGTAGCACTGGCTGCTGTTAATTGAAAAAATAAATAAGACTGGATGGCAAATATGTATATCGCCATCCAGTTTCTGCGGGTTGTTACTTCATCTGATCCGGCGGTGTAATATTATCCATATACAACGTCTGGCTTGGGAAGGCAAAATCTGCGCCATGCGACTGTACAATATCGATAATCTTCAAATAAACATCCTGTTGGACTGCCAGCCATTCGGCCCATACCGTGGTTTTGGTAAAGCAATAAACCATGATATTTAATGACGAGTCAGCAAACTGGTTGAAATAGACCAGTAAGGTTTGTCGCTGATCGATGTCGGGGTGATTTTTCAGCATTTCGCGTACTGCTTCGACAACGGCACCCACTTTTGCCGCGTCTTCATAACGTAAACCGATGGTCGTAGTAATACGACGGTTGGTCATGCGTCCCGGGTTTTCTACGCTGATAGACGAAAACAGCGAGTTTGGCACGTACAGAGGACGGTGATCAAAGGTGTTTATTTTAGTGATACGCCAGCCAATTTCTGCCACCGTACCTTCGATATTTCTGTCCGGTGAACGGATCCAGTCGCCAATGCTAAAGGGGCGATCGAAATAGAGCATAATCCCGGAAAAGAAGTTACTCAAAATATCTTTACCGGCCATACCGACAGCAAGACCACCAATACCACCGAAGGTCAGCAACCCGGAAAGGCTCATACCAAAATGTTCACCGTAAAGCAGAACAATCACCACAATTATGCAGATTTTGATGATACGTGACATAATCCGCGCACTGGTGATATCACGGCCTTTTTTTATCTGTTGTTTTTCAAACTGGTTAATCAGAAGGAATAACTTAACCGTCAGAATAAGCGCAATCAGTGACGTACAAATAAAATCGACGGCGTCTGGTGTGATAAATTTGAGTTTGTAATTTTCAATGACATAATTAATGATGCTGCCAACAGCACTAATAATTATGGTGTAGATCAAAAATTGAACCGCATGGAATAAGAATCCTTTCTTGTTACGATTCCCACGACGAAACAAAAAGCTCATCAGAATCAATGCTGCGCAGCTACCGAAAATAATGACCAGATTAAGCGCATTATTTGTAAACAGTTCAGCGATCATTGTTTTATCAGGCTCCTCCAGATTGGTTGAAGTCATGCCGGAAACCCCTGGCGGTGCTATTTTACCGCGACAAATGATTCATATCATCAATAGTAAGGGAAGGAAGTAGCAACATCAGCGAATTGATCAATAGATTGATGATATAAACGTCAACAATCTGACGCCTTCAGAGCAGACAACGACAAAATGTCATGGTATTGTTACGCGTAAGTAACAGAGAGTTTGTTTGCACAAGGATTACATTATGATCATGATGAAATTAAAGTCAGCGAGGGGAAGAAAGTTTCTCTTAGGCTTGTTGGCGGTTTTTATTATTGCGGCGTCGGTGGTGACTCGCGCAACCATTGGTGGTGTTATTGAACAATATAATATTCCGCTGTCTGACTGGACGACATCAATGTATGTGATTCAATCTTCGATGATTTTCGTGTACAGCCTGGTTTTTACCGTGTTGCTGGCAATCCCGCTGGGAATTTATTTCCTCGGCGGCGATGAGAAATAAGCAAGAAGAAAAGGCCCGAAGTATCGGGCCTCGTGAGTAATTAAAGAACGATTAATCGTCGTCGTCTTCTTCTTCGTCATCCAGTTCAACAGGCGTCTGGTATTGATCGGGTTTGATTACCAGCAGGTCGCAACGGAGATGATCAATCACCTGTTCCGCCGTATTGCCAAGGAATGCCGCGGAAATTCCGGTTCGTCCTACGGTGCCAAGAACGACAATTCCTGCCTGCAAATGTTCCGCCAGATCAGGAATCACTTCTTCCGGCAGACCTTTTTCGACGTGCGTCATGTTTTCATTAATACCGAATTTCTGCCGCAGGGCTTTCATCGCCAGCAAATGTTGTCCGCGGATAGCGTCGTTATAAACGCTTGGATCAAATTCCGGCAGCTCAATAGCAATATTAATAGGAGTAACGGGATACGCGCCAACCAGATGGACTTCGGTGTGATTCACCTGTGCAGCCAGTTCAATCGTCTCTTTCACCAGTTTTTCATTGAGCGCATTATGATACGGCTCTTCGCTGGCGAGATTTACTGCCACCAACGCCTTACCGCCTTCCGGCCACGGTTGATCTTTCACCATCCACACCGGACTTGGGCATTTACGCAACAGATGCCAGTCGGTAGGGGTAAAGATAACCGCTTCCAGACGATCATGTTGGTGTGCCATTTTCAGGACTAAATCGTGCCCACCGCTGACCACTTCCTGAATGATGGCTTCGAAAGGACGGTTATGCCAGACCACTTTGATTTCAATGGGGACGCCAGCGTTAAGATAATATTTCGCCTGCTCGTGTATCCACGCAGTTCGCTGACTGATAACACCCTGACGCATGGCGGTGCGCTCGTCCGGGGAGAGCAGGGTAGTCATTTCGTATGAGAAATCATAAATCGGCAAAAAAGCTTTAATTTTGCCACCAATCCGTTGATGTAAATAAACAGCTCGCCGTAATGCTGGTTGATCGTCCTGGTTAGGATCGATAACAACGAGCATGTTCTGATACATAGCCATACAGGGTCTCCTTACAACAACTGTCAATGCAGTTTGTAATTAAAAGATTAACCCATATCTGGTGAATGAAACAGTGATGAACCTTCTGCCAGATCAATAAATCAGAAAAATTTAATGATATGACAGAAGGATAGTCGATTATGCGGAAAAATCAGGCGACGTTGCGCGTATGACCAGCAAGCAGGGCCAGCGCATCGTTATTTTCGATGGTGATGTATTTACCTTTGACTGCCAGCATGCCGCTTTTTTGGAAGCGTCCCAGCAGACGGCTGATGGTTTCTACCGTCAGGCCCAGGTAGTTGCCGATATCGCCACGAGTCATCGTCAGGCGGAATTCACGAGGGGAGAAGCCGCGTTGGGCAAAACGACGGGACAGGTTGTAGATAAAAGCAGCCAGACGTTCTTCTGCATTTTTCTTCGACAGCAGCAGAATCATGTCCTGATCGCCTTTAATTTCACCGCTCATCAGACGCATCATCTGCTGACGCAGATTCGGCATTTTACCAGACAGATCGTCCAGTGTTTCGAACGGGATTTCACATACCATTGACGTTTCCAGCGCCTGGGCGAAGCTAGGGTGATGACCGCTGCCAATAGCGTCAAAACCTACCAGATCGCCTGCTAAATGGAAGCCAGTGATTTGCTCGTCGCCTTGCTCTGTGATGGTATAACTTTTAATCGTACCGGAGCGGATGGCATAAAGCGATTTAAGTTCATCACCAGCCTTAAACAGCGTCTGGCCTTTCTGAATAGGCTTCTTTCGCTCAATGATATTATCAAGCTGATCAAGCTCATGTTCGTTTAGTGTGAACGGGATGCAAAGCTGACTGATGCTGCAATCCTGGCAATGGATAGCACAACCGCCAGACTGAATGCGCCGTATAATTCGCTTTTCCGGGATCATAGGTCTGCTCAAGCCGTAATTGATATTTGTCAATTTTAACATCTTTTTAGGGAGCAAGTAAGTCTAAGCAAACCTTAACAGCGGAGAATTCCGATAATAGATGTAAATATATATCTATCTACTTGAAAATTCTTAAATTATTAAGGATGGCTTTACATAAAACTGTGAGCAAACCGGCACAAATTGTTTAAGGTCTACAGCAGCAGATAGCCTTCATGGCGCAATAACCACTCTTTTCGCTGCACTCCGCCTGCATATCCGGTCATCGTGCCGTTTCGTCCAATAACCCGGTGGCAAGGTACGACAATACTGATCGGATTTGAACCGTTCGCCGCGCCAACGGCGCGCGCTGCGCCCGGACGACCCAGATGTTCTGCCAGTTGACCGTAATGCATTACCTGGCCACAAGGAATAGTGCGCAATGTTTTCCACACTTCCCGCTGAAATGGAGTACCACCAGTAGCGGTAGGAAGGGTATCAATAATGCTAAGATTACCGGCAAAATAGTCGCGAAGTTTGTCGCTAAGACCGCCGGGATTGGTTGCGGAAATTCGCTCATAACCTTCTTTGCGATAATGGATGTCCAGCAATTGCACCATGCGATCACTGTACTCTTCCCATTCAACCGCCCGCAGACGGAATTGTTCATCGCAAATCACCCATAGTGGACCCAATGGGGTGGCAATTTTTTCTTCAAGTAATCTCAGCATCCGTTCTCTCTCAAGACAAACGTGGGTAAAACCCGGACTAATCAGTAGACCGACAAGATACCATGCCAGCAATATCAGCAGCCATACCACCAAGAATATAAGAGGAGACAGTAAGGCTAACAAATTGTAGGTATCCAGTTTGGCGGCTGGCTTATATCGTTGCAGAAGTCAGAGAAACAGAGATATTAGTGCTGATGGTTATATAGAGGTGCAAACAATGCAAAAAAGGGGGCAGGCAGCCACTGCTGATCGCGTTTTTAGTCTGCGAATGTGATTATCTTCTGCGCACGCATAAAAAAATAGAGCCTGTCGACATCCGCCAGACTCTACAGTACACACAGCAGTGCATCCGCGTCTTTATTCCGGCCTGGGTTCCTGTCTGCCGGTGACAGTGTTATAACGGTTTTACCACTCTGTTGCCAATTTTCTTCAGTGACCGGTTTCACGAAAATATAAGTTAAATCAGCCGCTATACAACTGAGTCATCATGCATTAATGCTTCGCCGTAATATATGTTGTTCCTAATCTGCATACGGGAAATTGCGCCAGACCGTTGTCGGCCTGATGGGGCACAGTTATTATATCGCGCTCTGTATTGCGTGAGGATGCTACATGAACCCTGACGACAAATCGCTGTTTCTTGACGCCATGGAAGATGTCCAGCCACTGAAATGCGCTACTGATGTCTACTGGCATCCAACGCGTAACCAACGTGCGCCGCAGCGTATAGATACGCTGCAACTTGATAATTTTCTCACCACCGGATTTCTTGACATTATTCCACTAAACCAGCCGCTGGAATTTCGTCGGGAAGGGTTGCAACATGGGGTGATTGATAAGCTACGCAGCGGCAAATATCCGCAGCAGGCCAGCCTGAATTTACTGCGCCAGCCGGTGGAGGAGTGCCGTAAAATGGTATTCAGTTTTATTCATCAGGCGCTGGCGGACGGCTTGCGAAATGTGCTTATTATTCATGGCAAAGGGCGGGAAGATAAATCACACGCGAATATTATTCGTAGCTATGTGGCGCGTTGGCTGACGGAGTTCGAAGACGTACAGGCCTATTGCACCGCACTACCGCATCATGGCGGTAGTGGGGCATGTTACGTCGCGCTGCGTAAAACGGTGCAGGCGAAGCTGGAAAACTGGGAACGCCACGCTAAACGTAGTCGATAATTAAATGACGCTTCCGCGTTTTTGAATATATCAGGCGGCTAACACGCGGTTGCGTCCGTCATTTTTTGCCCGATACAAGGCATCATCAACACGCTTAAACAGTTCATCGATGTTTTCATTTCCTTCGTGATGCGCCACGCCAATACTGACTGTGAAGCGCGGTAAGCCCGAAATACTCACTTTTGCCACGCTCAAGCGGATAGTTTCAGCCAACGAAAGTGCAGTATCCAACGGGGTTCTCGGCAACAATAAGACGAACTCTTCCCCCCCCCAACGAAACACCAAATCGCCTTTGCGGGCGCAACTTTCAAGAGTATGGGCAAGCGAGCATAACACTTCATCTCCTTTCTGATGACCGTATAAGTCATTGATATGCTTAAAACGATCGGTGTCGATGAGCAACAAACTATAATCCTGAGCTATTGCCAGGTGCTGCATCTGTCCGGGGTCGGTTATGTGATAAAACTGCCGACGGTTGAGTAATCCCGTTAGTGCATCATGGTGGGCTGCATGTTCCAGTTGTTCCTCCAGCCGTTTTTGCTCTGTAATATCATGTACGATGCATAACATTAACCTGTCGCCGTAAATCTCAATTGGCCCGGCATAAGTTTGCACATGCCGAATGGAGCCATCTGCCAGTTTATGGACAAAATTGAGAGGCTTATGGCCGCCGGGCAACCGTGAAATTTCATGCATGACTGGCATGATGCGACGCCCAAGCATATTTATTTCCCAGGTGTGCTTCTGACACATTGTTTCATGGTTGTAGCCGTAGAAATTGAGCGCGGCCAGATTAGCATCGACGATTTGGCCATCACGTGAGGGATCAATTAACAGCATCGGTGCAGAGTTGGTCAGAAAAAAACGAGCATAAAACCCTTGTTTTTTACGCTGATAATTCGCTGAACGACTGGCTTTTAACCCCAGTGTTGCTGGAGTTTCCATTCCTTCGAAGATAATTACTTTTCCCGTCTCACTCATCTCTTTGAGGGTCAATCGGCAGCTTAATGCCGCCTCTTCACCATTACGCTGGACAGTGAGAATTTCTACAATATCGAGCTGGTTATGCAAGTCTGTGAGGTATTTAGGAAGCTCGTTTTGCGAGGAGATGGAATAGAGGCCGGTACGTAGCTGACTAAAGGTGAGTTCTTGCATCAAAAGTCGCGCTGCACTATTGGCATAAATTAATTGTTCTTCAAAGGGTGAAACGATCCAGACAGGACTGGTTAATAAGTCCAGAGTATTGAAGTTGTGCGTAGTCATTGAGATCCCGTTATTTTTATCAATCTTTTGTTACTACCTGATCGCAAAAATGCCACGACAAATGATCAGATAATTCTGATAATGATAGACGCTATTTAACGCTTTACACGTTTTCAAATCAGGAAAAGTATTTTGCTTTCTGTATTTAATTTTGACAGGATTTTATTAATCATTTCAGGGTAATGGGGTGATGAGATGTTGCGTAAGATGACCAGAAGACTAGACTACAAAATAATGCGTTGACAATGGAGGCACTGTGGAAGTGATTAAGGGAGCGGACGTAAATGTCCCGGATGCAGTATTTGCCTGGATGTTGGATGGTAAAGGCGGAGTTAAACCGCTGGAAAATACAGATGATATAGATGAAGCGCATCCTTGCTGGCTCCACCTCAATTATGTGCACCATGACAGTGCCCAATGGCTGGCGACAACACCCTTGTTGCCAAATAACGTACGCGATGCGCTGGCGGGGGAAAGCACGCGGCCCAGGGTCAGCCGTCTTGGGGAAGGGACGTTGATTACTTTACGCTGCATTAATGGCAGTACTGATGAACGTCCCGATCAACTGGTCGCCATGCGTGTTTATATGGATGGACGGTTAATTGTCTCGACCCGACAACGTAAAGTGTTGGCGCTGGATGATGTGGTTAGCGATCTGGAAGAGGGAACCGGCCCGACCGATTGCGGTGGCTGGCTGGTGGATGTGTGTGATGCGTTAACCGATCATTCCAGTGAGTTTATAGAACAACTGCACGATAAAATTATCGACCTGGAAGATAATCTGCTCGATCAACAAATACCGCCGCGCGGTTTCCTGGCGTTGCTGCGTAAACAATTAATTGTGATGCGTCGCTATATGGCACCGCAGCGTGATGTTTATGCTCGCCTTGCCAGTGAGCGTCTGCCGTGGATGAATGACGACCAACGCCGCCGAATGCAGGACATTGCCGATCGTCTCGGACGCGGCCTGGATGAGATTGACGCCTGTATTGCCCGAACCGGCGTGATGGCAGATGAAATCGCTCAGGTCATGCAGGAAAATTTAGCGCGTCGTACTTATACGATGTCGTTGATGGCAATGGTCTTTTTACCCAGTACGTTTTTAACTGGGTTATTTGGTGTCAACCTCGGTGGTATTCCTGGCGGGGGATGGCAATTCGGCTTTTCGCTTTTTTGTATTCTGTTAGTTGTTCTTATTGGTGGTGTTGCTTTATGGTTGCATCGTAGTAAATGGTTGTAACAAAAGAAAATTTGTCTACTTCCTGTATATAAAAACGCCGTAAAGTTTGAGCGAAGTCAATAAACTCTCTACCCATTCAGGGCAATATCTCCCTCGCAGGTGAATGCAACGTCAAGCGATGGGCGTTGCGCTCCATATTGTCTTACTTCCTTTTTTGAATTACTGCATAGCACAATTGATTCGTACGACGCCGACTTAGATGAGTCGGCTTTTTTTTGCCTGTTATTTTTCAGCGTCTACCCTTTAAGAGTCCACCCCATGACCGGAGGGAAATATGACGACACTCATTTATTTGCAAATTCCTGTCCCTGAACCCATTCCTGGCGATCCCGTACCAGTGCCAGATCCCATCCCTCGTCCGCAACCCATGCCAGACCCGCCGCCAGATGAAGAACCGATTAAATTGTCGCATCGTGAGCGTAGATCTGCGAGGATACGCGCCTGCTAATTTTGCGTCGATGACCACGAGAATAGATTGTGACCGCTTTTTCTACCCTGAACGTTTTGCCTCCCGCCCAGCTCACTAACCTTAATGAGTTGGGCTATTTAACCATGACGCCGGTGCAGGCCGCCGCGCTTCCGGCGATCCTTGCCGGAAAAGATGTTCGCGTGCAGGCGAAAACTGGCAGCGGCAAAACGGCGGCATTTGGCCTTGGCTTGTTACAGCAAATTGATGCGTCGCTGTTTCAGACCCAGGCTTTAGTGCTGTGCCCGACCCGTGAACTGGCGGATCAGGTTGCCGGAGAGTTGCGCCGGCTGGCGCGTTTTCTGCCGAATACCAAAATCTTGACCTTATGCGGCGGCCAGCCGTTCAGCATTCAGCGCGATTCGCTGCAACATGCGCCGCATATCATCGTGGCAACGCCGGGTCGTTTGCTCGATCACCTGCAAAAAGGCACTGTATCGCTGGATACCCTGAATACGCTGGTAATGGATGAAGCCGACCGTATGTTGGATATGGGATTTAGCGACGCAATTGATGACGTCATCCGTTTTGCGCCTGCTTCTCGCCAGACGCTTCTGTTTTCTGCAACCTGGCCGGACGCAATTGCCGCGATTAGCGGTCGTGTACAACGCGATCCTTTAGCGATTGAGATTGATACGTCAGATGCTTTACCGCCTATTGAACAACAATTTTATGAGACATCCAGCAAAGGCAAAATTTCGTTGTTGCAGCGGTTATTAAGCTTGCATCAGCCATCATCTTGTGTGGTGTTCTGTAATACAAAAAAAGATTGCCAGGCTGTGTGTGATGCTCTGAATGAAGTAGGGCAAAGTGCATTGTCGTTACATGGCGATCTGGAACAACGCGACCGCGATCAGACGTTGGTTCGTTTTGCCAATGGTAGCGCACGTGTGCTGGTGGCGACCGATGTCGCGGCACGTGGTCTGGATATCAAATCTCTTGCGCTGGTGGTGAACTTTGAGCTGGCGTGGGACCCTGAAGTTCATGTACATCGCATCGGGCGTACTGCGCGAGCGGGGAATAGCGGTCTGGCGATCAGTTTCTGTGCTCCGGAAGAGGCGCAGCGGGCGAATATCATTTCTGACATGTTGCAGATAAAACTTAACTGGCAAACGCCACCAGCCAGCAGCGCCATTGTGCCGCTGGAAGCAGAAATGGCGACGTTGTGCATTGATGGTGGGAAAAAAGCGAAAATGCGTCCAGGCGATGTGCTGGGGGCGCTGACGGGGGATATTGGTCTGGATAGCACAGATATTGGCAAAATTGCCGTTCATCCAGCACATGTCTACGTCGCAGTGCGTCAGTCTGTTGCCCATAAGGCATGGAAACAGTTACAGGGCGGAAAGATTAAAGGGAAAACGTGCCGGGTGCGGTTATTAAAATAACGAAATGTTGAATTGCCGGATGCGACGCTGGTTGCGTCTTATCCGGCCAGCACAAGAATAGCCCGATAAGCTTGCGTATCGGGCGCTATCCTGGTTATTTCACTTCAACCACATTCAGGCGTAACTCATCCAACTGATTTTCATCTTCTTCAGGCTGCCAGCCCGCGGGTTGTAGTGGTAGCTCTTCGCGATCAAACGCCAGATCACCGCCGTTAACCACTTCAGAACCGTGGGTAATGCCTTTGAAATCGAACAGATTGGTATCGCACAGATGTGACGGCACCACATTCTGCATCGCGCTGAACATTGTCTCAATACGCCCTGGATAACGCTTATCCCAATCACGCAACATATCGGCAATCACCTGACGTTGCAGGTTAGGCTGTGAACCGCACAGGTTGCACGGAATAATCGGGAACGCTTTCGCATCGGCAAAACGCTGAATGTCCTTTTCACGGCAATAAGCCAGCGGACGAATTACGATATGTTTGCCGTCATCGCTCATCAGCTTTGGTGGCATACCTTTCATCTTGCCGCCGTAGAACATGTTTAAGAACAGCGTTTGCAGGATATCGTCACGATGGTGACCCAGTGCGATTTTCGTCGCGCCCAGTTCTGTTGCCGTGCGGTAAAGAATACCGCGACGCAGACGAGAGCAGAGTGAGCAGGTGGTTTTGCCTTCCGGGATCTTTTCTTTCACGATCCCATAAGTATTCTCTTCAACAATTTTGTACTCAACGCCCAGCTTTTCAAGATACTCCGGCAGGACGTGCTCCGGGAAACCGGGCTGCTTCTGGTCGAGGTTAACGGCAACCAGCGAAAAACTGATTGGCGCGCTTTGCTGCAAATTCCGCAGGATCTCCAGCATGGTATAGCTGTCTTTTCCCCCGGAAAGGCAAACCATAATGCGGTCGCCATCTTCAATCATATTGAAGTCAGCAATGGCTTCGCCCACATTGCGGCGCAGGCGTTTTTGTAATTTGTTCAGGTTGTATTGTTCTTTCTTACTAATTTCTTGATTTTGCAACATTTAATAGTAGCTCAATTCATTATATGGCATCAGAAGAGTATGCATCATGCCGGGATATCCGACAGCAGAAGTCTGATATAAAAACAGTGGCGTGTATGGTACGGATTAGAGGGGAAAATGTCAGCACATTTGCGAAATGAATCAAAAAGCCCGCAGCGACGTGCGGGCGTTAGTTATTAGCGCACGACCAGCACTGAACACTCTGCATGACGTACTACGGCAGCGGCGTTAGAGCCGAGCAGGTAGGTGGTAATATCCGGTCGATGGGAGGCAATGATGATCATATGAGCAGGGATCTTTTTCGCCATTTCCAGAATGCGGTCTTTTGGCGAACCTTCTTCAACATGGATATGCACTCTGTCAGTCGGCAGTTTGAATTTTTTAATGACTTCTTCCAGTTGCGATTTGGCTTCCGCTTTCAGGTCATCCATTGCCGGTAACTCTGCGGAATACGCTAAACCCAGAGAGGCATAGTAGGGCAGCGAAGGTATTACCGTCAGGAAATGAACCTCTGCATCATCAATTTTTGCCTCGGCTTCAACGTGACTAATCACGCGTTGAGTTAATTCTGAGTCGGATATATCGATAGGGACAAGAATCGTTCTGTTCATAAAACCTCCTGTTTTAGTATCCGCATAAAGTGTAACGCCAGATGACACTTTTTGTGTAATGACGGAGTTCACATTTTTAATTTAGATTAAACAGGATTCAATAAGTAGAAAAAGCCCGCCAGAGAGGCGGGCAGGCAGGATTAGAACTGATAAACCAGACCTAAAGCGACAATATCATCGGTAGAGATACCGTTGGCAGCGTAGAAGCTGTCATCTTCATCCAACAGGTTAATTTTATAGTCAACATAGGTTGACATATTTTTGTTGAAATAATATGTCGCGCCAACATCTGCGTATTTGACCAGATCTTTATCGTCAACACCGGCTGGATTATCAACACCACCAGCAGCGTTCAGGTCACGCCCTTTAGACATCAGGAAAGACACTGCCGGACGCAGGCCAAAGTCAAACTGATATTGGGCGGTGACTTCAAAGTTCTGGGTCTTGTTCGCAACGGCGTAATCACTGTTGCCAAATGGCGTCATATTACGTGTTTCGGAATACATGGTTGCCAGGTAGATGTTGTTAGCATCATATTTTAACCCGGCAGTCCACGCATCGGCTTTATCGCCGCCCGCCACAGTATGATTAACCTGATCATTGGTGCGGTCTGAGGAGGTGTATGCTGCACCCGCACTAAAGCCCATACCTAAATCGTAGGTTGTGGAAAGACCCCAGCCGTCGCCATTTTCATGACGAACATCACGTCCGTTATTAGTACCTTCCTGACCATTGCTCGCGCCTTCGTTGTTACCCTGATATTGCAAAGCGAAGTTCAGTCCATTAACCAGACCGAAGAAATCAGAATTACGATAAGTTGCTACGCCATTAGCACGACCGGTCATAAAGTTGTCCGCATTCGTGTAGGAGTCACCGCCAAATTCTGGCAGCATATCGGTCCAGCCTTCTATATCGTACATTACGCCGTAATTACGTCCGTAATCGAAAGAACCGTAATCAGCAAATTTCAACCCGGCGAATGCCAGACGAGTCCAGGATTGATTTTTTGAGGATTCAGTATTGTTTGCCTGAATATTGTATTCCCACTGACCATAACCAGTGAGTTGATCGTTAATTTGTGTTTCGCCTTTAAAACCAAGACGTGCATAGCTCTGATCGCCATCTTTCGCTGAACTATCAGAAAAATAATGTAGACCATCAACTTTGCCATAAAGATCCAATTTATTGCCGTCTTTATTATAAATTTCTGCCGCATGAGCAGCTCCTGCGGAGAGCAGGGCAGGAATTAAGAGTGCCAGTACTTTGCTTTTCATTGAAAAAATCCTTTAGTTATTTTATTTGCCTTTCTTTCCCTGTTCGGGAAGTGAAAACATCCTAAAGGAAAAGTTCCATTAGCCGATAAGTGTCATTTGTTACGTCTTAAGTAAAACCTTAATCAAATAATTCTTGAGAAATGACAATAAGTTTGATGAATGTTTTAGTGGTGATACATATAAAATAAAAATTATACATTTAAAAAGTGATGCGTTATTCTGCGCGGGTTATATGCCTTTATTGTCACAGATATTATTTTCTGTTGGGGCATTGCTACGATTACTTATTTCCCAACAAATAAAAAGACAAGCCCGAACTTTCATTCGGGCTTTTTTTTGTTCAGGATAATCCTTACCCTGTTACTCTACTCGGTGCCACTTTTATCCGTTTTCCCCGCCATTTGCGCGAGGAAATCATAGCGTTTTTGCAGATCGGCTGCGGCATCTTTCCATAACTGTTCCGCCACTTCTGGCTGTTGCGAATTCAGACGGCGGAAACGTTGTTCATGGAGCAATGTTTCTTCCAGAGCCTCTGATGGTGGACGTGAATCCAGCGCCAGTGGCAGTTTGCCTTCATCGGCACGACGTGGATCAAAGCGATACAGCGGCCAGAAGCCGGTTGCGGTGAGTTGGCGCATCTGGTCGTGACTCAATGCCAGGTCATAACCGTGCTCTTCACATGGACTGTAAGCAATGATCAGTGACGGCCCTGGATACGCTTCCGCTTCCTGAATCGCTTTCACTGTCTGGTTCAGTTGCGCACCGAGAGAAATCTGCGCCACATAAACATGACCGTACATCATCATACTGACACCGAGGTCTTTACGCGCTTTGCGTTTGCCGTGTTCACCAAACTTCGTTACTGCACCAAGAGGGGTTGCTTTCGACGCCTGACCGCCGGTATTGGAATAGCATTGCGTATCCAGTACCAGAATGTTGACGTTTTCCGTCAGACTTAATACATGATCCAAACCACCGAAGCCGATATCGTAAGCCCAGCCGTCGCCACCAATCAGCCATATTGATTTTTCCACCAGCGCATCAGCGTCGCGCAGCAGTTCATGAGCTTCAGCGATATCCTTTAGTTGCTGGCGCAACGCGGCAACCTGTTCGCGACGAACCTCTGGCGTGGCATCTGATTTCAACGCTGCCAGTAACTCCGCCGGGATTTTATCGGCAAACTGATCCAGCAGACGCAAAACACGGACACGATGCTGATCGACCGTCAGGCGGAAGCCCAGGCCAAATTCGGCATTATCTTCAAACAGTGAGTTCGCCCAGGCCGGACCACGACCGTTTGCATCAGTGGTATACGGTGTGGATGGCAGGTTACCGCCATAAATCGACGAACATCCGGTGGCGTTAGCGATCAACATTCGATCGCCATAGAGTTGAGTAAGCAATTTGATATACGGCGTCTCGCCACAACCGGAACAAGCACCAGAATATTCAAACAGCGGTGTGATCAATTGCGATGTACGAATATCAATACGTTCCAGTTTACTGCGGTCGATTTCTGGTAAGTTGAGGAAGAAGTCATAATTGATTTTCTCTTCTTCCACATGCTCCAGACGCGACATCATATTGATGGCTTTGATATCAGGATCCTGACGGTCTTTCGCCGGGCAAACTTCAACGCACAGATTACAGCCAGTGCAATCTTCCGGTGCGACCTGCAACACATACTTCTGCCCGCGCATATCGCGCGATTTCACATCCAGCGAATGCAGGCTGGCAGGGGCGTTTTCCATTGCTTCCGGCGGAACCACTTTTGCGCGAATAGCGGAGTGTGGGCAGGCGGCGACACAGTGGTTACATTGGGTACAGAGTTCCTCTTTCCAGATGGGGATCTCTTCGGCAATATTGCGTTTTTCCCAACGCGTTGTGCCCATTGGCCATGTGCCGTCTGGTGGTAGCGCCGAAACGGGGAGGGCATCGCCAAGTCCGGCGAGCATTGCAGCGGTGACGGTTTTAACGAAATCAGGCGCTGCATCGGAAACCACCGGTGGCCGATTCGCACTGTGCGGATTTACCGGTTGCAACGGGACTTCTTCCACGGATTCACGCGCCAGCGCCAGTGCCTGCCAGTTGCGTTCCACCAGATCCTGACCTTTGCTGCTGTAGCTTTTGGCAATTGCGCCCTGCAATTCAGCCAGGGCACTGTCGCCAGGCAGAATTTGCGTCAGGTGGAAAAAGGCCATCTGCATTACGGTGTTAATGCGCGCTGCCAGTCCACATTCACGGGCAATTTTCGCTGCATTAATCACATAAAAGCGAGCTTTCTTCTGATTCAACACCGCCTGAACTTCTTGCGGCAGCCGCGACCAGACTTCTTCTGCACTGTACGGAGTATTAAGCAGGAAAATACCGCCAGGTTTCAGGCGTTCTGCCATCTGATATTTGTCGATAAACTGCAACTGGTGGCAGCCAACAAAGTCAGCTTGTGAAATCAGATACGCGGATCGAATTGGATGCTCGCTCACACGCAGGTGAGAAACTGTCAGACCACCGGCCTTTTTGGAATCGTATACAAAATACCCCTGTGCATACCACGGGGTGGAATTACCGATAATCTTGATATTGTTTTTGGTCGCGGAAACGCTGCCGTCACTGCCCAGACCGTAAAACAGGGCTTCCAGCTTCGCGGAGTTTGGCAGGGTATTTTCTGGCAATGGCAGTGACAGATTGGTCACATCATCATAAATACCCACGGTAAATCGTGGTTTTGGTTTGGCTGTGTTAAGTTCGGCAAATACTGCCAGCACACAGTCCGGGCCAAACTCTTTGGAAGACAGACCATAGCGCCCACCAATGACGCGAGGCAATGCCTCACGCTCGCCATTATTAAAGGCTTCTGCCAGCGCGGTCATCACATCCAAATAGAGTGGTTCTGCCTGGGCACCCGGCTCTTTGGTGCGATCCAACACCGCTACGCTGCGTACGGACTCCGGTAGTGCTTGTAGTAAGTGTTTGGCGGAAAACGGACGATATAGTCGAACTTTCAGCACCCCAACTTTTTCGCCACGGGTCAGCAATTCGTCTACCACTTCTTCACAGGTGCCAATAGCAGAACCCATCAGGATTATCACCCGTTCTGCCTGTGGATGACCGTAATACTCAAAAGGCTGATACTGACGACCCGTAGCGGCGGCGAAATCATTCATTGCCTGTTCAACATGGTCGTAAACTGCGTTGTACCATGGGTTAGTTGCTTCACGAGACTGGAAGTAAGTGTCAGGATTGGCGGATGTACCGCGGATCACCGGATGTTCCGGATTCAGCGCACGGGCGCGATGAGCATCAATTTCTGCCTGCGGTATCAGTTCAAGAATAGTGTCGTCGGCCAGTGGAACGATTTTGTTGATCTCGTGGGAAGTACGGAAACCATCAAAGAAATGAATAAATGGCACACGGCTTTTTAGTGTCGCGATTTGCGAAATGAGGGCGAAATCTTGCGCTTCCTGAACGTTTGCCGCACACAACATGGCGCAACCGGTCTGGCGCACCGCCATCACATCTGAATGATCACCAAAAATAGAGAGCGCATGAGTAGCGACGGTTCGCGCCGCCACATGCAGTACAAACGGTGTCAGTTCGCCCGCCAGTTTGTACAATGTCGGAATCATCAGCAACAAACCCTGCGATGATGTAAACGATGTAGAGAGTGCGCCCGTTTGCAAAGCGCCATGCACAGTCGCGATAGCGCCAGCTTCGGACTGCATTTCAACTACGCGAGGTGTATCTCCCCACACGTTTTTCAAGCCGTTTCCGGCCCAGGCATCAGCCTGTTCTGCCATCGTGGAACTCGGGGTAATAGGGTAGATGGCGATAACTTCACTGGTGCGAAATGCCACCGAAGCTACCGCGCCATTACCGTCAATTGTGATCATACGACACCCTTACATTGCGCAAATGAGGGGCACACGAAAAAGCTGCGTGCCCAGTAGTTATCTCTCAATTTTAGCAAATGGCTTTCTGTTGCATTTTCGCTTTTGTGTCCCCCATATCCGCATAATGAATGTTTCGATCAAGCACCGGGCAAAAAATAGCGATAAAAAAGTAACAATGCGTTGCAACACACATAGTAGTTCTCGACGTAACCGCCTGGGCTGCCTATTATTTAGGGCGGTGTCGTTTGGCTTAAAGATTAGAGGAAGTAAAGATGCGAGCAGCGTTGTGGGTAGGGTGTGCCGCTTTATTGTTGTCTGCGTGTAGTAGTGAACCTGTTCAGCAGGCAACCGCGGCGCATGTGGCGCCTGGTTTAAAAGCGTCCATGTCCAGTAGCGGTGAAGCAAATTGCGCAATGATTGGTGGTTCGCTATCCGTTGCCCGTCAACTTGACGGAACGGCTATTGGGATGTGTGCATTACCTAACGGCAAACGCTGCAGCGAACAGTCGCTTGCCGCCGGAAGCTGTGGCAGCTACTAATTGACCAAATCTGCCAGTTTATAAGTTAATGTCTGTTTCGCGGTTGCCAGCGTCAACTGGTTGGCGGTCAGATCTACCTGCGCACCTTCTTTCAGCATTTCGCTGATGGTGTGATCGAGTTCGTTAAGCTGTGGGTTGGCACACATCATGCGTGTCATTGCCAGTCCTTTAACTTTCAGTTCTCCGCCCGAAAGTTTACCCTCTCCGCTAAAGCGGTTACACATGTTGCCGGAAATCATCATCTTTTCCCCAAAGCTGATTTCTGGCGGGTTTTTATCGCTGGCAACAGGTTGACCGTTAACACTTTCCAGTACAAACCGGTGATGCTGTAACTGTTCTGGCGTTACAGCAATTTTGTCATTACTTACACATCCCGCCATCAGCAGGCTTAGTGCGACTAGCGCGGCAACTTTCTTCATTTTAGTTCTCAATTTAAGGTATAAATCAGGTGCTGATTGCCGGATGCAACGCTGGGGCATCTTATCCGTTCAACAAAACTTATTGTAAGAATAGTGGATGAAAGATCTTTGGGGATTATCTGAATAAGCTCCCCTGATTTGCAGGGGAGCTGCATGTTTAAACCAGTTCGTTCGGGCAGGATTCGCCTTTTTCCAGATTGCTCAAGTTTTGCAGCGTAGTCTGGGAAATACTGGTCAGAGCTTCTGCCGTCAGGAAAGCCTGGTGCCCGGTAAACAGTACGTTATGGCAGGCAGACAGACGACGGAACACGTCATCCTGAATCACATCGTTGGATTTATCTTCAAAGAACAGATCGCGTTCGTTCTCATACACGTCCATCCCCAGCGAGCCAATTTTCTGGTTTTTCAGCGCTTCAATTGCCGCCTGGGAATCAATCAATGCGCCACGACTGGTGTTGACGATCATTACGCCGTTTTTCATCTGATCAAACGCCGCCTCATTCAGCAGGTGGTAGTTCTCCGGCGTCAGCGGGCAGTGCAGGGAGATAACGTCTGATTCAGAGAACAGGGTCGGCAGATCGACATATTCCACGCCGAGCTCCAGCGCCGCCGCACTTGGGTATGGATCGAACGCCAGCAGACGCATACCGAAACCTTTCAGAATACGCAGCATCGCTACGCCGATTTTACCGGTGCCGATAACACCTGCCGTTTTGCCATACATGGTAAAGCCAGTCAGGCCTTCCAGAGAGAAGTTGGCGTCACGGGTACGCTGATACGCGCGGTGAATACGGCGGTTCAACGTCATCATCATACCGATAGCGTGTTCAGCGACGGCTTCCGGATCGTAGGCTGGAACACGGACTACTTTCAGCCCCAGCTCTTTTGCCGCGTCGAGGTCAACGTTGTTGAAACCGGCACAGCGCAGGGCGATATATTTAACGCCGTGCTTTTTCAGTTCTTCCAGCACCGGGCGGCTGCCGTCATCATTTACGAAAATACATACCGCTTCGCAGCCATTGGCGGTTTTGGCGGTTTTTTCTGTCAGCAGAAAGTCAAAAAATTCCAGCTCAAAGCCAAAGGACTCGTTCACCTGTTGCAGGTACTTCTTGTCGTACTGTTTTGTGCTATATACGGCGAGTTTCATAAGACTTTCTCCAGTGATGTTGAATCACGTTTAAGCTACTAAAAATATTTTACAAAAATTAAAATATAATTGAAAGCTGTGGTGATATTGAAAAATCCATCAACAACTATGCTTAGTGTAGGCGCAACCTTCAACTGAACGGTTAAACATGCCACAATACCGGTATTGAATGCTTAATTTTTCGCTAAATCAGGATATTAACTACCCATGTTGGGTAAATATAAAGCCGTTCTCGCGCTGTTATTACTGATTATTCTTGTGCCCTTAACGCTGCTGATGACGCTCGGGCTGTGGGTTCCTACGCTGGCGGGTATCTGGCTGCCGCTCGGTACACGCATTGCATTAGATGAAAGCCCGCGCATCACGCGTAAAGGTTTAATTATTCCCGATCTCCGTTATCTGGTGGCGGATTGCCAGTTGGCGCATATCACCAATGCCAGCCTTTCACATCCCAGCCGCTGGTTATTGAACGTTGGCACAGTGGAGCTTGACTCTGCTTGCCTGGCAAAATTGCCACAGGAAGAGCCCTCTCCGGCAGCGCCGAAAACCCTTGCGCAGTGGCAATCCATGCTGCCTAACACCTGGATCAATATTGATAAACTGATCCTTTCGCCCTGGCAGGAATGGCAGGGAAAACTCTCTCTCTCGTTGACCTCTGATATCCAGCAACTGCGTTATCAGGGCGAAAAAGTTAAATTTCAAGGCCAGCTTAAAGGGCAACAACTTACAGTCAGCGAACTGGATGTCGCCGCGTTTGAAAATCAGCCGCCGGTAAAACTGGTAGGGGAATTTACCATGCCGCTGGTGCCGGATGGGCTTCCTGTCAGTGGCCATGCTACCGCGACCTTGAACTTGCCACAGGAACCGTCACTGGTGGATGCTGAACTGGAGTGGCAGGAAAATAGCGGGCAATTGCTTGTGATGACACGGGATAACGGCGATCCATTGCTCGATTTGCCGTGGCAAATTACCCGTCAGCAATTGACGGTCAGCGATGGTCGCTGGAGCTGGCCGTATGAAGGTTTTCCCCTGAGTGGGCGATTGGGTGTTAAAGTCGAGAACTGGCAGGCCGGGCTTGAGAACGCGTTGGTCAGTGGACGCCTGAGTGTGCTGACCCAGGGGCAAGCAGGGAAAGGCAATGCGGTGCTTAATTTTGGCCCAGGAAAATTGAGCATGGATAACAGTCAGATGCCACTGCAACTGACCGGTGAAGCAAAACAGGCTGATCTCATTCTGTATGCCCGCTTACCGGCACAGCTAAGCGGAAGTCTGACTGACCCAACGCTGGCCTTTGAACCAGGCGCGTTATTACGTTCAAAGGGAAGAATCATCGATTCACTGGACATCGATGAAATTCGCTGGCCTTTAGCGGGGGTAAAAGTCACTCAGCGTGGTGTTGACGGTCGCTTGCAGGCCATTTTGCAGGCCCATGAAAATGAACTGGGCGACTTTGTGCTGCATATGGATGGTCAGGCGAATGATTTTCTCCCGGATGCAGGGCGTTGGCAGTGGCGTTACTGGGGCAAAGGCAGTTTTACCCCGATGAATGCCACCTGGGATGTCGCAGGAAAAGGTGAGTGGCATGACAGCACGATTACGCTTACCGACCTCTCGACCGGGTTCGATCAGTTGCAATATGGCACGATGACAGTAGAAACGCCGCGCTTAATTCTTGATAAACCCGTTATCTGGGTGCGCGACGCCCAGAATCCGTCTTTTAGTGGTGCGCTTTCGCTGGATGCAGGACAAACGCTTTTCACAGGCGGTAGTGTGTTACCGCCATCAACCTTAAAATTTAGTGTCGATGGACGCGATCCGACGTATTTCCTCTTCAAAGGGGATTTACATGCTGGTGAGATTGGCCCGGTACGGGTGAATGGCCGCTGGGACGGTATTCGCCTGCGCGGCAATGCCTGGTGGCCTAAACAATCGCTGACCGTATTCCAGCCGCTGATCCCGCCAGACTGGAAGATGAATCTACGCGATGGTGAACTGTATGCCCAGGTGGCGTTTTCTGCCGCGCCTGAGCAGGGCTTTCGTGCAGGGGGGCATGGCGTGTTGAAAGGTGGCAGCGCGTGGATGCCAGATAACCAGGTCAACGGTGTCGACTTTGTACTACCGTTCCGTTTTGCCGACGGTGCGTGGCACCTGGGAACGCGGCGACCTGTGTCATTACGTATTGCTGAAGTGGTTAACCTGGTGACGGCAAAAAATATTACTGCCGATCTTCAGGGGCGTTATCCGTGGACCGAAGACGAACCCTTGCTACTGACTGATGTGAGTGTTGATGTTTTAGGTGGTAACGTGCTGATGAAACAATTACGTATGCCGCAGCACGATCCGGCGCTGTTACGGCTGAATAATCTCTCTTCCAGTGAACTGGTTAGCGCCATCAATCCAAAGCAATTCGCTATGTCAGGGGCATTCAGTGGGGCATTGCCGCTATGGCTTAATAATGAAAAATGGATTGTGAAAGATGGCTGGCTGGCAAACGCAGGCCCCATGACCTTGCGCCTGGATAAAGACACGGCGGATGCAGTAGCAAAAGACAATATGACCGCAGGGACTGCAATCAACTGGTTGCGCTATATGGAAATTAGCCGTTCATCGACAAAAATTAATCTGGATAATCTCGGTGTGTTAACCATGCAGGCAACGATCAGCGGTAATAGCCGGGTTGATGGTAAAACGGGCACGGTGAATCTTAATTACAGCCACGAAGAGAATATTTTTACGTTATGGCGCAGCTTACGCTTTGGCGATAATCTCCAGGCGTGGCTGGAACAGAATGCCCGACTCCCGAAAACGGGTTGCCCATCAGGAAATGAGTGTGAGGAAAAATAATGAAAATAATGATAACCGCGTTCGCGTCCTCTTTTATGTTGCTTGGTTGCACGCCGCGCATTGAAGTGGCTGCGCCGAAAGAGCCAATCACCATTAATATGAACGTTAAAATTGAGCATGAGATCATCATAAAAGCAGATAAGGACGTTGAAGACTTGCTCAAAACCCGTAGCGATCTTTTTTGAGGTAATGATGAAAAGAACATTACTGATAATGGTGTGGACTGTTTGCCTGATGAGCAGCAGTGCGATGGCGTTAACCCTGAATGAAGCCAGAAGTCAGGGGCGGGTAGGCGAAACATTTAATGGTTATCTGATGGCACTGAAAACGGATGACGAAACGCAGGCATTGGTAAACGATATTAATAAAGCTCGTGCGCTGAGTTATCAGCAACTGGCCAGACAAAATAATGTCTCAACTGAGGAGATTGCAAAACTGGCAGGGCAGAAACTGGTCGTTCGCGCTAAACCGGGAGAATATGTGCAGGGGATTAATGGGAAATGGCTGCAAAAATAAAAAACGTAAAGCAGCGGTAATTAATTTCGTATTCAGAAAGATCAGTTACCGTTCAAAACGGTACAAATTATACCTACAGACCTCCGCCAGACTGATTGCGGCGCTGTTTTTGCTTGTTGGCGCTCGTTTTTACGCATCCGCATTCAATAGTCATTTATTCACTTTCCGTTCATTTCTATACTGATTTTTCTTAATCCGCTTTATTACAGGGCAGGGTGTTATGAGCAGCAACACATTTACTCTCGGTACAAAATCCGTTAACCGTCTCGGTTACGGCGCGATGCAACTGGCAGGACCTGGTGTATTCGGCCCACCGAAAGATCGCCATGTCGCGATTACCGTGCTGCGTGAGGCACTGGCATTGGGCGTCAATCACATTGATACCAGCGACTTTTATGGTCCACACGTTACCAATCAGATTATCCGCGAAGCGTTACATCCTTATTCCGATGACCTGACTATCGTCACCAAAATTGGCGCTCGCCGCGGTGAGGACGCCTCCTGGTTGCCGGCATTCTCTCCAGCAGAACTGAAAAAAGCGGTGCACGATAACCTGCGAAATCTGGGGGTGGACGTGCTGGATGTGGTGAACCTGCGGGTGATGCCTGACGATGGACATGGCCCGGCGGAAGGGTCGATTGAAGCCAGCCTGATTGTGCTGGCTGAGATGCAACAACAAGGGCTGGTAAAACATATTGGCCTGAGCAACGTAACACCAACGCAGGTTGCAGAGGCGCGCAAGATTACAGAAATTGTTTGCGTGCAAAACGAATACAACATTGCCCATCGTGCGGATGACGAATTAATTGATTCTTTGGCTCGCGATGGCATTGCATATGTGCCGTTCTTCCCGCTCGGGGGCTTTACGCCACTGCAATCCTCCACGCTCTCTGATGTCGCAGCAAGTCTTAATGCGACACCGATGCAGGTGGCGCTGGCGTGGCTGTTGCAACGTTCACCGAATATTTTGCTGATCCCGGGGACGTCTTCCGTTGCGCATTTACGGGAGAATATGGCAGTAGGGGAATTAGCGCTACCTGATGATGTGTTGGCAACGCTGGACAGTATTGCGAAAAAGGCGAGTTAAGTAAAAAAGCCTCCCGCACTCGCGGTAGGCTTCTTAAAACTTATGCTGCAACAATTGCGTCAATTGCCGCTTTAGCGTCTGCCTGCGCTTTTGCTGCCATTTCCGGCCCGTAAGCGATACCTTCAGCAAAGACAAAGTTCACGTCAGTAATGCCGATAAAGCCAAGGAACGTAGAAAGATACGGGGTCACCAGGTCTGTAGGCCCATCCTTATGGATACCGCCACGGCTGGTAATAACAATGGCTTTTTTACCGGTTACCAGACCTTCAGGACCGTTCTCGGTGTAGCGGAAAGTAACGCCTGCACGCGCAACCAGGTCAAAATAGTTTTTCAACTGAGTAGAGATGTTGAAGTTGTACATCGGTGCGGCAATCACGATAACGTCATGCGCTTTCAACTCGGCAATCAGTTCATCAGACAGTGCCAGGGCTTCCTGCTGGCGCGGAGTCAGCGGCGCGTCACTCGGACGCAGAGCACCAACCAGTTCGCCATCCAGCACCGGAACCGGATTTGCAGCCAGGTCGCGGACGGTGATTTCATCAGCAGTGTGCTTTTCACGCCACTGTTCAACAAAATAATCAGACAACTGACCAGACTGAGAGTACCCTGCCAGGATGCTGGATTTAAGAACTAATACCTTGCTCATGGTGTTTCCTTATAGATGTTTGAATGGGCGATGCCCTGTTGCTTGTTGACACTTTATTCACAATCCTGCCACAGAGATAGCGCAATATATCGAAGTCTATGTTCGAATTTATTGAACAACACATAAAAAGCCGCGATGTGGTACTCTATATCTATCATTTAAAAGAAAATTAATCAGGCACAACGCTGCCCTTTAACGTTATGACAGAACAACAAAAATTGACCTTTAACGCCTTACAGCAGCGGTTGGATTCGTTAATGCTGCGTGACAGACTGCGTTTTTCCCGCCGTCTGCATGGGGTGAAGAAGGTTAAAAATCCTGATGCACAACAGGCCATTTTCCAGGAGATGGCAAAAGAAATTGACCAGGCGGCAGGGAAAGTCCTGCTACGTGAAGCGGCGCGTCCCGAGATTACTTATCCGGACAATTTGCCGGTTAGCCAGAAAAAACAGGACATTCTCGAAGCGATCCGTGACCACCAGGTGGTGATTGTCGCCGGAGAAACAGGTTCCGGTAAAACGACGCAGTTGCCGAAAATCTGTATGGAACTGGGGCGCGGGATTAAAGGGCTGATTGGCCATACCCAGCCTCGTCGACTGGCAGCCCGTACCGTGGCGAACCGTATTGCGGAAGAGTTGCAGACCGAACCGGGTGGCTGCATCGGTTATAAAGTCCGTTTCAGCGATCACGTCAGTGATAACACGATGGTCAAGCTGATGACCGACGGTATTCTGCTGGCGGAAATCCAGCAGGATCGCCTGCTGATGCAGTACGACACCATCATCATTGACGAAGCGCACGAACGCAGCCTGAACATTGATTTCCTGCTCGGTTATTTGAAAGAGCTGTTGCCACGTCGCCCGGATCTGAAAGTCATCATCACCTCCGCGACCATCGATCCGGAACGCTTCTCTCGCCACTTTAACAATGCGCCGATTATCGAAGTCTCGGGTCGAACTTATCCGGTAGAAGTGCGTTATCGACCAATAGTTGAAGAAGCGGATGATACCGAGCGCGACCAGTTACAGGCGATTTTCGATGCCGTAGACGAATTGAGCCAGGAAAGCCCCGGCGACATTTTGATCTTTATGAGCGGCGAGCGGGAAATTCGCGATACCGCCGATGCGCTGAACAAGCTGAACTTACGCCATACGGAAATATTGCCGCTTTATGCGCGGCTTTCAAACAGCGAACAAAATCGCGTCTTCCAGTCACACAGCGGGCGGCGCATTGTGCTGGCGACTAACGTCGCGGAAACCTCGCTGACTGTGCCGGGTATTAAATACGTGATCGACCCAGGTACGGCGCGTATCAGCCGCTACAGCTATCGCACCAAAGTGCAGCGTCTACCGATTGAGCCAATTTCGCAGGCTTCAGCCAATCAGCGTAAAGGCCGTTGCGGACGCGTATCAGAAGGGATCTGTATTCGTCTTTATTCGGAAGACGATTTCCTTTCTCGTCCGGAGTTTACCGATCCGGAAATTCTGCGTACCAACCTGGCGTCGGTTATCTTACAGATGACCGCACTGGGGCTGGGCGATATCGCTGCGTTTCCGTTTGTTGAAGCGCCGGATAAACGCAATATTCAGGATGGTGTGCGCCTGCTGGAGGAGTTAGGTGCAATCACCACCGACGAACAGCGAACCGCATATAAACTGACACCACTTGGTCGTCAGTTATCACAGTTACCGGTTGACCCGCGTCTGGCACGCATGGTGCTGGAAGCGCAGAAACATGGCTGTGTAAGGGAAGCGATGATTATCACTTCCGCGCTCTCCATTCAGGACCCTCGTGAACGCCCGATGGACAAACAACAGGCATCGGATGAAAAACATCGTCGTTTCCACGATAAAGAGTCCGACTTCCTGGCGTTTGTGAATTTGTGGAATTATCTCGGTGAGCAGCAAAAGGCGCTCTCTTCAAACGCCTTCCGTCGCTTGTGCCGCACTGAATATCTCAACTATCTGCGCGTGCGCGAATGGCAGGACATCTACACTCAGTTGCGCCAGGTGGTGAAAGAACTCGGCATTCCGGTAAACAGTGAACCGGCGGAGCATCGCGAAATTCATATCGCATTACTGACCGGTTTGCTTTCACATATCGGCATGAAAGATGCGGATAAACAGGAATATACCGGCGCACGTAACGCGCGTTTCTCTATCTTCCCTGGTTCTGGTTTATTCAAAAAGCCGCCAAAGTGGGTGATGGTGGCGGAACTGGTAGAAACCAGCCGCCTGTGGGGGCGCATTGCGGCACGCATCGATCCGGAATGGGTAGAGCCGGTTGCCCAACATTTGATCAAACGCACCTACAGTGAACCGCACTGGGAACGGGCGCAGGGCGCAGTGATGGCGACGGAAAAAGTCACCGTTTATGGGTTGCCGATTGTCGCCGCGCGTAAGGTTAACTACAGCCAGATTGATCCTGCGTTGTGCCGTGAACTCTTTATCCGCCATGCACTTGTAGAAGGTGACTGGCAGACACGTCACGCTTTCTTCCGTGAAAACCTGAAACTGCGGGCAGAAGTGGAAGAGCTGGAACACAAATCACGTCGTCGCGATATTCTGGTAGATGACGAGACGCTGTTTGAATTTTACGACCAGCGCATTAGCCATGATGTGATCTCTTCGCGCCACTTCGACAACTGGTGGAAAAAGGTTAGCCGCGAAACGCCTGATTTGCTCAACTTTGAAAAGAGCATGTTGATCAAAGAAGGTGCGGAAAAAATCAGCAAGCTGGATTACCCGAACTTCTGGCATCAGGGCAATCTCAAGCTGCGTTTAAGTTATCAGTTTGAGCCAGGTGCGGACGCTGATGGCGTGACCGTGCATATTCCGCTGCCGTTGCTCAACCAGGTGGAAGAGCGCGGCTTTGAATGGCAAATTCCTGGATTACGTCGTGAACTGGTGATTGCGCTGATTAAATCGCTGCCAAAACCGGTACGTCGTAATTTTGTGCCTGCGCCAAACTACGCCGAAGCGTTTTTAGGCCGCGTGACGCCACTGGAACTACCGTTGCTCGACAGTCTTGAACGTGAATTGCGCCGCATGACCGGCGTTACCGTTGACCGCGAAGACTGGCACTGGGATCAGGTGCCCGATCACCTGAAAATTACTTTCCGCGTGGTGGACGACAAAAACAAGAAGTTGAAAGAAGGGCGCTCATTACAGGAACTGAAAGAGGCGCTGAAAGGCAAAGTGCAGGAAACACTGTCTGCGGTCGCTGATGACGGTATCGAGCAGAGCGGCCTGCATATCTGGAGCTTTGGTCAATTGCCGGAAAGCTACGAGCAGAAGCGCGGCAATTACAAAGTGAAAGCGTGGCCTGCGCTGGTGGATGAACGTGACAGCGTGGCGATCAAATTGTTTGATAATCCACTGGAGCAGAAGCAAGCAATGTGGAACGGTCTGCGCCGTCTACTGTTGCTGAATATTCCTTCACCGATCAAATATCTGCATGAGAAGTTGCCGAATAAAGCCAAGCTGGGGCTGTACTTTAACCCGTATGGCAAAGTGCTGGAGCTGATCGATGACTGTATCTCCTGCGGTGTGGATAAATTAATCGACGCCAACGGTGGCCCGGTCTGGACGGAAGAGGGTTTTACTGCGCTACATGAAAAAGTGCGTGCCGAACTGAACGATACCGTGGTGGATATTGCGAAGCAGGTCGAGCAAATCCTCACGGCAGTGTTCAACATCAACAAACGTCTGAAAGGGCGTGTTGATATGACGATGGCGCTGGGGCTTTCTGACATCAAAGCACAAATGGGCGGTCTGGTGTATCGCGGTTTTGTCACCGGTAACGGCTTCAAACGGCTGGGCGATACGCTGCGCTATTTGCAGGCGATTGAAAAACGCCTGGAAAAACTGGCGGTTGATCCGCATCGTGACCGTGCCCAAATGCTGAAAGTCGAAAACGTCCAGCAGGCATGGCAACAATGGTTCAACAAACTGCCGCCAGCGCGTCGTGAGGATGAAGACGTGAAAGAGATCCGTTGGATGATTGAAGAACTGCGCGTCAGTTACTTCGCCCAACAACTTGGTACGCCGTATCCGATATCGGATAAGCGTATTTTGCAGGCGATGGAGCAGATTAGCGGTTAACGGCTGTTATTTGGCTGATGAATCTAAAACCCGGTAAGCGTGTGCTGCCGGGTTTTTTCTTTATAAGATCTGAAGGATTCACTCTATCGCAACATTGAACGATTTTGCTGAATTTTTATCAACAGTCTTTCCTCAAATACAGTATGAGTAAAACAAATATCAGGCTTACGAAGGAGGATAGAGAAAATACAACGTCTTCCTTTCAGAGTGCTCCGCTTCTCATTATTATCTCACGCAGTATTCTTAAGGGAACGAGAAGGAGGGACCATGAACATTAACCCGTTTCCGACGCTTTCAGCGACAACTATAGATGCCATAAACGTTATTGGTCGATGGCTGGCGCAGGATGATTTCTCTGGTGAGATGCCGTATCAGGCTGATTGCGTGATCCTCGCAGGTAACGCTGTTATTCCCACTATCGACGCTGCATGCAAGATTGCCCGCGATCAGCAAATTCCATTACTGATCAGCGGTGGTATCGGTCACTCGACAACCTTTTTATATAGTGCTGTCGCACAGCATCCACATTACAACATCATTCGTACCACGGGCAGGGCAGAAGCCACCATCCTTGCAGATATTGCCCATCAGTTCTGGCATATTCCCCATGAAAAAATCTGGATTGAAGACCAGTCAACGAACTGCGGTGAAAACGCCCGCTTCAGCGTCGCGTTATTGAATCAGGCCACAGAGCGCATTCACACGACTATCGTTGTGCAGGATCCCACCATGCAGCGGCGCACGATGGCGACGTTCCGCCGTATTACTGCTGATAATCCCGATGCACCTCGCTGGTTAAGTTATCCAGGATTCGTACCACAAGTGGGGAATAACGCAGACAGTGTCGCATTTGTTAATCAACTGGAAGGATTATGGCCAGTTGAACGTTATTTATCGCTACTTACTGGTGAGCTACCACGTTTGCGTGATGATAGCGACGGTTATGGCCCCCGCGGACGTGATTTTATCGTTCACGTTGATTTTCCTGTAGAAGTCGCCCAGGCATGGCAGACGCTGAAACACGACGCTGTACTTATTGAAGCGATGGAAAGTCGTTCGCTACGTTAAAAATTGCCCGTTTGTGAAAAACCGTTGGCAAACGGGCATGATTCTTTACTTTTACTTCTGCCTTTTATTCCTTTCACACCTGTTTTTATGAAGCCCTTCACAGATTCGTCCTTCCACGATGCCGTTTCCGCAATGATTGATGTTTATTAACAATATGTTTACTAAATAAAAACACAATAATCACAGGAGTCGCCCATGTCAGTACCCGTTCAACATCCTATGTATATCGATGGACAGTTTGTTACCTGGCATGGAGATGCATGGATTGATGTTGTAAACCCTGCAACAGAGACGGTTATTTCCCGTATTCCTGATGGTCAGGCTGAGGATGCCCGTAAGGCAATCGATGCTGCAGAACGCGCCCAACCAGAATGGGAAGCATTGCCTGCCATTGAGCGCGCCAGTTGGTTACGCAAAATCGCTGCCGGGATCCGCGAACGCGCCAGTGAAATTAGTGCACTGATTGTCGAGGAAGGGGGCAAAGTCCAGCAACTGGCTGAAGTCGAAGTGGCTTTCACGGCGGACTATATTGATTATATGGCGGAGTGGGCGCGGCGCTACGAGGGTGAGATTATTCAAAGCGATCGCCCGGGAGAGAATATTCTTCTTTTTAAACGTGCGCTTGGCGTGACCACCGGTATTCTGCCGTGGAATTTCCCGTTCTTCCTGATTGCCCGCAAAATGGCACCCGCTCTGCTCACCGGCAATACCATCGTCATTAAACCGAGCGAATTTACACCAAATAACGCAATTGCTTTCGCCAAAATCGTCGATGAAATTGGCCTTCCACGCGGCGTGTTTAACCTTGTGCTGGGGCGCGGTGAAACAGTGGGTCAGGAACTGGCGGGTAACCCGAAGGTCGCAATGGTCAGTATGACGGGCAGCGTCGCCGCCGGGGAGAAAATCATGGCAACTGCGGCGAAAAATATCACCAAAGTGTGTCTGGAACTGGGCGGCAAAGCGCCCGCTATTGTGATGGATGACGCTGATATTGAACTGGCAGTCAAAGCCATCGTTGATTCACGAGTCATTAATAGTGGGCAAGTGTGCAACTGTGCTGAACGTGTTTATGTACAGAAAGGCATTTATGATCAGTTTGTTAACCGACTTGGTGAAGCGATGCAGGCGGTGCGGTTTGGCAATCCTTCTGAACGCAACGACATTGCAATGGGGCCATTGATTAACGCCGCGGCGTTGGAAAAGGTTGAGCAGAAAGTGGCTCGTGCTGTAGAAGAGGGCGCGAGAGTGGCGCTTGGTGGCAAAGCGGTAGCGGGGAAAGGGTACTATTATCCGCCGACAATATTGCTGGATGTTCGCCAGGAAATGTCAATTATGCACGAAGAAACCTTTGGCCCGGTGCTGCCTGTTGTCGCTTTCGATACGCTGGAACACGCTATCGCCATGGCTAACGACAGCGATTACGGCCTGACCTCGTCGATTTATACTCAAAATCTGAACGTCGCGATGAAAGCCATCAAAGGGTTGAAGTTCGGTGAAACCTACATCAATCGTGAAAACTTTGAAGCGATGCAAGGTTTCCACGCCGGATGGCGTAAGTCGGGTATTGGCGGTGCGGATGGTAAACATGGTTTGCATGAATACCTGCAAACCCAGGTCGTTTATTTACAGTCGTAATGTGTAAAACAGGCGGAGGCATTTCCCTCCGCCTGTATCTGTCAGAGTTTGGCGAATTTTTCCAGGGTGCGAATAAGCTGGGTGACAAAGCCATATTCGTTGTCGTACCAGGCGACTGTTTTTACCAGTTGCAAATCGCCCACGGCGGTAATTTCCGTTTGGGTGGCATCAAACACCGAACCAAAATGGCTACCAATGATATCGGAAGAGACTATTTCTTCATCGGTATAACCAAATGATTCGTTATTGTTTGTCGCCTTTTTAAGTGCATTGTTCACTTCTTCGGCAGTCACTTTTTTACCGAGAATAGACACCAACTCGGTGACAGAACCCGTTTTTACCGGTACACGCTGTGCATGGCCTTTCAGTTTACCGCTCAGTTCCGGGATCACCAGACCAATAGCTTTTGCTGCGCCCGTTGTATGGGGAATAATATTTTCTGCCGCCGCACGTGAAGCGCGTAGATCTTTACCACGCGGACCATCCACCAGTGACTGGGTGCCGGTATAGGCATGAATCGTCGTCATCGTGCCGACTTCTATTCCAAAATTGTCATGGAGTGCTTTGGCCATCGGCGCAAGACAGTTGGTGGTGCAGGACGCCACGGAAACAATGGTGTCGTTGCCATCCAGCGTGTTGTCATTGACGTTATAAACGATGGTTTTCATTTCACCGGCAGGGGCGGAAATTAACACCTTCTTCGCGCCAGCATCCAGATGTGCCTGCGATTTCTCTGCGGATGTATAAAAGCCGGTACATTCAACAATGATTTCTGCACCTTTCGCTTTCCACGGAATATTTTTCGCCTCTTTTTCGGCGTAAACCGCAATACTTTTGCCATCGACAATAAGTGAATCTTCAGTGAAATCAACGCTCCAGGGGAACGGGCCGTAGTTTGAATCGTGTTTTAGCAAGTAGGCGAGAATTTTCGGGGATGTGAGATCATTAATGGCGACAACATCTATATTGCTTTTGACCTCCAGTAATCGACGCAATACCAGTCGACCGATACGACCAAAACCGTTAATACCAACTTTACTCATGGTTTTCTCCTGTCAGGAACTCGTGGGTGAAAATTAATCCTTTCCAGGCTTAGACCAGGATGGTGGGATGAGCAATCTACATTCTCGCAGTGAAACGTAACCTACTGAAAATGGGTGAACAATATTTAATGAAATTTTGAGAAAAGCTGGTTATGTTAACAATAAATTGTTTTAAATCAGGAAATGTTATGGAAAATAAATACTCAAAGTTACAAATCGGTATTCACTGGCTGGTCTTTTTACTGGTTATCGCAGCTTACTGTGCGATGGAGTTTCGTGGATTTTTCCCGCGAGCCGATCGACCGGTTATCAACATGATCCATGTTTCCTGTGGCATTTCGATTTTCGTACTGATGGTGCTTCGTCTCGTGCTAAGACTGAAATATCCAACGCCACCAATTGTGCCTAAACCAAAGCCAATGATGACGGGGCTTGCGCATCTCGGGCATCTGGTCATTTACTTGCTGTTTATCGCACTGCCGATAATTGGCATGGTGATGATGTATAACCGTGGCAATCCGTGGTTTGCGTTTGGTGTGATGATGCCTCATGCATCAGAGGCCAATTTCGATCTGGTAGATACCTTAAAATCGTGGCATGAAACGCTGGCAAATCTGGGGTATTTCGTTATTGGGTTGCATGCCGCTGCTGCATTGGCGCACCACTATTTCTGGAAGGACAATACGCTTCTGCGCATGATGCCGCGTAAGCGTTCCTGACAACAGTAAAAGAAAACGCCTGTACTAAACCAGACCCGTGGTACAGGCGAAGAATACGGGTCTACATCGGAAGCACCTATTATATTTATTTGTATGACAAATAAAACCAGAATTCGTGTTTATATGTTTGCCTGGCCAATATTTAATCAAATTATCTTTCTATTAAGAGCGTTACTCAATTTCCCCCAATCCAATCTTTGATCTCCCTAAGTGAAATAAAAACTGTCCGGCGTATAACTTTTGTACCGAACATAAGATTCGGCAAACCATGGAGGTTATATGAAGAAGTTGTCATTTATTTTACTGATAGGATTACTGATGTCTTTTTATGCTGATGCAGGGCGAAAACCTTGTTCCGGTTCGAAAGGGGGGATCTCTCACTGCACTGCTGGCGGCAAATTTGTCTGTAACGATGGTTCTATCAGCGCATCGAAAAAAACGTGCACTAACTGAAAAGTAAAAAGGGGTGCCATGAGAAAATGAACCTGCCAGCCAGATACGCGGGGAAAACTCCCTGCGCTGCCCTTACCTGGACGTGCAGGCCATGAGGGCTGCCACCTCCTTTTCACCGTCCCGGAACCGCAGTTCATAGAGCGTTTGTCGGGTCAGGAGTGTGAATGCCAGTATTGTGAAACAAATAATGAGCAGACACGCCACCAGGGGGCGCTTCATAGCCTTTCTCTTTGCCGGATGGCGGGTAAGAGGCTAACATCCGAATTGTGTGGTTCATTCGTTGGCCTCGGTTGATAGCATTATCGATCGGGGCCTTCGTCCTTCTGATTCCCGGTTTCTTCATTCCGGCGGTAATAATCTCTCATCGCAATAATTGTTGTAAAAATGTGATATGAACAGGTTTTTGGCAGTAAGCAATTACCGTCAATTGCCGATGACCCTCTATCGGGAGTAAACCTGGAAGAGAGACCACGGTCATGAATACAACATCCTCACACCGCTCAGGCTTTTTACATCACATCAGATTGGTTCCGTTATTTGCCTGCATTCTTGGCGGCATATTATTTCTTTTTGCTTTGAGTTCAGCCCTGGCTGGATATTTTCTCTGGCAGGCTGACCGCGATCAGCGAGATGTCACCGCCGAGATCCAGATTCGTACGGGGTTAGCAAATAGCTCTGATTTTTTGCGTTCAGCCCGAATCAATATGATTCAGGCCGGGGCGGCGAGTCGGATCGCAGAAATGGAAGAGATGAAAAAAAATATTGCACAAGCAGAATTGCAGATTAAACAGTCGCAGCAAGGTTATCGCGCTTACCAGAATCGCCGTGTGAAAACACGTGATGATGAAGCTCTGGATGCTGAATTAAATCAACGTTTTCAGGCTTATATAACAGGTCTGCAACCCATGTTGAAATATGCCAAAAATGGCATGTTCGAAGCGATTATTAATCATGAAAGTGAGCAGATCCGATCGCTGGATAATGTTTATAGCCAGATTTTAAACAACGCTGTTGAAATACGTAGTGCCAGAGCAAATCACCTGACGGAGCAGGCGCATCAGCGCACTCGACTGGGGGTGATGTTTATGATTGGTGCGTTTGTGCTTGCCCTGGTCATGACGCTGATGACCTTTATGGTTTTGCGTCGGATAGTGATTCGACCTCTGCAGCATGCTGCGCAACGCATTGAACAAATTGCCAGCGGCAATCTGACAATGGCTGACGAACCTTCTGGGCGCAGTGAAATTGGCCGTTTAAGCCGTCATTTGCAGCAAATGCAGCATTCGCTGGTGATGACTGTCGGGACGGTACGTCAGGGGGCGGAGGAGATTTATCGCGGCACCAGCGAAATTTCCGCTGGCAATGCCGACCTTTCTTCGCGCACTGAAGAACAGGCCGCGGCGATTGAACAAACCGCTGCCAGCATGGAGCAACTCACTGTGACAGTGAAACAGAATGCGGATAATGCCCACTACGCAAGCCGTCTGGCGCAAGAGGCTTCCATTAAAGCCAGCGATGGTGGGCAGACGGTCTCCGGCGTGGTGAAAACGATGGGGGATATCTCCAGCAGTTCAAAGAAAATTTCCGAAATTACCGCCGTGATCAACAGTATTGCCTTCCAGACAAATATTCTGGCGCTCAATGCAGCCGTTGAAGCCGCGCGGGCCGGTGAGCAAGGGCGCGGATTTGCTGTCGTTGCCAGTGAAGTGCGTACACTCGCCAGCCGTAGCGCTCAGGCAGCGAAAGAAATTGAAGGCCTGATCAGTGAATCAGTCAGATTAATTGGGCAAGGAGCTAATGAGGTGACGACAGCAGGGAAAACCATGAGTGCCATAATGGACGCTGTGGCGAGCGTCACGCATATCATGCAGGAAATAGCTGCTGCGTCGGATGAGCAAAGCAGGGGCATAACGCAAGTCAGTCAGGCGATTTCTGAAATGGATAAAGTGACGCAACAGAATGCCTCACTGGTGGAAGAGGCTTCTGCGGCGGCGGTATCCCTTGAAGAGCAGGCGGCGCGATTAACTGAAGCGGTAGATGTATTCCGTCTGACGAAACAATCTGCGCCGGCAGCTCAACGAGTGGCGGGGGATTCAGTTAGTCTGGTAACGGCGTGAAAAGATTAAAGAAGGGATCTCAAGATCCCTTTACCTTTCAGAACGGCATTGATTTCCGAATGGCGTTAATCATTAGCTGACAGCCGGAAGAGAGCGTCGCATCTACGCGTGTTAGTATTCCAATAGGTTCGCCAGCACCCTGTCCCGAAACAGGCAGCGCCACCAGCGTGGCATGACGCAGATCGTCTTTTACTGCGCCAGAAGGGACAAACCATACATAGTCATATTCAACCGTAAGCTGACGTGAAAGAGAGGCTGAAAGCGTTTCGATACAACCCGAAGGAATTTTACAACCCTGGCTCTGTACTAGCGCATCTGAATGTTGGCGTGGTGCAGTGCCTTCCGGTGATACGACAACAGGCCATTCAAGTACCCGACTTAGCGTCACGTTTTCCTGCAGGAGTGGGTGATTAGGCCGGACAACCAGTTTCAGTGATTCGAGAAACAGCAATTCATAATTAAGCCCGGTCATCAGTTCAGGATCTGACATCCGGCCAACACCGATATCGATTTCTCCTGTTTTTAATCCGGCCAGAATCATGGTGTTACTCATGGTAGCGACTTGCAGAGTGGTCTCTTTTTGTTGTTGATGAAACTGACCGATAACGGAAGGCAAGATCCCCAGCGCAGCAGTAGGTAATGCACCAACTCTTACAACATCATTGTTAGGTCCTTCTTTACGATTAAGCGCCTGACCAGCGGTGTTGATGGCGTCAAGCACTCTGACTGCATGGGTTAAAAATTGCTCGCCGGGTAAGGTAAGTTGTGCGCCCTGACGTCCACGGTCAAATAAGCGAGCGCCCGTCAATTGCTCCAGTTCATTCAGTGTCTTAGAGAGCGCAGGTTGGCTCAGATTAAGGGTTTCAGCCGCGCGCCCCAAAGTTCCTTGTTGTGCGACAGCTACGAATGTATGAAGGTGGCGCAAACGGATGCGCTGACTAAACAGACTATTTTTTTCCATAAGCGATGTTAAAAACGAAGCGGTGCCGCTGATAAGTGAAGTTGTTTAATTATGATAACCTGATTGCAAAATATTATTAACATTTAAAGCAATTTTGTTACCTTGGAATGTCCAGCTTTGCTGATTTCGCGGGGAGATCACAGTTTGTAAATTCTTCACACCAGAGTGAATGCAGTTACCTACACTCCAGATTATCGACCACTGGAGGCAGATATTATGGCGAACAGCATCACGGCGGATGAGATTCGGGAACAGTTTTCGCAGGCAATGTCTGCCATGTATCAGCAAGAAGTTCCACAGTACGGTACGTTGCTGGAACTGGTAGCTGATGTAAATCTGGCTGTGCTGGAAAACAATCCCCAATTGCATGAAAAAATGGTTAATGCGGATGAGCTGGCGCGACTTAACGTTGAACGTCATGGCGCGATACGTGTGGGAACTGCGCAGGAGCTTGCTACATTACGGCGGATATTCGCCATTATGGGGATGTATCCGGTGAGCTATTACGATCTCTCGCAGGCGGGCGTGCCGGTACATTCCACGGCATTTCGTCCTATCGATGATGCCTCGCTGGCGCGTAATCCTTTCCGGGTTTTTACCTCATTACTTCGCCTTGAGCTTATCGAAAACGAAACCTTACGCCAGAAGGCGGCGGAGATTTTGCATCAGCGCGATATCTTTACCCCGCGTTGTCGACAACTGTTAGATGAATATGATCAGGAAGGTGGCTTTAGCGAAGCACAGGCGCGGGAGTTTGTGCAGGAAGCTCTGGAGACGTTTCGCTGGCATCAGTCGGCAACGGTGGATGAAGAAACATATCGCGCATTGCATAACGAACATCGACTAATTGCTGATGTGGTCTGTTTTCACGGCTGCCATATTAACCACCTGACGCCACGTACCCTGGATATCGACAGAGTTCAGTCGATGATGCCCGAATGCGGTATCGAACCCAAAATTCTGATCGAAGGACCGCCGCGCCGCGAGGTGCCGATTTTACTGCGCCAGACCAGCTTTAAGGCGCTGGAAGAGTCGGTCATGTTTGCAGGGCAAAAGCAGGGGACGCATACCGCGCGCTTTGGCGAGATAGAGCAACGCGGTGTGGCGTTAACGCCGAAAGGACGGCAACTGTATGATGTACTTCTGCGTAATGCCGGAACAGGACAGGATAATCTCACTCACCAACTTCATCTGCAGGAAACCTTTAGTGCCTTTCCGGACAGTGAATTTCTGATGCGACAGCATGGATTGGCATGGTTTCGTTATCGCCTGACGCCGTCGGGTGAGGCACATCGTCGGGCGATTCATCCCGGTGATGATCCTCAACCTTTGATCGAACGTGGTTGGGTCGTAGCGCAACCTATTACTTATGAGGATTTTCTGCCGGTTAGTGCTGCGGGGATCTTCCAGTCGAATCTGGGCAATGAAACGCAAATGCGCAGTCGCGGCAATGCCAGCCGGGAAGCTTTTGAACAGGCGCTGGGGTGTCCGGTGTTTGATGAGTTTCAGCTCTATCAGGAAGCGGAAGAACGCAGTAAACGCCGCTGTGGTTTGCTTTAAAATTCGGTGCATCCGACTTTGCAAAAATTTGCCTGATTTTACAAACGAATCAGGCTCTTCCCATCGACAGAAAAAAAATGCCAATTTGTGCAGATTCTCTGTGTCTAACAATTGGATTATTAATAAATATTGTCTAGAGTGAGCGGTTATAAACAAGCATTTTCTTGCCGCTGAATACGACCAGCGCGGGACCATTCACTACACCAGAAGGACTCACTTTCAGGTATGGATCGTAGACGATTTATTAAAGGTTCAATGGCTATGGCCGCCGTGTGCGGGACTAGCGGCATTGCTTCTCTTTTTTCTCAGGCTGCGTTCGCAGCAGAATCGGACATTGCCGACGGGCAAACCCAGCGTTTTGACTTCTCTATTTTACAGTCAATGGCGCATGATTTAGCGCAAAAAACGTGGCGAGGCGCGCCGCGTCCGTTACCCGATACGCTGGCGACAATGACGCCTCAGGCCTATAACAGCATTCAATACGACGCCGAAAAATCGTTATGGCATAACGTTGAAAATCGCCAGCTTGACGCTCAGTTCTTCCATATGGGAATGGGATTCCGTCGCCGCGTGCGCATGTTCTCTGTCGATCCGGCAACTCATCTGGCGCGCGAAATTCACTTCCGCCCGGAGTTATTCAAATACAACGATGCGGGTGTCGATACCAAACAACTGGAAGGGCAAAGCGATCTCGGCTTTGCGGGGTTCCGAGTGTTTAAAGCGCCAGAACTGGCGCGCCGCGACGTAGTTTCTTTCCTCGGTGCCAGTTATTTCCGTGCTGTTGATGACACTTATCAATATGGTTTGTCGGCGCGTGGTCTTGCGATCGACACTTATACCGACAGCAAAGAAGAGTTCCCCGACTTTACCGCTTTCTGGTTCGATACGGTAAAACCGGGTGCAACCACCTTTACCGTTTATGCGTTGCTCGATAGTGCCAGCATTACCGGTGCCTATAAGTTCACCATCCATTGTGAGAAGAGCCAGGTGATTATGGATGTTGAGAATCACCTGTATGCGCGCAAAGACATTAAACAACTGGGCATTGCGCCGATGACCAGCATGTTCAGTTGTGGTACTAACGAACGTCGGATGTGTGACACCATCCATCCGCAAATCCATGACTCCGACCGTCTTTCCATGTGGCGGGGTAATGGTGAGTGGATCTGCCGTCCGCTGAATAACCCGCAAAAATTGCAGTTCAATGCCTATACCGACAACAACCCCAAAGGGTTTGGTTTATTGCAACTGGATCGCGACTTCTCCCATTATCAGGACATCATGGGCTGGTACAACAAACGCCCAAGTCTGTGGGTGGAGCCACGTAACCAGTGGGGGAAAGGCACTATCGGTTTGATGGAGATCCCGACAACTGGGGAAACGCTGGATAACATTGTCTGTTTCTGGCAACCGGAGAAAGCAATTAAAGCGGGCGACGAACTGGCGTTCCAGTATCGTCTGTACTGGAGTGCGCAACCTCCTGTTCATTGTCCATTAGCGCGAGTTATGGCGACGCGTACCGGCATGGGTGGTTTTCCGGAAGGCTGGGCACCAGGTGAACACTATCCGGAAAAATGGGCGCGTCGTTTCGCCGTCGATTTTGTCGGTGGTGATCTGAAAGCAGCAGCGCCGAAAGGGATTGAACCGGTCATCACGCTTTCCAGTGGTGAAGCGAAGCAAATCGAAATTCTCTACATTGAACCAATAGATGGTTACCGTATTCAGTTTGACTGGTATCCGACCTCGGACTCTACCGAACCGGTTGATATGCGGATGTATCTACGTTGTCAGGGCGATGCCATCAGTGAAACATGGCTGTATCAATATTTCCCACCAGCACCGGATAAACGTCAGTATGTTGACGATCGCGTGATGAATTAATCGTCTTTTCTTCGGCACCTTCTTCCGGAGGGTGCCGTCTGGTTAAACACGATCCTGCTCGCATTTTTCCTTACGTTAAATGAGTAATCTGATGGTGTGTATTTCAGATACACCTTGTCAGCCACTAACAGGGAGTGCGTATGTTTCCAGAATACCGAGATTTGATATCCCGTCTGAAAAACGAAAATCCTCGCTTTATGTCCTTGTTCGATAAACACAATAAACTTGATCATGAAATTGCCAGAAAGGAAGGTTCTGACGGTCGAGGGTACAATGCGGAAGTGGTTCGCATGAAAAAACAAAAGTTACAGTTAAAGGATGAGATGCTTAAAATCCTGCAGCAGGAAAGCGTCAAAGAGATGTAAACTTTCTAAGCCGCCAGCAGGGCGGCTTTTTAAACTGATGTAAGGATTATGACCGAGACGATTAAAGTGAGTGAATCACTTGAATTACGTGCCGTTGAAGAAAGACACGTCACACCGCTGTATCAATTAACCTGTAAAAACAAAACCTGGTTACAACAATCGTTAAACTGGCCGCAGTTTGTGCACAGCGAAGAGGACACGCGAAAAACGGTGCAGGGCAATATGATGTTGCATCAACGCGGCTATGCCAAAATGTTCATGATTTTCAAAGAAGATGAACTCGTCGGCGTTATCTCATTTAATCGTATAGAACCGCTGAATAAAACGGCGGAAATCGGCTACTGGCTGGACGAGTCCCATCAGGGACAGGGGATTATTTCTCAGGCGCTGCAGGCGTTTATTCATCATTATGCCCGGATCGGTGAGCTACGACGCTTCGTGATCAAATGTCGGGTGGACAATCCGCAAAGCAACAAGGTAGCCGTGCGTAATGGTTTTACACTGGAAGGTTGTCTGAAACAGGCTGAATTCCTTAACGATGCTTACGATGATGTGAATATATATGCGCGCATTATCGATTCACAATAATCCCGCCAAAGGCGTTCGTGTAATACGTTCCTCGCCGTTAATAACTTTTGGACCACGTACATGAATAGTGTCGCCATCAAAGGCTTCGACGACGGCGTGGTCGGTTATCTCCACATAGTTTTCAATCATTACCGCGCCTGTAATGCAACTGTCACCTTGTATGATAACGTGCTCGTCGAGCAGAATCGGACCACCACGCACAATGGCGTTACCACCAACCAGAACATGATGCTTTAACACACAATTACCTTCTACCGTGGCATGTTCCGCTACCTGGGAACTGTAGTGAAGGGTGGGAATGGCATCTTCTCCTGTCCCGGCAATCACACGTGCATGACCGTAGACTTTCGCACAGTCGCACAGCCAGACGTTGTTTTCTTCATTGCCTTCAATACGGGCAAAATCAAAAACTTCGGCGCGATGCTCAATAAATGCATACCGGACGACGGCATCGCCATAAATTTGCGCCTGATGGACAACTCGCGAGGTGCTAACCCTAGCGCGATCATAAATTTGCAGCAGAAGATGGTGGTCGGGCGTTAGCCCTTGCGTGGCGACGATCATTGAATGTTGATCGATACAGGCATGACCAAAAATTCTACACTGACCACATATTAATGAGTCTTTAATCGTGACGTTGTCACTTATATGTGCTCCCTGGCTGATTTCACTATTATCGATCCAGGTGTTATCCGTTGCGTAGACCTCCCCCCGCAGCACGCAACTACCGGTGATACGCGTATTACCGGAAACAACCGTTCCGCCGAAAGCAATGGTATTCTGGTCGTAAATCCAGCAATTTCCCTCCTGTGCCAGCGCCGTTTCGCTATCGATCCAGCCGCCAGCGGTTCCCGTTATCACATCGTTAAAATCGGCTACGGCAATAATCTGCCGTAATAACACACTCTTTTTATCGCCATCTTCCTGATAACTAAAGGCTCGCTGTTCTTCACTGAGACGATATTTGCGCATAGCGTTTTCCCGCAGGTGACTTACTATAACCGTAGCAAATTCTGCGACTCTGGCTATGTTTGAGAAATTTCCATAAAATGCATTTCAAATATACTTTATAAATTAAACAAAATGAGTAAGAAGATACAGAGCGATAAAGTGCTCAATTTACCGGCTGGCTACTTTGGCATTGTGTTGGGAACGATAGGGATGGGGTTTGCCTGGCGCTATGCCAGCCAGGTTTGGCAGGTCAGTCACTGGTTAGGTGATGGTCTGGTGATCCTGGCGATGATCATTTGGGGATTACTGACCACGGCATTTATCACCCGGCTGGTGCGCTTTCCGCACAGTGTGCTGGCAGAAGTGCGCCATCCGGTGATGAGCAGTTTTGTTAGTTTGTTTCCGGCAACGACGATGCTGGTAGCAATTGGTTTCGTGCCGTGGTATCGCCCGTTGGCAGTGTGTCTGTTCAGCGTTGGCGTAGTGATTCAACTGGTTTACGCCGCCTGGCAAACTGCCGGATTATGGCGCGGTTCTCACCCTGAAGAAGCGACGACACCGGGGCTTTATTTGCCGACTGTTGCCAATAACTTTATCAGCGCAATGGCCTGTGGTGCGTTAGGTTACACTGATGCCGGTCTGGTTTTTTTAGGCGCTGGCGTCTTCTCCTGGTTGAGTCTTGAACCGGTGATCCTTCAACGGCTGCGTAGTTCGGGTGAGTTACCCACGGCGCTGCGGACATCGCTCGGTATTCAGCTTGCCCCTGCGCTGGTCGCTTGTAGCGCCTGGTTAAGCGTTAACGGTGGCGAGGGTGACACACTGGCGAAAATGCTTTTCGGTTATGGGCTGCTGCAACTACTGTTCATGTTGCGCCTGATGCCGTGGTATCTCTCGCAACCGTTTAATGCCTCATTCTGGAGTTTCTCGTTCGGCGTATCCGCGCTGGCAACTACCGGTTTGCATCTGGGTAGCGGCAGCGATAATGGTTTTTTCCATACGCTGGCGGTGCCGCTATTTATCTTTACCAATTTTATTATCGCATTACTGCTCATCCGTACTTTCGCGCTTCTGATGCAGGGGAAATTATTAATCAGAACTGAGCGCGCCGTTTTAATGAAATCCGAGGACAAAGAATGATCATTCGTGATGAAAACTACTTTACTGATAAATATGAATTAACCCGCACACATTCCGAAGTTCTGGAAGCCGTGAAAGTGGTTAAACCGGGTAAAACGCTGGATCTGGGCTGTGGCAATGGTCGTAATAGCCTTTACCTTGCAGCTAATGGTTTTGATGTTGACGCATGGGATAAAAATGCTATGAGCATTGCCAACGTTGAGCGCATTAAAACCATTGAAAATCTGGAAAATTTACGTACTCAGGTTGTCGATCTGAATAGCCTCACGTTTGATGGACAATACGATTTTATTCTTTCTACTGTGGTGCTGATGTTCCTGGAGGCGAAAACCATCCCAGGGCTGATTGCGAATATGCAGCGCTGCACAAAACCCGGCGGTTACAACCTGATTGTGGCGGCAATGGATACCGCTGATTTCCCATGTACTGTCGGCTTCCCATTTGCCTTCAAAGAGGGGGAGTTGCGTCGATATTACGAAGGCTGGGAGATGCTGAAATACAATGAAGACGTTGGTGAACTACACCGAACCGACGCCAACGGTAATCGTATTAAACTACGTTTTGCTACTATGTTGGCGCGCAAAAAATAATCAGAAAAGGACAATGCGTATGGAAATGCTTCGCGTAGAGATGATTAACGGCTGTTCTTTTCGGTAGGCATGTTTTTTATCAATATGGTGTGAAATAAATCACAAGAAGCGAAGTTTTTTATTAGCTTAACATCCTGAAGATTAACAACTGATGATTGACTCAGCCCCTTTTTCGTCATTGACTATATTGTCAGAAAAGGGGCTGGAAAATTTATTTTCAACAACACTTTTTTTGCCACAACACGAAGCGGCGCTTTTTGCTATAACTTAAAAAGTAATATAATTATCTCAGGAAATTATTCATGCGTACCACATCGATTGCGAAAGTTGCGGCTTTATGCGGTTTGTTGGCTCTGTCTGGTTGTGCCTCTAAAATCACCCAGCCGGATAAATATTCTGGTTTTTTAAACAATTACTCCAACCTTCAAGAAACAACGTCAGCAACGGGCAAACCGGTATTGCGCTGGGTTGATCCAAATTTTGATCAAAGCAAATATGACAGCATTGTCTGGAATCCGATCACCTATTACCCAGTGCCAAAAGCCTCTACCCAGGTAGGGCAGAAAGTTCTGGATAAAATTTTGAGCTATACCAACACCGAAATGAAAGAAGCGATTGCGCAGCGTAAACCACTGGTGACTACCGCTGGCCCACGTAGTCTGATTTTCCGTGGTGCTATTACCGGTGTTGATACCAGCAAAGAAGGGTTACAGTTCTATGAAGTTGTTCCTGTCGCATTAGTTGTTGCGGGGACGCAAATGGCGACGGGTCACCGTACCATGGATACCCGTTTGTACTTTGAAGGTGAGCTGATTGACGCGGCTACCAACAAACCGGTGATTAAAGTGGTTCGCCAGGGCGAAGGTAAAGACCTGAATAACGAAAGTACACCAATGGCTTTCGAAAACATTAAGCAAGTTATTGATGACATGGCGACTGATGCCACCATGTTTGACGTTAACAAAAAGTAATACCAGTCGCGCCATCGTAAGATGGCGCTTCTTATTATCGGTTTCTACCAGCCATTAAATTCAACATCACGTAACAGACGCCACCGGCAATTAATCCCCAAAACGCTGAACCAATCCCAACCAATGTCAGTCCGCTCGCTGTTACCAGAAATGCTACCACAGCAGCGTCGCGCTCACGTTCATTATGCAACGCCTGATACAAACTGCCGCCAATGGTACTTAACAGCGCCAGACCCGCCAGCATCTGGATCCAACTTACGGGCAGGGTAGCCATCATGCCCGTAATGGCACTGCCAAATAAACCCGCCAGTAAATAAAAGACGCCAGCCGCGGCGGCGGCCAGCCAACGGTGATCTTTGTCCGGGTGCGCTTCCGGGCTTTGGCAAATAGCAGCAGTAATTGCCGCAATCCCTACGGAATAAACGCCAAACGGAGAAAATAGAAGTGCCAGTAGTCCAGTAAAGACAATCAGCGGCGAAACGGGAACCGAATATCCAGCCGCTTTCATCGCTGCAATCCCCGGCGCGTTTTGCGACGCCATCGTCACCAGAAAAAGTGGTAGCGCAACACTTAAACTGTGAGAAAACGAAAATTCTGGATCGATATAAGCAGGAAGAACGGGTTTAAAAACAACATTTTTTGTGACAACGTCACCTTGCAGTATTACCACAAAAATTCCGACAACCATAGCCGCGATTACGGCATAACGTGGCGCAAAAGCCTTCGTCGCCAGCCAGACCAGCAACATACTTCCGCACAACGTAAACTGACCATCCAGGCTGGCAAACGCCTGTAAACCAAAGCGTAATAAAATCCCGGCCAGCATCGCTGCTGCAAGAGAATGCGGAATAATGCGCATCAGGCGGGCAAATAATCCCGTCACACCACAGAGGACAATCAACGCGTTCGTGACCATAAAAACGCCGATGGCTTCGTTAAGCGTGAGTCCCTGCAACCCTGTTACTAACAAAGCCGCGCCAGGCGTTGACCATGCGGTCAGAACCGGCACGCGATACCACAATGTCAGGGCAAGAGTACTGAACCCCATTGCCAGTCCCAGTGCCGTCATCCAACCGGAGATTTGCGCAGTGGTGGCACCCGCGACAATCGCTGCCTGCCATATTATTGCCGCCGAACTGGCGTAGCCGATCAATACCGCCAGAAATCCCGCCAGTAATGTAGGGGGAGGAACAGAAAACAGACGCATAATCACCTCGTGCGTTATAGCGGACAGGCACCGTAGCATTTGTCCGTTATAACGCACAAGTGATAAACTCCTGTTTTGCAGGAGGAGTCGCATGGAAAATCTCGCTCACTATTTATCCGCCACGCTTAAATATCTTCGTCAGCAACGAGGCTGGAGTCTTTCTCGACTGGCAGAAGTTACGGGCGTTTCTAAAGCGATGTTAGGGCAGATTGAACGTAATGAATCCAGCCCGACGGTCGCGACATTATGGAAAATCGCCACCGGAATGAACGTGCCGTTTTCGACGTTTATTTCGCCGCCGCAGAACGCTATACCATCAGTTTATGATCCACAACAGCAGGCGATGGTGATCACCTCGTTGTTTCCTTATGATCCACAACTCTGCTTTGAACACTTTTCGATCCTGATGGCTCCTGGCGCAATAAGTGAATCGACGCCACACGAAAAGGGGGTGATTGAACATGTCGTCGTCATCGAAGGGCAGCTTGAACTGTGCGTTGATGGCGCGTGGCATAGTCTTAATCGTGGAGAAGGCATCCGTTTTGCCGCCGATGTCGCTCATGCCTATTGCAACCGTGACGAGCAAAGCGTGCATTTTCATTCCCTCATTCATTACCCTCGTAGTTAAACAGGAAAACTATTTCGCAACGTCACGCTTGTGGCTAAAATAGCCGCCATTTTTCAGCTACTGGATAAGAAAGTGACCGTATCTTCTCATCGCCTTGAACTGTTAAGCCCGGCACGCGATGCCGCCATTGCCCGCGAAGCTATTTTGCACGGTGCCGATGCTGTTTACATCGGTGGCCCTGGTTTTGGTGCCCGTCATAACGCCAGTAATAGCCTGAAAGATATTGCCGAACTGGTGCCATTTGCTCATCGTTATGGCGCAAAAATTTTCGTCACCCTTAATACCATTTTGCATGACGAAGAACTGGAACCGGCGCAGCGGTTGATTACCGATCTTTATCAGACCGGCGTTGATGCACTGATTGTGCAGGATATGGGGATTCTGGAACTTGATATCCCACCGATTGAACTGCACGCCAGCACGCAGTGTGATATTCGCACGGTGGAAAAAGCGAAGTTCCTCTCTGACGTTGGCTTTACGCAGATCGTATTGGCGCGTGAGCTTAACCTGGAACAGATCCGCGCGATTCATCAGGCCACAGACGCGACCATTGAGTTCTTTATTCATGGTGCACTGTGCGTGGCATATTCCGGTCAGTGCTACATTTCTCATGCACAAACGGGGCGTAGCGCCAACCGTGGCGATTGCTCACAGGCGTGCCGTTTACCATACACGTTGAAAGACGATCAGGGGCGGGTGGTTTCCTATGAAAAACATCTGCTGTCGATGAAAGATAATGATCAGACTGCCAATCTTGGCGCTCTGATTGATGCTGGTGTGCGCTCCTTCAAGATTGAAGGGCGTTACAAAGATATGAGCTACGTGAAGAATATCACCGCGCATTATCGCCAGAAGCTGGATGCCATTATTGAAGAACGTGGCGATCTGGCACGTGCTTCATCTGGTCGTACCGAGCACTTTTTTGTACCTTCGACGGAAAAAACCTTCCATCGTGGCAGTACAGACTACTTTGTTAACGCGCGTAAAGGCGACATTGGCGCGTTCGATTCCCCGAAATTTATTGGCCTGCCAGTGGGTGAAGTATTGAACGTTGCTAAAGATCATCTCGATGTTGAGGTCACCGAACCGCTGGCTAACGGCGATGGTCTGAACGTAATGATTAAACGTGAAGTCGTCGGCTTTCGTGCCAACACGGTAGAGAAAACGGGGAAAAACCAGTACCGCGTCTGGCCAAATGAGATGCCAGCAGAGCTGCATAAAATTCGTCCACATCATCCGCTTAACCGTAACCTTGACCATAACTGGCAACAGGCGCTGACCAAAACCTCCAGTGAGCGCCGGGTCGCTGTAGATATTGAACTTGGCGGCTGGCAGGAACAACTCATTCTGACGTTAACCAGCGAAGAGGGCGTCAGCATCACTCATACCCTGGATGGGCAATTCGACGAAGCGAATAACGCCGAAAAAGCACTCACCAATCTGAAAGAGGGATTGTCGAAGCTGGGGCAGACTATCTATTACGCTCGTGATGTACAAATTAACTTGCCGGGGGCGCTGTTTGTGCCAAACAGCCTGTTAAATCAGTTCCGTCGTGAAGCCGCCGAAATGCTGGATGCCGCGCGTCTTGCCAGTTACCAGCGCGGCAGCCGTAAACCGGTTGCTGATCCTGCGCCGGTTTATCCGCAAACGCATCTGAGTTTCCTCGCGAATGTTTACAACCAGAAAGCGCGTGAATTTTATCATCGCTATGGTGTGCAACTGATTGATGCGGCGTATGAGGCACATGAAGAGAAGGGCGAGGTTCCGGTGATGATCACCAAGCATTGTCTGCGCTTTGCTTTCAATCTGTGTCCGAAGCAGGCGAAAGGCAATATCAAAAGCTGGAAGGCAACACCAATGCAACTGGTTAACGGCGATGAAGTGTTAACGCTGAAGTTTGATTGCCGTCCATGTGAGATGCACGTCATCGGCAAAATCAAAAATCACATTCTGAAAATGCCGTTACCGGGAAGCGTTGTTGCATCCGTAAGCCCGGATGATCTGCTGAAAACATTGCCGAAGCGGAAAGGATAAACCGCAAGTTTTCAGGGTTATTCACAGCTCATTGAATCTGCATGATATTGTTGGCCGGATAAGGCGTTCACGCCGCATCCGGCAACAAACGACTCAACTCTGACCCGCTTCTGGTTTACGTGATTTTTGCCAGTAAAAATGCTCGCGTAAGCCTTCTGCCGATTCTTCCGCAACGGCGCGCAATTCATCGCTGTCCGCTTCATGGCGCAGTTGATGATCCACATTTTTCACCCATAAAAACTCATGTCCTTTGTGTCCTGCCATTAGTTGCCCGGAGAACAGCGCGCAGGTTAATAAGACTACCGATAACGCCTTCGTAAACATCCCGCCACCTTTTTCTTACCTTTTGCCGCTATGATGCCGACAGTTTCTTGAGGTTATTATTCTGTTTTGCAAATTAGCGCAAAGAAATTCTGGAATCTGCCTTCCTGATTTTGCATTGCATTCTGCCGTTGCGGCGATTAAGTGCTATTTTCGAGCAAATTACACACGGAGGTAAACACTAATGTTTACTTTGTTGATATACTCAGCGGCAGGGAGGCGATGTGAAACAAAGCGAGTTCAGACGTTGGCTCGAATCTCAGGGCGTCGATGTAGCGAATGGCAGCAACCATTTAAAACTCAGGTTTCACGGGAGGCGCAGTGTCATGCCGCGTCACCCCAGCGAAGAGATTAAAGAACCATTGCGTAAAGCAATTCTGAAACAACTCGGTTTGAGTTAATCGCCAATTAAAAAGGTTAATGACATGCGAGAGACAGTCGAAATTATGCGTTATCCCGTCACTCTTACACCCGCGCCGGAAGGCGGTTATATGGTTTCTTTTGTGGATATCCCCGAAGCGTTGACGCAGGGAGAAACGGTCGCTGAAGCGATGGAAGCAGCAAAAGATGCCTTACTGACCGCATTTGATTTTTATTTTGAAGATAACGAACTCATCCCGTTACCTTCGCCATTGAATAACAACGATCACTTTATTGAAGTACCTTTAAGTGTTGCTTCTAAGGTATTGCTGCTAAATGCTTTTTTACAGTCAGAAATCACTCAGCAAGAGTTAGCCAGACGAATTGGCAAACCTAAACAGGAGATTACTCGCCTATTTAATTTGCACCATGCGACAAAAATCGACGCCGTCCAGCTCGCGGCTAAGGCGCTTGGCAAAGAGTTATCGCTGGTGATGGTTTAATTACAGTTAACACAAAGTTGTCATTTTTAACAACTGATATAGACTGCCGGATCACCTGCACACTATAACGATTCAAAAATGAAAAAATACCAGCAACTGGCGGAACAATTACGCGAGCAAATTGCGTCAGGCATCTGGCAGCCCGGCGATCGTCTGCCTTCGTTACGTGAACAGGTGGCGCTTTCTGGCGTGAGCTTTATGACCGTCAGCCATGCCTACCAGTTGCTCGAAAGTCAGGGACATATTATTGCGCGGCCGCAGTCGGGTTATTACGTTGCGCCACAGACAATAAAAATGCAGAAAGCGCCAGTCATTCCGGTCACACGTGATGAAGCTGTCGATATTAATACCTATATTTTTGACATGTTGCAGGCCAGTCGCGATCCGTCGGTAGTGCCGTTTGCCTCAGCCTTTCCCGATCCGCGGCTTTTCCCACTGCAACAATTGAACCGCTCGCTGGCGCAAGTAAGCAAAACCGCCACGGCAATGAGCGTGATCGAAAACCTACCGCCAGGGAATGCCGAGCTTCGCCAGGCTATTGCTCGCCGCTATGCCTTACAGGGTATCACCATTTCGCCTGATGAAATCGTCATTACCGCCGGTGCATTAGAGGCATTAAATCTCGGTTTGCAAGCAGTCACAGAACCGGGCGATTGGGTGATAGTAGAGAATCCTTGTTTCTACGGCGCGTTGCAGGCGCTGGAACGATTACGGCTGAAAGCGTTATCGGTGGCGACGGATGTTAACGAAGGGATTGACCTTCAGGCGCTGGAACTGGCGTTACAGGAGTATCCGGTGAAAGCGTGTTGGTTAATGACTAACAGCCAGAATCCGCTCGGTTTTACCTTAACGCCGCAGAAAAAAGCGCGGTTGGTAGAGTTGCTCAACCAGTACAACGTGATGCTGATTGAAGATGATGTCTACAGCGAGTTGTACTTTGGGCGGGAAAAACCGCTGCCTGCAAAAGCCTGGGATCAATATGATCGTGTGCTGCATTGCTCATCATTCTCTAAATGCCTGGTGCCAGGTTTTCGTATCGGCTGGGTCGCCGCAGGAAAACATGCGCGTAAAATCCAACGATTGCAATTGATGAGTACGCTTTCCACAAGCTCACCGATGCAACTTGCGCTGGTGGATTACCTTTCGACACGCCGCTACGATGCCCATCTGCGTCGTCTACGTCGACAGCTTGCGGAACGCAAACAACGCGCCTGGCAGGCGCTGCTGCGTTATCTGCCTGTGGAAGTCAAAATACACCATAACGACAGTGGTTATTTTCTCTGGCTGGAACTTCCCGAACCGTTAGATGCGGGAGAATTAAGTGTTCAGGCACTGGCACATCACATCAGTATTGCGCCTGGTAAAATGTTTTCTACTGGCGAAAACTGGTCACGTTTTTTTCGTTTTAATACTGCATGGCAGTGGGGAGAACGCGAAGAACAAGCGGTAAAACAATTAGGCAAACTTATTCAAGAGCAGTTGAAATAGATTCCAATTTAATTTCCCTCCGGTTGAGCAATAGGAAATTCGAATAGCTCCAGTATTCCTTAACCCCTTGTCTATACTCCAGAAGATAGCCTCTAAAATTGCGTAATGCGCGTTAGCTCACAACCTGACTAAATATTTTCAGGGGCGAAGGTACGCCTGCAATGCGCCGTCTATGGTTAAACAGGGAGATATTTTTACGGCACGGCTGCTGACAATAATGACAACAGGAGTAAGACCTATGAGCAAGACATTTGCCCGCAGCAGCCTGTGTGCGCTAACCATGACTTTAATGACCGCCCACGCCGCCGAACCCCTCACTAATTTAGATAAACCGGAAGGACGACTGGATATTATCGCCTGGCCGGGATACATCGAACGTGGACAAACCGATAAACAATACGACTGGGTTACGCAATTCGAAAAAGAAACAGGTTGCGCGGTAAATGTGAAAACCGCCGCCACTTCCGATGAAATGGTCAGCCTGATGACCAAAGGCGGTTACGATCTGGTCACGGCGTCCGGTGATGCTTCACTGCGTTTGATTATGGGTAAACGTGTGCAGCCGATTAATACCGCACTGATCCCCAACTGGAAAACACTCGACCCACGCGTAGTAAAGGGCGACTGGTTTAACGTTGGCGGCAAAGTTTATGGCACGCCGTATCAGTGGGGGCCGAACCTGCTGATGTACAACACCAAAACCTTTCCGACGCCACCGGATAGCTGGCAGGTTGTCTTTGTGGAACAGGAACTGCCGGACGGTAAGAGCAATAAAGGCCGCGTACAGGCTTATGACGGCCCTATCTATATTGCCGATGCCGCGCTGTTCGTCAAAGCGACTCAGCCGCAGTTGGGCATCAGCGATCCGTACCAACTGACCGAAGATCAATATCAGGCGGTGCTGAAAGTACTTCGCGATCAACATGGTTTGATCCATCGCTACTGGCATGACACCTCTGTACAAATGAGCGATTTCAAAAATGAAGGCGTGGTAGCTTCCAGCGCATGGCCATATCAGGCCAACGCATTGAAAGGCGAAGGACAACCGATCGCCACCGTCTTCCCTAAAGAGGGCGTCACCGGCTGGGCTGATACCACTATGCTGCATAGCGAAGCAAAACATCCGGTTTGTGCCTACAAATGGATGAACTGGTCATTAACACCAAAAGTGCAGGGTGATGTGGCAGCCTGGTTTGGCTCACTGCCTGTGGTGCCGGAAGGCTGTAAAGCCAGTCCGTTGCTGGGCGATAAAGGCTGTGAAACTAATGGATTTAACTATTTCGACAAAATCGCCTTCTGGAAAACGCCCATCGCAGAAGGGGGAAAATTTGTCCCATATAGCCGCTGGACGCAGGATTACATTGCCATTATGGGCGGCCGCTAACTTCGCTGGGGTGTTTTATGACGTACGCAGTGGAGTTTGACAACGTTTCTCGGTTGTACGGTGACGTGCGCGCGGTAGATGGCGTCAGTATTGCGATAAAAGATGGTGAGTTCTTTTCAATGCTGGGGCCGTCCGGCTCCGGCAAAACCACCTGTCTGCGGCTAATCGCTGGATTCGAACAGCTTTCTGGCGGGGCAATTACTATTTTTGGTAAACCCGCCAGCAATCTGCCACCGTGGGAGCGGGATGTTAATACCGTTTTCCAGGACTACGCGCTGTTTCCCCATATGTCGATTCTCGATAACGTGGCCTACGGGCTGATGGTCAAAGGCGTTGATAAAAAACAGCGTTACATCATGGCGCAAGAGGCGCTGGAAAAAGTGGCGCTTGGTTTCGTGCTGCAACGTAAGCCGTCACAGCTTTCCGGTGGTCAACGCCAGAGGGTCGCCATCGCCAGAGCGTTAGTGAACGAACCGCGCGTGTTGCTACTGGATGAGCCGCTCGGCGCACTGGATCTTAAGCTGCGCGAGCAGATGCAACTGGAGCTGAAAAAGCTGCAACAATCCCTCGGAATCACTTTTATCTTTGTCACCCACGATCAGGGCGAAGCATTATCGATGTCCGATCGCGTGGCGGTTTTCAATAATGGACGTATTGAGCAGGTTGATTCACCGCGCGATCTCTATATGCGTCCGCGTACGCCATTTGTCGCGGGATTTGTCGGGACATCCAACGTTTTTGCGCCGCTGATTGCGGAGAAACTTTGCGGCATGATGGGGAGCTTCGCATTGCGCCCGGAACATATCCGCCTCAATACACCTGGCGAAGTGCAGGCCAATGGCACGATCCAGGCGGTGCAATATCAGGGGGCGACGACTCGTTTTGAACTGAAACTTAGCGGCGGTGAAAAACTGCTGGTCAGTCTGGGCAACATGACGGGCGAAGAACTACCCGCCACGCTCACGCCTGGTCAACAGGTGATGGTTTCCTGGTCCCGCGATGTGATGGTGCCTCTGGTTGAGGAGAGGTGAATGGCGATGAACGTATTGCAGTCACCTGCGCGCCCCGGCATGGGGAAGATGTCGGGTTTTTTCTGGCGTAAACCGGGGCTTGGATTGTTTTTACTGCTGCTTGGCCCGTTGATGTGGTTTGGCATCGTCTATTTCGGCTCGCTGCTGACACTGTTATGGCAGGGGTTTTATACCTTTGATGATTTCACTATGTCGGTAACGCCGGAACTGACGCTGGCGAATATACGCGCACTGTTTAACCCGGCTAATTACGACATCATCATCCGCACACTGACGATGGCAGTGGCGGTGACCATCGCCAGCGCTATTCTGGCCTTTCCGATGGCGTGGTACATGGCGCGCTACACCAGCGGCAAAATGAAAGCGTTTTTTTATATTGCGGTGATGTTACCGATGTGGGCGAGCTACATTGTTAAAGCCTATGCCTGGACGTTATTGCTGGCGAAAGATGGCGTAGCGCAGTGGTTTTTGCAACATCTGGGGCTGGAGCCACTGCTGACGGCGTTCCTGACACTTCCGGCTGTGGGCGGCAATACACTGTCTACTTCCGGGCTGGGGCGTTTTCTGGTGTTTCTTTATATCTGGCTGCCGTTCATGATCCTGCCTGTGCAGGCAGCGCTGGAGCGTTTACCCCCGTCACTGCTGCAGGCATCGGCAGATCTCGGCGCGCGCCCACGGCAAACTTTCCGCTATGTGGTGTTACCGCTGACGATCCCGGGTATTGCCGCAGGTTCTATCTTTACCTTCTCGCTAACGCTGGGCGACTTTATCGTTCCGCAATTGGTGGGGCCGCCGGGGTATTTTATCGGCAACATGGTCTACTCCCAGCAAGGGGCGATTGGCAATATGCCGATGGCTGCAGCTTTCACTCTGGTGCCGATTGTTCTTATCGCACTGTATCTGGCGTTCGTGAAACGCATGGGGGCGTTCGATGCACTCTGAACGCGCACCGTTGTTCCTCAAACTGGCGGCCTGGGGCGGCGTGCTTTTTCTCCATTTTCCCATCTTGATTATCGCCGCCTATGCGTTTAACACCGAGGAAGCCGCATTTAGTTTTCCACCACAAGGCTTGACGCTGCGCTGGTTCAGCATAGCAGCACAGCGTAGCGATATTCTTGATGCCGTGACACTGTCACTTAAAGTGGCGACGCTGGCGACATTCATCGCGCTGGTGTTAGGAACACTGGCGGCCGCGGCGCTCTGGCGGCGTGACTTTTTCGGCAAAAGCGCCATTTCACTGTTACTGCTGTTACCCATTGCATTGCCTGGCATTGTCACTGGTCTCGCACTATTAACGGCCTTTAAAACGATCAATCTGGAGCCAGGCTTTTTCACTATCGTGGTTGGTCATGCGACTTTTTGCGTGGTGGTCGTCTTCAACAATGTCATCGCCCGTTTTCGCCGTACCTCGTGGAGTCTGGTGGAAGCGTCAATGGATCTTGGAGCCAATGGCTGGCAAACCTTCCGCTACGTGGTGTTGCCGAATCTCAGTTCGGCGTTACTGGCGGGGGGAATGCTGGCGTTTGCCTTGTCGTTCGATGAAATCATCGTGACGACTTTTACCGCGGGTCACGAACGGACGTTACCACTGTGGTTGCTCAATCAGCTTGGGCGACCGCGTGATGTACCGGTAACCAACGTTGTGGCACTGCTGGTTATGTTGGTAACAACCTTGCCGATCCTGGGGGCCTGGTGGCTAACCCGTGAAGGCGACAAGGGTCAATAACCACTGAAATGGGAATATGCTATGCAACATAAGTTACTGATTAACGGAGAACTGGTCAGCGGCGAAGGGGAAAAACAGCCTGTCTATAATCCGGCAACGGGAGAAGTATTACTGGAGATTGCCGAGGCAACCGCAGAGCAGGTTGATGCCGCTGTTCGCGCGGCAGATGCCGCATTTGTCGGGTGGGGGCAAACCACGCCGAAAATGCGTGCGGAATGCCTGCTGAAACTGGCGGATGTTATCGAAGAGAACGGTCAGGTTTTTGCCGAACTGGAGTCCCGTAACTGTGGCAAACCGCTGCATAGTGCTTTTAATGATGAGATTCCGGCGATTGTCGATGTCTTTCGCTTTTTCGCCGGCGCTGCGCGCTGCCTGAATGGTCTGGCGGCGGGTGAATATCTTGAAGGTCATACATCAATGATTCGCCGCGATCCATTAGGTGTTGTGGCCTCTATCGCCCCCTGGAACTACCCGTTGATGATGGCAGCGTGGAAACTGGCTCCGGCGCTGGCGGCGGGGAACTGCGTAGTGCTTAAACCATCAGAAATTACACCGCTGACTGCGTTGAAACTGGCAGAACTGGCGAAAGATATCTTCCCGCCAGGCGTGATCAACGTACTGTTTGGCAGAGGTAAAACGGTGGGTGATCCGCTGACCGGACATCCAAAAGTGCGCATGGTGTCGCTGACGGGGTCTATCGCTACCGGTGAGCACATCATCAGCCATACAGCACCATCCATAAAGCGCACCCACATGGAACTGGGCGGTAAAGCGCCAGTGATTGTCTTTGATGATGCAGATATTGAAGCAGTGGTCGAAGGTGTGCGCACCTTTGGCTATTACAATGCCGGACAAGATTGCACTGCTGCCTGTCGTATCTACGCGCAAAAAGGTATTTACGACGCGCTGGTGGAAAAACTCGGTGCCGCAGTGGCAACGTTAAAATCTGGCGCACCGGATGATGGGGCCACAGAGCTGGGGCCGTTAAGCTCACTGGCACATCTCGAACGCGTCAGCAGGGCGGTGGAAGAGGCGAAGGCGACGGGACACATTAAGGTGATCACCGGCGGTGAAAAACGGCAGGGTAACGGTTATTATTATGCGCCTACACTGCTGGCCGGTGCGTTACAAGAAGATGCCATCGTTCAAAGAGAGGTATTTGGCCCGGTAGTGAGCGTGACGGCCTTCGACAACGAAGAGCAAGTGGTTAACTGGGCGAATGACAGTCAGTACGGGTTGGCCTCTTCGGTGTGGACGAAAGATGTCGGTCGGGCGCATCGTGTGAGCGCTCGTCTGCAATATGGCTGCACCTGGGTCAATACCCACTTCATGCTGGTCAGTGAAATGCCGCACGGCGGGCAGAAACTTTCAGGTTATGGCAAAGATATGTCACTTTATGGGCTGGAAGATTACACCGTAGTACGCCACGTAATGGTTAAGCATTAAGGATAGTGTTGTAAATCTGGAGAGTGTGAGAGGATCTAACCTACTGTCAGAGAGTTGATTTCTCTCTGACAGTACGTGCTGCGTGCAATATCGCTACATCAAATAAACCAACCAAATCTCATAGAGATAAGAGTAAACAACCCAACAGCAGCAAAGAGATTTATCAACACTACAGTTTTACTGGAAACGTTCATTTTTGCCACCTTTTGTCATAGCCCCTATGTGTATAGTACGGGTTGGGAAAATCCGCAATCATACTCATTCTGAAGATGGACAAGAGCATGCCGTAGGTTATTGAATTTATCTTAAATGGATTGAAAACTTGATGCGCATCAAGAAATGACGCATATTTGCGCGCGTTTTATTCACCTGGCTGGATGCCTGTACATGTCTCTTTTTCAATGTTTGCTTGTTTTTTATGCTGTTATGGCAGTAATCGCCTTTCTTATTACCTGGTTTCTTTCCCACGATAAGAAGAGCATTCGCTTTCTGAGCGCCTTTCTGGTGGGGATCACATGGCCGATGAGTTTTCCAGTGGCGCTACTGTTTTCACTGTTTTAAATCTTACTCGCTGGCTTGACGGCACAACGCAGACTTATATCATTTGAGTGAATCGATAAATTTCACAAGTGGCTAAGGAGAAAGTATGTCGCATCTGGATGAGGTCATCGCGCGCGTGGATGCCGCGATTGAGGAGAGCGTCATTGCCCATATGAACGAATTGTTAATCGCCCTGAGCGATGACGCAGAGTTAAGTCGGGAAGATCGCTACACCCAGCAACAGCGTTTGCGCACAGCAATCGCCCATCACGGACGCAAGCATAAAGAAGATATGGAAGCGCGCCACGAACAGTTAACGAAAGGTGGCACCATCCTCTGATTAAAACGTGCGTCTGGCCACCAACCAGGCGCCAACTACCAATAAAACCGCTCCGCAAATTGGGCCAATCAACGCCCGAAGTGGCACGCCATGACTGCGGAAAATATCCAGTACCAGACCTCCAATAAGTTGGCTGGCGACCAGTACCGCAATGGTCGTTGCCGCCCCCACATTTTGATACCCGCTGATACTGGCGAAGACAAAAAATGATCCCAGCAAACCAGGGATTAGAGTCCACCAACGCACGCTGGACACCAGTTCGCCAAACCCTGCCATCCCTTGTTTAAACCACAAAATAGACACGAACAGCACAATTCCCACCAGTGAGTTCAGTAGCATGGCGATGAGAATGGTGGAGGAGGTCTGAGTGATGCGCACCATCAATGTGTTTTGCACCACCAGGCCAATCCCGGCGGCGATCAAAAAGGCAAGGGTAAGCGACTGATTCATCCGATAGCGTCCGGTTCACTGCGTTCGTCGAGTTGCAACTGCATAAAGGTGAGATCCAGCCAGCGACCAAATTTAGTGCCTACCTGCGGCATTTGTGCGGTGACGACAAATCCCAGCGACTGGTGTAGATGCAGCGAGGCCTGATTTTGCGACTCGATCCCGGCAACCATGACATGCTTCCCGCAATCCCGCGCTTCATCAATCAACCGGCTTAACAATTTGCGCCCAAGACCTTTGCCCTGATGATCCGGATGAACATATACCGAATGTTCCACTGTATGGCGAAAACCGTCGAAACTACGCCAGTCACCAAATGAGGCATACCCCGTGACAACGCCATTTTCTTCGCTCACCAGCACCGGATAACCGGATAATGTTCGCGCTTCAAACCAGGCGATTCGGTTATCTGCATCCACCGTTTGGTCGTTCCAGATAGCCGCCGTATACAACACGGCGTGGTTATAAATTTCTGCAATTGCAGCACAATCGGCTTTGCGGGCAAAACGGATGGACATGTCGAGCCTCTATAAAACATCGAATAGTAATGATGCTATCAATACTATCGAAAACAGCCGGAAGCAACGCAATCTACAATGAAATTATTGTGTATTGCTGGACGAATGTGATGCATACAAACACATCTAACCACGTGAGCCTGCTACCATTGATGGATTCATGCCAAAAGCACAGGAGATCATTATGGGGCAACAAAAGCAGCGTAACCGCCGTTGGGTTCTGGCCTCGCGTCCGCATGGAGCGCCGGTTCCGGAGAATTTCCGTCTGGAAGAAGATGACGTTGCCACGCCAGGTGAAGGTCAGGTGTTACTGCGCACAGTTTATCTGTCGCTGGACCCGTATATGCGCGGGCGCATGAGCGATGAGCCATCCTATTCACCACCGGTTGATATTGGTGGCGTGATGGTTGGCGGCACGGTGAGCCGGGTGGTGGAATCAAATCATCCGGACTACCAGCCTGGCGACTGGGTGCTGGGCTACAGCGGCTGGCAGGACTACGACATATCCAGCGGTGATGAACTGGTGAAACTTGGCGATCAGCCACAAAACCCTTCGTGGTCGCTGGGTGTGCTGGGGATGCCTGGTTTTACCGCTTATATGGGCTTGCTGGATATCGGTCAACCTAAAAAGGGGGAAACGCTGGTGGTTGCTGCTGCAACCGGCCCTGTTGGCGCAACGGTGGGGCAAATCGGCAAACTGAAAGGCTGTCGGGTGGTGGGTGTTGCCGGTGGCGCTGAAAAATGCCGCCATGCTACTGATGTACTGGGTTTCGATGTTTGCCTTGATCACCATGCGGATGATTTTGCTGAGCAACTGACGAAGGCGTGTCCGAAAGGTGTTGATATCTATTATGAAAATGTGGGCGGTAAAGTGTTTGATGCCGTGTTGCCGTTGCTCAATACATCCGCGCGCATTCCTGTCTGCGGCTTAGTGAGCGGCTATAATGCGACGGAATTGCCATCTGGTCCGGATCGTTTACCGTTGCTGATGGCCACGGTGCTGAAAAAACGTATTCGTCTGCAAGGCTTTATTATCAGCCAGGATTATGGGCACCGGATCCATGAGTTCCAGCAGGAGATGGGGCAATGGGTGAAAGAGGGGAAAATCCATTATCGCGAGCAAATGACCGACGGTTTAGAAAATGCCCCACAGACTTTTATTGGCCTGTTAGAAGGTAAAAACTTCGGCAAAGTCGTTATTCGTGTGGCGGATGACAATTAACAAAACAGGTGGCGGTGTTATACCGCCACCACGTAATATTATTCAAACCGCCATGCGAGATTTACGCCAATACCATAATTCCGTCCAGGTGCTGGCTCGTAATATCGGCCATTGGATTCATTAACAATCACCGATCCGACATATTCTTTGTCGAATAAATTATCGACCCGACCAAATAAATCCACCGTCATATTGCGGTAATTATATTTATAGCCGGTAAACAAACCAACGAGAGTATAAGAGGGCGCTTTTGCCGTGTTTTCGTCATCAGCCATAATATCGCCCATATATCGCGCTTCTGTACCGGCATACCAGCCTTCTTCTGGTACGTAACCTAAAGACGCAAAGCCCATATTGCGGGCGATCCCTGGCATCCGGTTACCATTACAGTTCTGATCGTTACAAACGTCGCTGCGATATGTTGCATCAAGCCAGGTCCACGACGCTTTTACGCGGAAATCTCCGGCGAAACGTTGATCCCACGCCAGCTCGGCTCCCTGACGACGCGTCTTCCCGGCATTTTTATAAGTGGTACGCCCACCGCTACTGCTATCGACAACGATTTCATCATGAGTATCGGTCTGGAACACTGCGAGGCTAAACAGACCATCGCCAATACGCGTTTTACTGCCGATTTCGATTGTATCGTTGGTGGACGGTTTTAAACCAAAGTTCATCCCGCTTTGCCCATCGGCACGGTATGAAAGTTCATTAATGGTCGGCGTTTCAAAGCCGCGTCCCGCTGCCAGATAGATATTCCAGGCATCGGTGATGGCGTATTTTAACGATCCGGCTGGCAGCCATTTGTGATAACTGGCATCTCCGCTGTCATCGCCGTTACCGGGAGTAATGTAATAATCGTTGGAATCAAACCATACTGAGCTATAGCGCACGCCAGCATCCAGTGACAGTTTGTCAGTCAGTTGCCACTGGGTCTGTAAATAGGGATCGACGTTCCACATCAGATTACGCTCGTCGCGGCGCAAATCACCTTTTTGCCCGTATTCTGGTATGCCGTAATTCAAGCGGAAGTTATTGTAGCCCTTGCGGTTTTCACTCATGTTTTCATAGTTTAAACCGGTGGTTAAAGTGAACGGAACACCCAGTTCGCCGCGGTGTGTCCAGCGACTGTCTATTCCCTGATAATGGCGTTGCAGCGTAATCACGCCGCCTGCGTGTGACGGGGGAAGTTGTGGTGCCATCGGGATTGACTGGTACTGGGTCGTTTCACGCTCACCCGCGTACATCATCACGCTCATCTCATCGCTGGCGCTAAGACTACGCTCATAACGCACTCCAGCCTGAGTTTGCTTGATGGTTTTCCGTGTATCGTACTGTTCAGCGCGAGGAGCTTGTTGCGGATCCGCTTTCCATTCTGCTTCGGTCAACCCACCAGGGTCGTTTGCTTTGATATCCACACTATTAAAAATCAGGCTTAATTTGCTGGCATCATCAATACGTACGCCCAATTTGGCATTGGCTAAATTTTTCTGTGCACCACTATGGTCACGGTAGCCGTGGGTCGTAAAACGTGTGGTCGAAACGGTGTAATCGACATCGCCAGCCTGTGTGCCGTCACCCATTGCTCCCGTTGCCTTCAACCCGTAACGCCAGCTACCAAAACTGCCATAGTAACTGCTGGCTTCAATGCCTGACGGTTGTTGCCCCGTTTGTGTGGTGACATTCATCACCCCACCGGAAGCGTTGCCATAGAGGGCGGAAAAGGGGCCACGCAGTACTTCCACGTTTTGCACGCTACTTAAATCGATATTAGACGTTTGTCCTTGCCCGTCGGGCATGGTGGCGGGAATGCCGTCCACATACAGGCGAATCCCGCGGATCCCGTAAGTAGAGCGGGAACCAAATCCACGAATCGACAACTGTAAATCCTGCGCATAGTTCTGCCGGTTTTGTACCTGTAAACCAGGCACGCTGGTCAGTGATTCAGACAAGTTAATGCGCGGTGTTGCCAGGCGCATCTCTTCGCCATCAACCACACTGACCGCCGCTGGGGTATCCAGCTCTGAAACCACCTGTGGTGTGGCACTCACAATCATGGTTTGTTCATTAGCGGCAAAAACGGATGGGGAAAGGACAATCAGCGCAGATAAAACAGTCTGTCGGACGGAAAAAATCTTCATGAAAAAAGCCAGGTTCAGAATGGAAAAACATCGCTATGGTAATGAATTTGTAAATTTATAGAAAACAAAACGGCACGATACGTTAACCAATTGAGAAAATTGTAGTCGTAACAGCAAGAAATACTCCACATTTGAGAAAATAATGATTACCATTCCCATTTATAACAAGGGTGTAACGAAGATTACGCTCAGCGAAGCATTGTGAAGCAGCAAAAATATCGGTTCATCAAAGGGAGTCGTCATGCATTTACGTCATCTGTTCTCATCGCGTCTGCGTGGTTCATTACTGTTAGGTTCATTGCTCGTTGCTTCATCGTTCAGCACGCAGGCAGCGGAAGAAATGCTGCGTAAAGCGGTAGGTAAAGGCGCTTACGAAATGGCTTATAGCCAGCAGGAAAATGCGCTGTGGCTCGCTACATCGCAAAGCCGCAAACTGGATAAAGGCGGGGTGGTTTATCGTCTCGATCCGGTCACTCTGGAAGTGACTCAGGTGATTCATAATGATCTCAAACCGTTTGGCGCCACCATTAACAATGCCACCCAGACGTTGTGGTTTGGTAACACCGTAAACAGCGCGGTCACGGCGATCGATGCCAAAACGGGCGAAGTGAAAGGGCGTCTGGTGCTGGATGATCGTAAGCGCACGGAAGAGGTGCGCCCGCTGCAGCCGCGTGAACTGGTAGCAGATGATGCCACGAATACCGTTTACATCAGCGGTATTGGGAAGGAGAGCGTGATCTGGGTGATTGACGGTGAGAATATCAAACTGAAAACTGCCATCCAGAACACCGGTAAAATGAGCACTGGCCTGGCGTTGGATAGCAAAGGCAAACGTCTCTATACCACCAACGCTGACGGTGAATTGATTACTATCGACACCACCGACAACAAAATTTTGAGCCGTAAAAAGTTGCTGGATGATGGCAAAGAGCACTTCTTTATCAACATTAGTCTCGATACCGCCAACCAGCGTGCGTTTATCACCGACTCCAAAGCTGCGGAAGTGCTGGTGGTTGATACTCGTGAAGGCAATATTCTGGCGAAGGTAGCGGCACCGGAATCACTGGCTGTGCTGTTTAACCCGGCGCGTAATGAAGCCTATGTGACACATCGTCAGGCAGGTAAAGTCAGTGTGATTGACGCGAAAACCTACAAGGTAGTGAAAACGTTCGATACGCCGACCCATCCGAACAGCCTGGCGCTGTCTGCCGATGGCAAAACGCTGTATGTCAGTGTTAAACAAAAATCCACTAAACAGCAGGAAGCTACCCAGCCGGACGATGTGATTCGTATTGCGCTGTAATCGACACAGGGGAGTTTGTCTTTCGTAGGCCTGATAAGGCGCTAGCGCCGCATCCGGCAAGCGGAGCACAATGCCTGATGCAACGCTGTCGCGTCTTATCAGGCCTACAACACGCATAATTATTTGATTTATTTAGAGTTTGTTAGCCGGATAAGGCATTTACGCCACATCCGGCTTTAAACCGGGCAATTTTGCAATTAACTCGCCGTTTCAGGCTTAAACACAATTTCCTGTTTTTCTTCATCTTCCTCGATGACTGGCGCAGTGCTGTGAACTTCGGCAACGCGTTTACGCACACCAAACCAACCCACAACCAGCAGAATACCGATAACCGGCAGTGCCGCGATGGTATAAGTCCCGTTCGGATAATCGAACGCCATCAGCACCAGGACGCACAGCAAAAACAGTAAAGTCAGCCAGGAAGTGAAGGGCGCGCCGGGGAGTTTAAAACTGACTTCCTGCGCTTTACCTTCTTTAATCGCTTTACGCAGGCGCATCTGGCAAACAATGATAAACGCCCACGAAGCGATAATTCCCAGCGACGCAAAGTTCAACACAATCTCAAAAACGCGCGACGGCACCAGATAATTGAGGAATACGCCGACAACATACACGACCAGCGTCGCCAGAATCCCGGCATACGGAACATGCTGGCGACTCATTTTCGCCATAAAACTTGGTGCAGAACCGCCCATTGCCATTGAGCGTAAAATACGTCCGGTGCAGTACAGGCCAGAGTTCAGGCTGGAGAGTGCGGCGGTCAGCACCACGATATTCATAATGCTGCCGATGTACGGCACGCCAAGTTTAGAGAAGAACGTCACAAACGGACTTTGCCCCGCCTGATACGCGCTCCACGGCAATAACATCACCAGCAACAACACGGAACCGACATAAAACAGACCAATACGCCAAATCACGCTGTTAATGGCTTTAGGCACCATGGTCTGCGGATCTTTACATTCTCCGGCGGCAGTTCCCACCATCTCAATGGAAGCGAAAGCAAATACTACGCCCTGAATCAACACCAGTGCAGGCAATAAACCGTGGGGGAAGATACCGCCATTATCGGTAATTAAATGAAATCCTGTGGTGTTGCCATCCAGTGGCTGACCGCTACCGAGGAACACTGTACCCACGACCAGAAAGGTAACAATGGCGAGAACTTTAATCAGCGCAAACCAGAACTCCATCTCTGCAAACCATTTTACACCTATCATATTCATGGTGCCGACGATGGTTAATGCCCCGAGCGCAAATACCCATTGTGGAATATCGCCAAACGCGCCCCAGTAATGCATATACAGTGCAACTGCAGTAATATCGACAATCCCGGTCATTGCCCAGTTGATGAAGTACATCCAGCCAGCAACATAAGCGGCTTTCTCACCCAAAAACTCACGGGCATATGAGACAAAACTGCCACTGGAAGGGCGATGTAATACCAACTCACCCAACGCACGCAAAATAAAAAACGAAAACAAGCCGCAGATTAAATAAACCAGTGCCAGTGCTGGTCCCGCCATTTGCAGTCGGGCACCTGCGCCTAAAAACAAACCAGTACCAATCGCGCCACCAATGGCGATCATCTGCACCTGGCGATTACCCATCGCTTTGTGATAGCCCTCTTCGTGGGCATTAAGCCAGCGGCGTTTCGCGGCGTGTTGATCTGAAGTATCTGTGTCGTGTTTACTCATTGCGCTCCCTGAGTTTCTCGCTAAAAGGTTATATATGACACCACATGGTTTGTTTATTCACCGTGGCAATGACAGCCTTCACCATTATTCTTTATGGGTATAACTGTCGGCGCAGAATCCTACCTGTTATCGTGTAACGATGCAAAATGATCCCGCTCTAAATGTATGGGTATAAAAGCGACTGACGACAAAATAGCAATCTGGTGAAATTATGACTGATACAACTATTGTTGCGTTGAGGGTACTCGATTGCAGACCAGATCTTTTGTTCCTCGTTCGTCGCTCTGAACGCCCGTGGTTTCAGTGGTCACTAGTGTGGTTGGTCGCCAACATATCCCTTCGCTGATTATCACTGAACAGTGGGGGACTGGCGTATGACTGGTTTCAGGGGAATACAACTCTTAAAACATTACTTCAATATAATTTTAATATGTATATCATTCTCGATATTAATTTATGAAGTGAATTTGATATATTCCGAATTCATGATTTACATTACTAATGTATGGAGCATCACGTTAAGATAGCCACGTGCAGATCATGATATCAGGGTGGGGCGGTAGCGTTTACAGATATTAATTAATTGATGAGGATTATGTTATCCGTGCAATCATTTGCATCAACTATTGATATTGAAGATAGATAAACAAAGATACTGAGAGTTAATGTTAAGTAATCGTAATGGGAAACTTTGATAACTTGCTTTGATTTCATTGTCTATGAAGATGATGTCATCAACACTGCATAAAGTTGAAATGTTGAACATCAAAGAGAACCCTATTTAATAAATAATAAAAGAGCGTTTGTTTTTTATCTGAAAAATATTATTTCCAGGAGGAATGAGATGTCATTAAGGAGAATGACATCTGGTGAATTAACATTAGCCAGATCGATTTTTGAGAATACAATTGATTATAACAAGGTATGGATCCACAATGAAAAACACTTGCCAGGTCAAGGGGAAAGAACAGCGATGACCCCAAACGGGGAAATGTATTATCCTGATGCTGTTTATAGTTCAGATTTTTCATCGCAAGCAATGCCTGGCGATCGTGAAACAGTAGCTGGTGCTTCTCACTTGTTTATTCATGAAATGATGCATGTTTGGCAATATCAGAAAGGGTATTCAGTTAAGTTGCGTGGTTTGTTTTCCTGGGCGGCAAATTATCATTACGATCTTAATTTACAGTCAATTGCTTCTTATTCAATGGAACAACAAGCATCTATAGTTGCTGATTATTGGCTATTGATTAACTATGGATTGGTAGCTGATTTGGCAAATGTTAACTATGTAGGAGATACAACTGAATCAGTGAATACTCTATCGGAAAAATACAAAAAGGTGCTTAATTTATTTCCTGCGGGCGTCATATGAAGAGATTCTTTTTGTTGCTCTTTTTATCGGGATGCACTGTTGGTGATTATGTTCGTCCATTGTTGCCCGGTAATATATATTTACAAGACGCACGGGTTTGTTCAAAACCAGACGATGGGAATATGATTTTAAATTATATTTTATATGAAGGTAAATATGGTAATGCAATAAAACTGAAAAGAGTGACTGGTCAGTTCGATCCCGTATGTATTGACATAAGTGAGCTATCTTCAGATGTTATTTATATCGGAAAATATATGCTCTCTTCCGGAAGTAAAAAAGAATACTATGGTTTTAGCATGATTAGAACAGGGGGACGTATTTTAAGACTTGATGATAATCATATCAAATGACAAGTTAAATAATTTCATTGGTTTTATTAATGTGCTTCAGGTGAATATTTTCGCCAGGGTAACATGACTGTGCATTCTTCATGGTATATATGGTTGATAGTACCTTCAGTAGCACTCATAAGTATTGAGGTGTTTTATGCCAACGACGAATATTTTATATATTTTCTTCTCTGTAAGATTTCTTATTAGCACTTAGCCATTCCTAGTTAAAAGGATTAATTATGAGTTTTACAGCTACAGATTACCCATCCGGCACACTAATTGGATCGGGTAAGCATAACGTGACTTTGAGCGGCAGCGCTGTTCCTGATGGAATGTTACTGTTCGCAAGCTTAGGTGGTACAGAAACAGTAGGGGAACTATTTACTTATTCTATTAAATTAAAAACTCCTGACACCCTGAACATAGGCTATGTTTCCCCCGCAGCCAACCTGCAGCTCAAATCGATGGTAGGCAAAGATCTGTGCGTCCATATCGAATTGGATGGCGGCGGAAAACGGTATATCAGCGGGCTGGTGACGGCGGCGCGCGTGGCTGGTCATCAAGGACGTTCGGTGGTGTATGAACTGCGGATCGAACCGTGGTTAAAAATACTGACCCACACGAGTGACTACAAAGCGTTTCAGAATAAAAACGTGGTGGACATCCTGGATGAGGTACTGGATGAGTACCCCTGGCCAGTGGAAAAACGACTGGTGGAAAATTATCCGATTCGCACCTGGCAGGTGCAGTACGGTGAAACAGATTTTGATTTTATTCAGCGCCTGATGCAGGAGTGGGGTATCTACTGGTGGTTTGAGCACAGCGAGAACAGTCACACGTTAGTGGTGGCTGATGCCATTAATGTCCACAAGACATGCGCAGATTCGCCGCTGGTGTGTTATTACCAGAAAGGGCTGAAACTGGACAAGGAGTTTATCCATACCATCACAGCAAATGAAAGCCTGCGCAGCGGACAGTGGGTGCTGAATGATTTCGACTTTATGAAGCCGCGTTCACTGCTGAAGAGCACCGTGGCTAATCCACGTGAAACCGGCCTTGCTGAATATGAGCACTACGAATGGCCGGGAGACTACTTCACAAAGAGTGAAGGTGAAATGCTGACACGCATCCGCATGGAAGAACAGCGTAGCCCCGGTAGTCGGGTACAGGGCAGTGGCAATATTCGTACCCTGATGACAGGTTTTACCTTCATCCTGGAAAACTATCCAACAGCCGAAGTGAACCGGGAATATCTGCTGGCACAGACCACACTATTTATACAGGACAATGCGCAACACAGCGGCCAGGAGCAGCACTTCTCTTACTCAACCAGCTTTGAGTTGCATCCCACCAATGAAGTTTACCGTCCGCAGCGAACTCTGAGCAAACCCCATACCAAAGGTCCGCAGAGCGCCATCGTGACTGGCCCGGCGGGGCAGGAAATCTGGACGGATAAATATGGCCGGGTGAAAGTTCAGTTTGGCTGGGATCGTTACGGTAAGAATGACGAAAACAGCTCCTGCTGGATCCGTGTCAGTTATCCGTGGGCGGGTAAAGGATTCGGTGGCATTCAGATCCCGCGCATTGGTCAGGAAGTTCTAGTGGATTTCAAAAACGGTGACCCGGATTTACCCATTATCGTGGGGCGGACATACAACCAGGACACCATGCCTCCGTGGGGACTACCGGGCGCAGCGACGCAAAGCGGGTTTTACAGCCACACCATCGGCGGCGGCCCAACCAATGCTAACGCCCTGCGTTTTGAGGATAAAACTGGCGGAGAAGAAGTCTGGTTGCATGCCGAGAAAGATCAACGCATTGAAGTAAATAATAATGAAAGCCATTGGGTGGGCAATAATCGCCTTAAAGTTATTGATAAAACAGAAACTGCGATTATTGGTGAGAAACGTTCTCTAACAGTTCAGACAGATGATATCTCTCTCGCCGGAGGGGATAAAACAATTCAGACAGTGCAGAATTTACGCCTTGCTGCGGGAGATTCCATTATTCTTAGCTGCGGAGAAACTATCCTGCAAATGACCAGTGACGGAATATTTAATATAACCTGTAAGAATTTTAATATTACAGCAACAGAGAACGGAAAAATAAATACACAATCAGGGCAGCTTGATTTAAACATGAATGACAGAGCGGCAAATATCCCTCCGCCTGGAGCATTAGAGAAAACAGCCCTTCAGACGGCAATAGACGTCACCTTCATGACTAAAAAATAAATAAAAACCCATCAAAAAATAATTCGTTTATTAAAAAGGACTCATGCCATTATGACGGAATATTACCTCAATGAGACAGTTATAACTTTCACCG